>CAMBSN010000125.1 GCA_945870505.1 Candidatus Kuenenia stuttgartensis | reverse complement strand
GCCGAACATGTTGGTGGTCACGATCACGTCGAAGGCGTCAGGGTTCTTCACCATCCACATGCAGCAGGCATCGACGTGGTTGTAGTCGGTCTTCACGTCGGGGTAGTCCTTGGCCACCTCCTGAAACGTCCGCCACCAGAGGTCGTGGCCGAACGTGAGCACGTTGGTCTTGGCAACGAGCGTGAGCGTCTTCTTGGGGCTGTTCCGCTTCCGCGTGTAGTCGAAGGCCCAGCGGATGCACCGCTCGCAGCCCTTCCGCGTGTAGATCGCCTGCTGCACGGCCACCTCGTCGGGCGTGCCCTTCTTGAGATAGCCGCCGACGCCGCAGTAGAGGTCTTCCGTGTTCTCGCGGACGACGACGAAATCGATGTCCTTCGGGCCGCGGCCGGCCAGCGGCGTCTCGACACCCGGCAGAAGCTTCACGGGGCGGAGGTTGATGTACTGATCAAGCTTGAACCGCAGTTCCAGAAGCAGCCCCTTTTCGAGGATGCCGGGGGCCACACCCGGATGGCCGATCGCGCCGAGGAAGACGGCGTCTTTGGTGCGCAGGAGGTCGAGTCCGCCTTCGGGCACGATCTCGCTGGTCTTGAGGTAGCGGTCACCACCCCAGTCGAGCATCTCCACGTCGTAGGCGAAGCCGTCGATCTTCGAGACGGCGTCGAGCACCTTGAGCGCCTCGGCGGTCACTTCGGGGCCGGTACCGTCACCGGGAATCGCGGCGATCTTGAGGGTCGACGAGGCCATCGCGGGCATGCTCCGTGGGCGGGAATGGGGTGGGCAATCCGTGGACCCGCCAGATTACGCGGGACGCGGTCCGAACGGAACCCTCATGCTGCTGGTGGCCGCAGGTTTTCAACCTGCTCGATTCCCCGCTCGGGACTGCCCATGCCCCGTCGCCGGACGTTCGCTGCGCCCATCCTGGGCTCCACTCACTTGATGCTGCCTTCGCTTCGCCGGGCACCGATCCGCCGCAGGCGGATTGGTCGTGGCTGCGCTCGGCCAGCAACGCCTGCTCCCGAGCACGGGCAGCCCCTCGCTCCCCACGCAAGACTAAGACTCCACGGCGACACGATGTCGCCGATAACAACAGCCGCAGCGGGCACGAGGCCGCTGCGGCGTGAATGCAGCGGGCAGGATGCCGCTCCACACGCTGAACTCCACGGCGACAGGATGTCGCCGATACCAACAGCCGCAGCGGGCACGAGGCCGCTGCGGCGTGAATTCAGTTATTGCTGAAGTCGAGTTGCTTGCCACCCTTCGCGCCGAGCGGGTTCTTCACGAACCGTTGGCGGCAGTCATCGCAGAGGTCGAACCGCAGCGACCGGGTGTCATCTTCGAGATCGGCGAGTTCCGATTCATCGAGCCGCTCGAGCAACTCCTGCATCTCGTCGAGATTGTCGGAGTCGTGGTCGCTGGAGGTGCCGCCGGGGCAACCGCACGACTGATCTTCAACGGCAGGAAACACCTCGATCTTCACAACATGCCGCAGGTCCGTGCCGGCCGCGATGGGCCGCTTGCACATGTCGCACGAGTAATGAAGCATCGAGTCCTCCGATTTTAGGCCTTGCCCTGCCGAACACACCCGCTTTTCGCGGCGGTCATCGGCGGCGTCGTGATGATGCTCTGAGTGTGACCACATCCTGCGGCCGAAGCAAGCACCGGAGACGGGGTGTTCGGCCGGTTTGTCAGCTGAGCGGCCCCGCCGCTAGACTGAAGGCCACCCCAGAGGATCTCGTTTCGCCATGTCCTCGCATGCTTTCGCGGTGCCGGCGCATCAATCGCCGACGCTCGGGCTGAGCGTGCTGGTGCTCAATCGCTCGTTCGTGGCGGTCCACATCACGAACGTGCGTCGGGCAGTCACGCTCCTGTTCCGTGAGTTGGCCGAAGTCGTTCACATCGAGGAGGGCCAGTATGCGGCCTACGACCTCGATTCGTGGCGTGAGCTTTCCTCGATTCGCGCGTCGTATCGCAGCCCAGATCAGGACTGGATCCGGGCCGTCGGCTACGAATTGCAGGCGCCTCGGGTGATCCGGTTGATCTCGTGCGACCGCGGCCCGCGGCAGGGTCTCCGCTTCAACCGTCGCAACGTTTTCGCCCGCGATGCCAACCTCTGCCAGTACTGCGGCAACGGTTTTCCGACCAGCGAACTCTCGCTCGACCATGTCGTGCCGCGGAGCCGGGGCGGCTCGACGACGTGGGAAAACATCGTCTGCGCCTGTGTCGCCTGCAACGTCCGCAAGGGTGGTCGCACACCAGCCGAGGCACGCATGAACCTCATCCGTCAGCCGGTGAAGCCCAAGCGGAGCCCGTTGCTCTCCATCAAACTCGGCAACCCGAAGTACGCGAGTTGGAAGAGCTTCGTCGACAACGCCTACTGGCTGGTCGACCTCCGCTAAATGGCTGTGAAAAAAGCCATCCACGGCCGTTTGTAAGAGCCCAACGCCGTGAGGCGTGGGGAGAACCGCAACGGGGGCCGCGTCGAGCGTGATTCGCCCGAGGCCTTACGGCCTTCGGCTTGTGCGAATGCCGTACAAGCCCAACGCCGTAAGGCGTGGGGCGAACCGCCAACCGAGGTCGTGGGGCGCCCGCGACCTTACGGCCGGTCGGCTTTCAACTCATCACGCACGACCGCGAGGATCATGGGCGATCCGTCTCAGCAGAGCGGATCCTTCTTCTCGGTGATCACCGGGAGCTGCGTCGACATCTCGGCGTTGAGTGCCGTGAAGTCTTTCCATTCCGCCGGGAGATTGTCCTGGTGGAAGATCGCTTCCACCGGACACTCTGGCACGCACGCCTCGCAGTCGATGCACTCGTCGGGGTGGATGTAGACCATCTTGTCGCCTTCGTAGAAACACTCGACGGGGCAGACCACCACGCAGTCGGTGTACTTGCAGGCGAAACACGGCTCGGCGACGACGTGGGTCATGATCAGCTCCTGTGACTGTTGCGCGTGTGGGGCGCTTGGCTGTTCCTAGCCGCTGCCGGCGAAATCCGGCACCGAACGGCCATCTGCGCGGCATCCTAGGGGGATCGCGCATACCTGTCAACGAACTGGCCGGCCCGCGATTCCCGGGGCCGGGATGCGAGGATCCGGGTGGCGTTGGTGGCTTCCAGCGGCCGTCCCTATGATGACAACTCCATCGGCCTTCCGGGCGGAAAACATGAACCCGGCGACGGGGGCGTCGGGGCGACCCTGACCCGCCCCCCTGGCCGCCACCGCAGGTGCCTCCTTGAAGAGCCCGCCAGAGCCCCGTTCGGCCCTCCCGGGGGAGGATCGCGGCCTCCTCGACGCCTGCCTCGCCGGCACTTCGGGCGCGTGGGACGAGTTTGTCGGCCGCTACGCGGGGTTGTTCGCCTTCATCGCCTTGAGATCCGCCCGGCAGCGCGGGCTCGTGCTCGCGGCAGCCGACCGCGATGACCTCGTCGCCGACGTCCTTGTCGAATGCCTGCGAGACGACGCCGCCGCCCTGCGGTCGTTTGCCGGACGCTCGAGCCTCGCCACCTACCTGGCGGTGATCGCGCGACGGGTCGTCGCCCGACGGCTCGCCGACACGGCGCGTGATGCCGCGCCGCGGGTGCCGCAAACGCGGCTTCGGCGGACCGACGTGATGGCCACCGACGAGACCGCGCAGGCCGCGGATCGCGAACAGGTGGAGACGCTGCTCCGCAGACTCGATACCGACGAGGCCCGGCTCGTCCGGCTCCACCACCTCGAGCACCGCAGCTACGGCGAGATCAGCCACCTCACTGGCATGCCGCTCAACTCGATCGGCCCAGCCCTCTCGCGAGCCCGCGAGAAAATGAAGCGGCTCGAGCACCAGCCTCGGGCGGGCTGAGGCGGGTTCTCCATGAACCGTGTGCAGCGGTTGCTCCAAGCGCAACGCCGCGAGGCGTCGGCTGCGGCACAGGTTGAAAACCTGTGCTACGAAAAGGTTGCGAGGGGCTGCCCGTGCCCGGGAGACGGCGTTGCTGGCCGAGCGAAGCCACGACCAATCCGCCTGCGGCGGATCGGTGCCCGGCGAAGCGAGGGCAGCATCGAGTGAGCGCAGGGCAGGATGCCCGCAGCGAACGTCCGGCGACGGGCATGGGCAGCCCCGAGCGGCGCACCACCGGCAGCCCGCGGCCTTACAGCCGGTCGGCTTTCACAACACGGGCTCGGCAGCGGTTCACCGGGCTGCCTGCGACGGCGGACCGATCACCACCGACGGATCGGCGAGGTCCACCGGCTCGAAGCCCGGATAGGCGGGCATCTGCCAGAGCTGGCCCGGGTCGCCGCTGGCGGTGTTCGTGGTGATCGAAGTCAGTTCGATCGTGAAGTCAACGCCGGAGGCCGGCCACGAAACTTCGACGAGGTGCGGCAGCGCCGCGCCCGACGGCGCATCGACGCGATGCCGGCTCGTTCGCACGCTCGCGAGGCGTTCCCCGGCTGCGGTGAAGAGGTGCTGCTCCGCCACGAGCCCCGTGGTGCCGTCGAGGATCGTTGACTTCAGGAGTTCGCCCTCGGGGGCATTGATCGTGCTGCGAATCTCAATCCGGCCGTCGGGCAGCGGAAACGGCCCCTGGTGCCTGTCCTCCGTGCGAAACATCACGAGTCCGAGGATCTCCGGCATCCAGTCGGCGCGGATCGGCAGGAGCCGACGGGCCGCTGATTGGGCGTATTGGTCGTGGCGGCAGAAGGCCACGACCGGCGGCTTGTGCTGTCGCAGCCAGAGCCAGAAGAGATCGTCGTTGCTGCCGATGTCGAGTTCGGGGCCGGTGATCGCAGTCTGAGCCTGGAGGCGAAAGCGCCGCGGGGGCTCGCAGGCGATCCGCGCGGAGAGCCGGGGCACGCCGGGCACCGCCAGCACCGCCTGCGTCGCCATGCAGCTCCGCACCCGCTGCGTGTTGTCGTGAACGGCCGCGATGATCTGTTCGAGCGTCGGATGGGCGGGGAGCGTTCGCGGCAGGGGCATCGTGCCGATCTGGTAGCCGCGAAGCACCTGCGGGCAGGAGGCGCCGCTCGCTGCGACCGAGGCGACGAGGATCGCCAGCGTGGCGAGCCGAAGCGACGTGGCAGGCCGCCGGCGATCGTGGTCGGTGGGCGGCGACGTCATGCGGCGTCTCCGGACCAGAGCAGCGCAGCCAGCCGGGCCTCGACGCCGTCGGCCGCCGCCTCCGCGGCATCGACCAGACGCACCCGGTACTCGCGATCCCGCTTGCGGCAGGTGAACGTGAGCGTGCCCTCGTCGGACTCAGCAGCCGGGTCGTCGACGATCCGCAGCACCCGCCGGCGGACGAGTTGCAGCGCGAGCATGTATCGCAGCGGGGCGTCGCCCCCTTCCTCGAGGCTCTCGAGCGCGTCGAGCAGCACGTCGGGCGGCGCCAGCGTCGGCCCCGCGGCACCGGCCTGGGGATACCGCGAACGCCACCAGGCGATCGACTCCTCCGGCGGCCCCTGCCAGACCTCGGCGGCCACGTCGAGCCGCTCGACGGCTCCGCGCCTGCGGACGAGCGCCGAATAGAACATCTCCCCCGGCGCGAACGGGCGTCCGGTGGTCGCGCAGGTCATCTGCGGACGGTGGAGTTTGAGATCCATGGGTCGCGAACGATACGGGCCCGCCGCCCCAGCCACAACGGCGACCGCACGCGGCTTCCCGCAGCCCCGGCAAGCAGCACAGCCTAGGCAAGCCCGCAGAGCACGAGATCGGCGACGTCTGCCAGGCCGCCTTCATCGTTGGTGCCCACGACCACGTCGGCCTCGGCCTGGATCTCCGGACGGGCGTTGCCCATCGCAATCCCCAGGCCCGCCTCTCGGATCATCGGCAGGTCGTTGACGTCGTCGCCCACGGCACAGATTTCGAGCGGACGGATGCCCCACGCCGCCGCCACCTCGCAGACGCCCGACCACTTCGTGACGCCCACGGGCGCGATCTCGCACATCCAATCGCGGTACCGCGGGCTCTTGATGGTGTGGAGCGACAGGCTTCCGGGGAAGGCGGCGTCGAGTTCGGCCTCGAGCGAGCTCATCGCCGCGTGCGGCCCCATCACGAATCCAGCAAACACGCCCTCCGGCGGCGACTCGTGCAGGTCGTGCACCACGTCGGCGAGGCCGCGGTTGCGGCCGAGATACTCCCGCAGTCCGCCGCCATAGGCAGCGGGATCGTCGGCGATGTCGGCCAGGCTGCGACAGTGGAAGTCGAATCCTCGTGCGTAGCTGTCGCTATAGAGGATCGGCTCGTAGCCCCGCTCCACGATCAACCTCACGACACCCTTGAGCACGCCGGGGGCGAACGCGGCGCGGGAGAGCGTGGCATGATCGGAGGGCCGCTTGACGAGCGCCCCCGAGGCCGAGACGAGCGGGACGTCTACACCGAGCGCCCGCGCGATCGGCAGGGCGTCGCGGTACCGCCGCCCGGTGGCGATCATCACCCGCACGCCGGCGGCCACGACCCGCGCCACCGCGGCGCGGGCCACCGCCGGCACCTCGTGGCTGGAGTCGGTGAGCGTGCCGTCGATGTCGAGCACGAGCAGCCGCACGCGGGGCCGCGACGAAACTGATGGGTCATCCGTCATGCGGCTATCATAGCGGCGGAGATCCACCTCGATGACCGACCCTGCTACGCCCGACGACGCATTCTCTCTGCCGTTCACGCCCGTCGGCCGGCACGGCGATATTCCCGCCGGTGAGGGCCGCACCTTCGAGGTCGGCGGTCGGCTCGTCGCCGTGTTCTTCGACGGCGAATCGTATCACGCCATGGACGACCTCTGCCCACACATGGGAGCGTCACTCGGCTCCGGGCCCTTCGTGGACGGCGTCGTCACCTGTCCGTGGCACGCCTGGCGGTTCCGCGCGTGCGACGGGGCCTGGTGCGACAACGAGAAGTTGAAGGTCGCGGTGTTCGAAGTCCGCCGCAGCGGTGACGCCATCGAGGTCCGTGTTACGCCGGCAGGATGATCCGGCGCACCCTCACACGGTGACCGATCCGCCCGGTGCGAGCACCTTCGCAATGGCCACGCCGTCGGCTGCCACGCCGCGGGCCCAGGCCGCGGCATCTTGCTCGATCGGCGGCCAGGTGCCGTAGTGGCACGGCAGCGCGAGCTTCGGTTTGAGGAGCCGGACCGCCTCGCGGGCGTCGTCTGGTCCCATCGTGAACAGGTCGCCGATCGGGAGGATCGCCACGTCGAGGCCACGGCCACCCTGCGGCCGGCCGATCCGCTCCATATCGGAGAAGAGCGCCGTGTCGCCGGCGACATAGATCCGCTTGCCGCCAACGTCGAGCAGCCAGCCGCACGGGTTGCCGGCATAGGTGCCGTCGGGCAGGCTCGACGAGTGCCAGGCGAGTTCCATCTTCGCGGTGCCACCGGGAACTGCCGCGGTGCCGCCGAGGTTCATCGGCTGGACGTTCGCCACGCCCTGCCCTCCGAGCCACTGGCCGATCTCCCAGTTGCAGAACACCTTCGCGCCGGTCCGCTTCGCGATCGTGGCGAAGTCGGCGACGTGGTCGAAGTGTCCGTGGGTGACGAGGATCGCGTCGCAGGCGACATCGCCGGCCTTCATCGAGGCCGTGGGGCACTCGTCGAAGAACGGATCGACGAGTAGGACGCCGGCGCCGGTGTCGATGAGCCAGGTGGCGTGGCCGGTCCAGGTGAGCGTGACGGGCATGGCGGGTTCTCCTTGGGCCAACAAGTGTATGGGTTCGTGCGTCCTCGTGTTCACGAACCGACAAGCCGGCCTTCGACCGCCGTGGCAAGCATCAGCATCTGAAGCAACTGCCCGATCACGTGCTCGTCAATCCGCGGCAGGAGGATGTCGGCCGTCGGCCGCCCGGCCCGTGCATCATCCTGGCGGGTGCCGGCAACCGCAGCGGCGAGCAACTCGGGCCAGGTCTTCCCGGCGAGCTCGTCGGGCTCGTCCTGATTGGCGTCGAACGGCCCCAGCGACGGCACCGTGAGGCGGTCGCGCCGGCACTCACCCACCACGAGATTGGTGATCAGCGTGCCGTACGCGGCCCCCTGCCCTGCCCTGCCGAGGGTTCTGGAGCGGAGCAGGTCGTACCAGCGTCCCACCGCCTCGAGTTGCTGGCTCCAGCCTGAGAGCCCGCGACCCGTGATTCCCGATTCGACCTCGGCGAGATGGGAGACGGCGACGTACTGAAGCACGGGATTGTCGGAAACTGGCGACTCGCGGAATCGCCGGTTCATTGCCGCAGCCCCTTCAAGCAGCCGCACCACGTCGATCCCCACGATCGACGCGGGCAGGAGGCCGACGGTGGTGAACGTGCCAAACAGGCCACCAACGCTGGCGGGGATCGCAAAGGCGTCGGCACAGCCGAGCTCCCGCGCGAAGTCGGCACGCCGGCCCGTGCGGCCGGTGATCGGCACCACCAGTTCGGCAAGCCGCCGCACATCGCCGCCGACGGCTTCGAGGAGCGCTGCCAGAAAGAGCCGCGTCGTCACCGCCGCCTCGGGGGCGTCGCCTCCCGCGTCCACCACGACCATTGCCCACCGGTCGAGCAGGTCGTCGCCCCGCGGCCTGCCGTGCGGCGCCACCAGGTCGAGCAGCCCCTGCGCGGAGTCGTTGTCGAACCGGAAACCCTCGAACGAGAGCCGTGGCCGCCCACCCCGCTCGCCGCGGGAGAGTTCGTTGTGGAACGGATG
>CAMBSN010000124.1 GCA_945870505.1 Candidatus Kuenenia stuttgartensis | reverse complement strand
GATCCGCCGTCGTGGCGTCCGCTCGACGAGGCAATCCAACGCGCCGACACGTACGACTGGATCGTGTTCGCCAGTGGCAACGGAGTTCGCGGATTCACGAGGCGCCTTGCCGCGCTCGGGCTCGACGGCCGCGCGCTCGGCACGGCACGCCTGGCGGCCATCGGGCCAGCAACCCGCCGGCAACTCGAGGCGTCGGGTTACCGCTGCGACCTTATCCCCCAGAACTTCTCGTCCGAAGGGCTGGTGGCCGCCCTTGCCGCACGGACTGTCCGCGGTCGCTACCTGCTCGTGCGGGCCGACAAGGGCCGAGACGTGTTGCGACGTGACCTCGAATCACAGGGGCACCACGTCGACGAAGCGGTGGCCTACGAGAGCCTTTCGCTCGAGTTGCTCGACTCCGACACGCTCGCGGGCCTCGACGCGAGCCCCGTGGCATGGCTGACGCTGACGAGCCCCTCCATTGCCGACGCGGCCGCGCGACTGTTCGGCCCGCGGCTCAGGTCGTGGAAGATCGCCACGATCAGCCCGCTGACTTCCGCTGCCCTTGCCCGGCACGGCCTGCAGCCTGCGGCCGAGGCGGTCGAGGCCACCGCCACCGGACTGGTGGACGCGATCGTGCGGCATGAGGTGGCAGGGGTTCGCCCGTCGGCAGAGTCGGCCAAGGCCGCCAATCTCCCCCCGACCTCCCATGGGTGAGCGCCGTGGCCCGGGCCTTGAGTGGCTCGGGGTGGGGCGTCGATAGAAGAGGTTGCCAGGTTCACCGATGGGCAGCCCATGCGCCCGGATCGAACCGCAGACGAGGGGGCGAGGCGATGAAGCGGCGGAATCAACCTGCCACCGTGGTCCTCTGTGCGACGGCACCGAGGCAGGCCATCACGGGCCGTTCTCGAGCGTGGCTCGACGCCGTCCGCGGCGTTGCTGTGCCCATGACGTGGGCTGTCGGCATCGACACGCTCGCAGACGTCGCGGGACAGGCGGACGGCCTCGACCTCGCGCTCGACATTCCGCCGGCCGCCTGCGGGTCGAGGTTGCGGCTCCGTGAGCTTCTCCTCCGTGGTCGAGACCTGATGCCGGACTTGGCGGCGGTGGTGCTCCGCGGCCCGACACCAACGGCCAATCGCGGCGTGCTGGTGGAGGAGGGGATCGGCGTGGCGGTCGTCGCCACATTCGAAGAGGAGTCTCGCGGCGACCGACGGCCCGCACCAAAGGGCTGGAACTGCCGCAATCCATTGTGGGGACTGTGGGAGGTGCTCGTGACCCCGGCGCGTCCGGCGGGCATCGCCGGCTGGCTCGGGCTCGGCGGCATGCCACGACTCGCGCCGGGCGGGCTGCACGTGCTTCGCACCGACGGCGTGTCGGCGGGCAACAACGGCGCGGCATCCCTGGCGCCGCGACTGGAACGCTGGATCTCCTGGGCCGGACACCAGCGGTTCAGTGGCGCTGCGTCGATCGTGCCGCTCTCGACGCTGCCCCGGCTGATCTCGGGCGGCGACCGCGAGGCAGTGGGCCGCTCGGTGCTCCGGGCGGCGTGAGGACGGTGCGGGTCAGGCCTTCGCGCGGGCGTTGATCGACCAACTCAGGTAGCCGACCAGCAGGCCGGCAAGGATGAAGCCGATGTCGGCGGCCACGCTCACCCGCTGAAACGGGAATGCGGCCGCGAGGTCGGCCACGAAGAGGATCACGACCACACCGGAGAGAATCAGGCCTGCGAGGGAGAGCACGGTCGACGCGCGGGGGGCGCTCCTGGGAAGGCGGCGGTTTCAAGCGAGCGGGCAATTCCATACCATACCTTCGCCGCTTCTACCATGACACCCGTCACCACCGACCCCCGTACCGTCGCCGTCTACACCGGGTCATTCGACCCGATCACGCTTGGCCACCTCGACGTGATCGGCCGGGCCAGCCGCATCTTCGGCACGATCGTGGTCGGGGTGGGCATCAACCCCGACAAGCAACCGCTGTTCTCCCTCGAGGAGCGGGTCGACCTGGTGAAGGCGGCCATCGCCGAGTTCGGCAACGTCCGGGTGGAGTTGTTCAGCGGCCTCTCCGTGGCCTTCGTCCGGGAGCAGGGCGCCCGCGTCCTGCTCCGCGGAGTGCGGTCGCTGACCGACATCGAGGCTGAGTTCACGATGACGCTGGCCAACCGGAAACTCGACCCCTCGGTCGAGACGGTGTTTCTGATGGCCGACGCCGCCTACTCGCACATCTCGTCTTCGCTTCTCAAGCAGATTACGCCGCTGGCCGATGACGAGGCGCTGTTGAAGTTCGTGCCGCAGCCCGTCGTGGCGGCGCTCCGGCGGAAGCTGGCCGCGAGCTGACGGCCGTCGATCCATCCACCGTAGAGCAGGTTTTCGACCTGCTCCTGATTCAACGCCGGCGCCGGTGAGAGGCAGCCCACGCCCCATCGCCGGACGTTCACTCCGCCCATCCTGGGCTCCGCTCACTCGATGCTGGCTGCGCTCCGGCATCCCGCCTGCGCTGGCCAGCAACGCCGGCTCCCGGGGCATGGGCAGCCCCTCACCTCCTCTCCTCGCGAAAGCCCTGAAGACCGGACGTCTTCGGGGCTCGGACGGACAGGGCCGGCCGTACAAGCCGTAGGCCGTAAGGCCTCGGGCGAACCACGCTGGACGCCGCATCGTGTGGTGGTTCGCCCCACGCCTGACGGCGTTGGGCTTGGACGGCGGCCGCGCGAGGCTCTCGGAGGACCCGTATCAGTTCTGCGGCGTGCCGCCTTCGAAGTGGCGGCGGAGATAGCGGGCCCGCTCGATGTTGCGGTCCTTCGTGTCGAGCTCGACGCCGCGGATCTTCTGCAGGTGCGCCGGCTGCGTGCGGACGAGCAGCGAGTTGATGTCGGCGATCTTCACGTCGCCGATCAGCCCGAGCAGCACGCCCATGCGGACGCGGGAGAGGAGTTGCATCGTCTCCTCGGCCGTGATCGTCTGGGCGGTCCTCAGGATGCCGTAGGCGCGGCTCACCTGGTCGTGGACGTTTTGTTGGGTCTCCCGCACCAGAAACTCGCGGGCCCGCCGTTCGTAGTCGATCAGCACGGGCACCACGTCGCCGACCTGCTCGATCAGTTCCTCCTCGGTCTTGCCGAGCGTGGTCTGGTTGGAGATTTGGTAGAAGTCGCCCATCGCCTGCGAGCCCTCGCCATACAGGCCGCGGACCGCCAGCGAGATCTTGTGCAGGCTCCGAAACACCTTGTCGATCTGCCGGGTGATCACCAGGGCCGGCAGGTGGAGCATCACGCTCACGCGAATGCCGGTGCCGACATTGGTGGGGCAGGCGGTGAGGTAGCCCCACCGCGGGTGGAAGGCGTAGGGCACGACCCGGCCGATCTGGTCGTCGACCGCCTTGATCTGCTCCCAGGCACCCCGCAGGTCGAGGCCGCTGTGCATGCACTGGATCCGGAGGTGGTCCTCCTCGTTGATCATCAGGCTCACCTGCTCCCGGCCGTCGATCGCCACGGCGCGGGCCCCCTGGGCCTCGGCGTGCTCACGGCTGATCAGTTGCCGCTCCACGAGGAACTGCCGGTCAACCTCCTCGAGCCGGCCGACGTCGATGTATTCAAGTTGGCTGCCGGCTGGCGACGCGGTGATCCGCTCGCGGAGGAACCGCTCCACGTCGCCGCGATCCTGTTCCGACATGCGGCTCACGAATGGGTAGTGGGCCACGTTGCGGGCCAGTCGCACGCGGCTGCTCATCACGATGTCCGATTCCGGACCCGTACCTCTGAGCCATTCGCCGACGTCCTCGGCGAGGGTGTCAAGTTTCATCGGTCGCCTTGTCCGCCTTGGCGGGTCCTATCTCGTTGTCCGCCTTGGCGGGTCCTATCTCGTTGTCCGCCTTGGCAGTTCCTATCTCGTTGTGCGGCCCCGCGAGCCATCGTTCCTCGATGCCTCGGATCGCGTCGCGATCCTCGCGGGCACGCTCGTAGTCCTCGCAGGCGATCGCCTCCTGCATGCTCCGTCGCAGCCCGATCACGCGGGTGAGGTCATCGGTGCCCTCGGCCAGCGACTCGCCTTCCGCCGCCGCGGGCCGCTCCGGGCGGCGGCCGGTGTGCTGCGTGCCGCCGTGGATGTTGGCGATCAACGGCTCGAGTTCCTTCTCGACGTGCACGTAGTCGTGGGGGCAGCCCAGCCGTCCCTGGTTGCGAAACTCGAAGAAGGTGATTCCGCACATCGGGCATGCCTTCTTGTCGAGGAGAGCGAGTTCGTCGGCAGTCTGGCCGACCGCGAGCGACCCTGACAGGCCGCTGCCGGCCGGTTTCTCCTCTCCCTCCTGCGCCGCCTCCGACTGGTTGAGGTACACCCGCGCGTGATCCTCGCAGAGGTGGAGTTCACGCACCTCGCCCGTCTCCAACTCGGTGATGTGGAAGACCGCCGGCTTGTCGCACTGTTGGCACTGCATCGATCACTCCTTACCGCGAACCCAACGAATCATAGCGGCTCGCCCGCTGAAGGTCGCCCTCGGCTTGTCGAGCGGCGTGTTGTTGGCCGGCGAATCCGGCGGTAGGCTCTCCCACGAGCTTTTGCCCGTGTCGCCCGACTGCCCGCCCATGCCTCACCTGCCGGACAGGTCGCATTTTGGAGAACTGGCGCGGGGGCTTGCGCCCGCTGCGGGCCGCCGCCTCGTGCCGGTGTGTCGGCGGCTATTCGCCGATGGCCTGACGCCCCTCTCGGCCTTCGCGAAGCTCGATTCAGGGGACGCGGCCTGCCTGTTCGAGAGCGTGGTCGGCGGAGAGAAGGTGGGCCGCTACAGCTTCCTGGCGGCCGACCCGTTTCTGAGGCTCGAGGCACGGGGCACCGAAGTGACGGTGTCGCTGGCAGGCGGAGTCGAGACCCTCCAGTGCGCCGATCCGCTCGCCGAACTCGAGCGGCGCATGGCTCCGTTCCAGGTTGCCCGGCTTCCGGAACTCCCTCCATTCACCAGCGGCGTCGTCGGCTACGCGGGCTACGACACGGTCCGCTACGTCGAACAACTGCCCGATGCGCCCCTCGACGACCGCGGCCTGCCGGACCTGTCATTTGGTTTCTACGACCGCATGGTGGTCTTCGACAACGTCACCAAAGCGATCGACGTCGTGGTGCTCGCTGCGGTCGATGCCGTGGATGACGCCGCGCTCGACCGCGGCTATGCGGCCGCCTGCCGGCGGATCGACGAGACCATTGCCACGCTCTCGGCGCCGCACGACTGGCCGCCGCCGGCAGACATCGGCTCGAAGCGCGAGCCGGCTTGCCTGGCCGATGGGACCGCCCGATCGAGCTTCGGCCGCGAAGCCTTTCTCGCGGCCGTCGAGAAGTCGATCGAATACATCCGGGCCGGCGACATCTTTCAGGTGGTGCTCAGTCGGCGGATTGACCTGCCGTTCGCGGCGTCCCCGCTCGAGCTCTACCGCACGCTGCGGGTGGTGAACCCGAGCCCATTCATGTTCTACCTCCGGTCTCCGTCGTGCACGCTCGTGGGCAGTTCGCCCGAGATCATGGTGCGATGCATCGACGGCGTGGTGACGGTGCGGCCGCTGGCGGGCACGCGGCGGCGGGGGGCCACTCCCGACGAAGACCGGGCCCTGGCCGCAGAACTGCTCGCCGATCCGAAGGAGCGGGCCGAGCACGTGATGCTCATCGATCTCGGCCGAAACGACGTCGGCCGGGTGGCGGCGATCGGCTCGGTGGAACTCTCGGACGTGATGGTGATCGAACGGTACAGCCACGTGATGCACATCACGAGCAACGTCACCGGCAGGCTTGCCGATGGGCTCTCCGCCTTCGACGCCCTGCGGGCCTGCCTGCCAGCGGGGACGGTTTCCGGGGCTCCCAAGATCCGGGCCATGGAGATCATCGACGAACTCGAGCCGGTTCGCCGCGGCCCCTACGCGGGCGCCGTCGGCTACGTCGACTTCAACGGGGCGATGGACACCTGCATCGCTCTGCGGACGGTCGTAGTCGCCGGCGGGAGGGCCTCCGTGCAGTCGGGGGCCGGCGTGGTGGCCGACAGCGTGCCCGAGAAGGAGTTCGAGGAGACGCTCAACACGGCCAAGGGCCTGCTCGTTTCGATCGAAATGACGAACGAGCGGCTTGCCGCGAGCCGTCCGGCCTGACGACGAGGCGTCGATGATCCGCTGTGAACGCGCCACGGTTGAGCGGTCCGGCCGGGTGGTCGTGGAGTCGCTCTCGCTCGACGTGGCGCCCGGTGAGGCGACGGCCGTGGTGGGGCGAACGGGAGCGGGGAAGAGCTCGCTCCTCGCCGCCGTGGCCACTGTGCTGCCGCTGCACGCCGGTGAGATCCTCGTCGATGGGCACTCGGTGGGCCGTCAGGCCGAGCAGGTTCGGCAGCGGGTCGGCTACGTGCCCGACCGGCTGCCGGGCTGGCCGGGCCTGTGCGCTGGCGAGTTCCTGGAACTCTTCGCGACCGCTGCGGGACTCGGGGGTGGGCGACTGCGGGGGGCCGTCGAGCGGGCCCTCGACATGGCCGGGCTCGAACGAGAGCGGTCTGCCCCGCTCGACGACCTGCCGGCCGGCCAGCGCAAGCGGATTCTCGTCGCCCGGGCCCTCCTGCACGATCCGCAGGTGCTCCTCCTCGACGACCCCTTCGGCGGCCTCGATGCCTTTGAGCGTCGGGATCTCGCCCGGTTGATCGCCGACGCCCATCTCATCGACCGGACGATTCTCGCGGCCGTTGACGACGCCGATGTACCGGCGTGTTTCACGCATCTCGCCGTGCTCGACGAGGGGCGGCTCATCGCCTCGGGACCGGCCGATCCGGCCGCCTTCGCCGCCGGGCGGACGTGGCGGCATGCCCTGGTCTGCCGAGGAGCGGCCTCCCGGGCGGCCCGCGTCATCGGGGGTCTTCTCGGAGCGTGCGAGTGTGAGGAGCCTGATCGGGTGATATTTGCGATCGATCCCGCAGGGTCGTCGCTCGGCGCGGTCATCGCGGCGCTCGTGCAGGCGGGCATCGGCGTGGAGTCGGTCGGATTCGATCCGCCGTGGCCGGCGCAGGTGATGGGGCGAGCGGCTGGTCAGCCGTAGCCGCAGGTTTTTGACCTGCGGTTCGTTTGGCACAGGTTGACAACCTGTGCTACGGGGTTTGGCACAGGTTGACAACCTGTGCTACGGGGGAAGCCTGCGCAACGGAACGATTTTGATCGTGCTTGGCAGGTGACCGTCAGCCGCAGGCCGCGGCGAGGTCGCGGGTGTACGCCGCCACATCGGCGAGCATCTGCTCGCGCGAGGTGCCGGCCGCCTCCGCGACCCGGCGGACGAGGGCCGAGCCCACGATCACGCCATCGGCGACCGCGGCGACCGCCTTCACCTGCTCGGGGCCCGAGATCCCGAAGCCAACGAGGATGGGCACGTCGGTCTTCGTGCGAAGCCACGTGACGCGTTCGATCAGGCCCGGTGGCAGGTCGGTGCGAGCGCCGGTCACGCCGGCCACCGACACGCAGTAGAGAAAGCCGGTCGACTTCTTCGCGATCGCTTCCGCCCGCTCCGGCGGCGTGGTGGGCGTGACGAGCCGAACGAGCGCAAGGCCCGCCTTGCGGCAGGCGGCATCGAGGTCGTCTGACTCCTCGAGTGGCAGGTCGGGCACGACGAAGCCGGCGAGTCCGGCAGCCACGGCATCCTCCACGAACCGATCGATCCCGCGGCGGAAGATCAGCGAGTAGCTGGCCATCGCTAGGATCGGCATCGAGCAACCGGCCGAGGCCCGCTTGGCCACGTCGAACAGGCCCGCGAGCGTGAACCCCTTCCCGAGGGCCCTCGTGTAGGAGGCCTGGATCACGGCGCCGTCCGCGATCGGGTCGCTGTAGGGCACGCCGAGCTCGCAGAGCGATGCCCCCGCCTGATCCAGCGTTTCGAGTACGGCGACGGTCGTATCGGCATCGGGGTCGCCTGCGGTCACGAACGGCGCGAGCGCCTTTTTGCCTGCGGCCCGATTGGCGGCAAACATCGCTTCGAGCTTGGCGATCGGCAACGCAGGGGCAGTGGTCGAGGTCATGTGGTTCACCGGGGTGGGTCAGGCCCTGCCGCCGTCGACGGTGAGGCCGCGGAGCCGGGCGATCTCGGCGGCGTCTTTATCGCCGCGGCCCGACAGGCAGACGACGATGATTTCATCCGGCGACCGCTGGGCCGCCTCTCGGGCCGCCCAGGCGAACGCGTGCGAGGTTTCGAGCGCCGGCAGGATGCCCTCATTGCGGGCCACGGTGTCGAAGGCGTCGAGGGCCTCGAGATCCGAGACGCTCGTGTATTCGACGCGGCCCATGTCGTGCCAGTAGCTGTGCTCGGGTCCGACGCCCGGATAGTCGAGGCCCGCTGAGACTGAATGCACGTCGGCCGTCTGGCCGTCCTGGTCCTGGAGCACGTAGGAGAGCGAGCCGTGGAGGATGCCAGGGCTTCCATACGAGAGGCTCGCGGCATGGTCGCCGGCGCTCCCCGAGCGACCGCCGGCCTCGACGCCCACGAGGCGGACCTCCGGATGATCGACGAAGGGATAGAACATACCCGCGGCGTTGCTGCCACCGCCCACGCATGCGACCACCGTATCGGGCAGCCGTCCAAACTGCTTGCGGCTCATCTCGATCGTCTCCCGGCCGATGACCGACTGGAAGTCGCGGACGATCCGCGGGAAGGGGTGCGGGCCGACGACCGAGCCAATGATGTAGTGGGTGGTCTCCACCGAGCCCATCCAGTCGCGCATCGCGTCGTTGATGGCGTCGCGGAGAGTCC
>CAMBSN010000123.1 GCA_945870505.1 Candidatus Kuenenia stuttgartensis | reverse complement strand
CTGGACCACCGGCCCCGCCAACCTCGCCCACGGCATCCGCATCACCGACACGCAGCGAATCCTCACGTCGCGGAAACTCGTGGACCGGCTGGGCATCGAGGTGGACGGGGCGGGATATGAGTTTCTCGAGGATATCAAGCAAGGGATCGGACGACTGGAGGCCGCCACCACCATGCTCTCCGCGCGGCTGGCTCCCAGCAGCTTTCTTCGCCAACTGCCGAAGCAGCGGCCCGACGACCCGGCGGTGTTTCTCTTCACGTCCGGTTCGGAAAGCGCCCCCAAGACCGTGCCGCTCACCCACGACAACCTGATCGCCAACGTGGCGGCCAGTCTCGAGGTGCTCGAACCCGACGCCGATGACTCTCTGCTCGGGTTCCTGCCCCCGTTCCACAGTTTTGGGCTCACGGGCAACGTGCTGCTGCCGGTCGTGGCGGGGATCCGCTCCGTGCGGCACGCCGACCCGACCGACGCCCGAGGGCTGGTGCGGCTGATCGAAACCTACCGGCCGACGATGCTCTTCACCACGCCGACGTTCCTCGGCTACATCCTTGCCGCCTGCTCGGGCGACGAACTGCGGAGCCTCAAAAAGATAATCACCGGCGCGGAGCGCTGCCCCGACGCCACCTTCGCCGCCTGCCGCCGGCTCGCACCCGACGCCACGATCCTCGAAGGCTACGGGATCACCGAGTGCTCGCCGGTGGTGGCTTCCAACCGCCTCGACCGGGTGAAGGCAGGTTCGATCGGGGGCCCCGTGACACACGTCGCGACGATCATCGTCGATCCCGACACGCACGAGCCGGTGGCTGCGGGCAGCACGGGCATGCTGCTCGTCCGCGGCCGCTCCGTCTTCAAGGGCTACCACCGCCACGACGGGCCGTCGCCATTCGTGGAGGCCGTCGGCCACACGTGGTATCGCACGGGCGACCTCGTCTCCGCCGACGCCGACGGCTACTTCACGTTCCGCGGTCGGCTCAAGCGGTTCCTCAAGGCCGGGGGCGAGATGATTTCACTGCCGGCGCTTGAAGAACCGTTTCAGAAGCGGTTTCCGCCAGACGACAATGGTCCGCGGGTCGCGGTCGAAGGCATCGAGACGCCCGACGGCCGGCACGTGGTCTTGTTCACCACCTTCGACCTGCCGCTACGCGACGCCTCCGAGATCCTGCTCGCCGATGGCCTACGGGGCGTGATGCGGCTCGATCAGGTCCGCCGGATCGACCGAATCCCCGTGCTCGGGACCGGGAAGACAGACTACACCTCGCTCCGCCGGCTGGTCACCGAGTTGCATGAAGCGGGCTGACGTCAACCGGCGCGGTCGAGCTTGGTCTGGCTCGACCGCGGCGGGCGGTCAAGAGCCGGCCCGCGGACCCTTCGTGCCGCCGAAGCGGTCTTCGATGCAGCTCATAATGCTCGCGAGGTGCGGCTCCGCGATCGTGTAATACGCGCGGCGGCCATCCTTTTCGACGTTGAGAAACCCGCAGCGCCGCATCAATCGCAGGTGCTCCGACGCCATGTGGCTCGGAATGCCGCACGCCTCAGCCAGCTCGCCGACGGTGTAGCGTCCGCCAAGCAGCATCTCGACGATGCGGAGTCGATGGGGATGCGCGAGCGTCTTGAGGCACTCGGCAGCCTGACCGAGACACTCGAGGCTCATGAGTTGCGGCGGACGAACTGGCTTACGGCTCACATCGACCATGACGTCACCTCGCACGGCCCATTTCCATTCGCCGCCATCGTGATTATATCGGAACATGGCGACACGACACTGAATCGTTTCTTGCGTCGGCCTCGCGCACCTGGCGGAGGATCGGTCTCCCCTTGGCGAAAAGCGTAGTCTGAGCCCCCTTCCTCGACGCCACCACGGAGCCACCATGCGGGCGGCCGCCTTCATCGCCGTTGAACTCGCATTCCTCGCCCTCGCGCACCTGCTTGGTGGGCCGCCCTGGACGGTGCTTGGCGTGATTGCCTGCGTGGCGCAGGCCACCGGCGGCCTACGGCCGGCGGCCTTGGCAGTCCTCGTTCCCGTACTCGCTTGGGCGGTGGCGGCAAAAACCACCGGCAATCGCGAACTCTACTTTCCATTCGCGATGCACCTCGCAGCCGTGACGGCAGCCATTCCGCAGGCGACGCATCAGCTCGGATCGCTCGCGGCGGGCGGAGCGGTTGTGGCGACGTTCCTGGCGATCCGCTGGCTGCAGGCGGCCACACCCCGGGTGCTCGCCGTCGAAGCCGTGGCAGCTGCAGTGGTCTTGGTGGCCGCCGTGGCCGCCCGACACCGCTTCCCAAGCGCGGCTGGCCGCTGGTGGATTCCTGCGGCGGCCTCGCTGCTCGCCTACGCGTGCCTTGCGCTGTGACCGTACGGCCTCAGCGGCCGGCCGGGGTGTGCGCGTTGATCGACTCGGCCACCGACCTGGCAATCTCATCGGCCAGCCGCTGCTGCTGCGTGATGTCGGCGACGCCGCTGTTGGAGGCCACGACCTTGCCGACCACCACGGCGGGATTGAAACCCGCCACCGCGCCCACCGCCACAGTCCCCGGCGTCATGCGACCCTTGTCGGAGCTGTCGAGGATGAAGAATGGCGTACCGCCCGCCGTGGCGGGATCCGACATCGCGATGTCGATGCCGATCTGCTTGTTGCCCACACCGAAGCCGATCGCATTGCGGGCCGCCGCGCTGCCCTCGTCGAGTTGCGCCACCTGCCCGGAAAGCCGCCAGCCGTTGGCCGGCGGCGGTGATGCCTCGGTCCAAAACACCGTAGGCCAGCCGGCCTGCTTGAGTTCGTCGGCGACGAGCCGCGCGATGCTCACCCCGGGCGGCTCGCTGCGGTCGTGGCCGGTCACCATGTCCACGACGCGGGGCCGCGAGGCCATCAGTTGTCGCACGGGCCCCTGCGGCACGAGTCCTCCGGCAGCCTGCTGCCGCAGTTCCTCCTGGAGCGCAGGGTCCATCGCGAACGGCAGCACGTAGATGCGGGACGGTCGCGCCGCGGGCCAGACGGCAGTGGTCGGCACCGCAGTCGCGGCCGTCGGGCCGAACGGCTGAGCCCGGACGGAGGCCAGAGGACCGGCGCTAACGAGCAACGCCGCGAGGACTCCGCAGCGAACGATGGCAGTCTGCATCACAGCGCACCTCCACGAAAGAACGAAGCCGAAATGATGGGCGGAGATGGTAAGCCTGGATGATCGGGAGCGAAAGGCCGATTCGGCCGTTCGATCGCCCACGCCAGACGTGAACCTCGAGCGTCGGCGCGGCACCGCAGCCGACCGGATGCATGCTGACCGTTTCGGAATCACCCCGAGCACAAGGCGAACCGGGAAGACACACAGGTTGAAAACCTGTGCTACGAGAGGCAGCGAGGGGCTGCCCGTGCCCGGGAGCCGGCGTTGGTGACGAGCGAAGCCATGGATGGCGGAGCGAAGTCAGCATCGAGCGAGCGTAGGCCTGGAAGGCCGTAGAGAGTGTCCGGCGACGGGCGCGGGCAGCCCCCAGCCTCACCAACGCCTCAGGATCAATTGTGCCCCGGATCAGACCCGATCAGACCGCCGTCATTCCGGCGTTTCGTCCTCGCGGCCGGCCTTGCCGCGGCGCCGGGGCTGCGGGTCGTCGTGCCGACGGAACACCGCGACCACGTCCTCGATGGGCACCACATACAAGAGGTTGTCCTGCTCGAAGTCTACGGGGATCGAGTTCTTCGGATGGAAGAGCACCTTGTCGTACTTCTCGATCGGGAAGTCGGCGTCGCGCTCGATCTGGAGGCTGACCTCGACCACCCGGCCCGTGATCGTGGGGATCTCGGCCTGGTCGGGCAGCACGATCCCGCCGCGGGTCGTGGTGCGGCTCTCGTCCTTGCGAATCAACACCCGCATCCCGAGCGGCTCGACGAACTCTTGCACCGTGAGGTCCTCCTCCGCCAGCCGGCGGAGACACCACGATGACAGTCCCAGGCAACGACGGCAACCGCAGCCAGCCCTGGTCGGACAACTCCAGTCTCTCAGTCACCTTGAGTGCTGCGGGGATCCGAGCGGAGTTCGACCAGGGCGTTGGAGGCGGCCCGCTGCTCTGCCTCCTTTTTGTTGCGGCCCCAGGCCGGGGAATACCGCCGCCCGCCAATCTGGGCCGACACGTGGAAACTCTTGCTGTGGTCGGGGCCAACCTCTTCGAGCACCTCGTAGGTAGGCGTGATGCCGAAATCCCGCTGAGCCCACTGCTGGAGGAGTGACTTGTGGTTCGAGCCCATCTCGCCGCTCACCACCTTCTCGATCTCGGGCACCAGCATCCGCTCCACGAGCGGGCGAACGGCCTCCATCCCGCCGTCGAGGTAGATGGCTGCCACAAGCGACTCGAAGAGGTCCGAGAGGACCGACGAGGGCACCGCGCGACTGGGCGTGGAGAGCCCCTTCCCCACGATCAGAAAGTCGACCAACTGGAGCTGATCGCTGATCCGGCTGCAGGTCTCACGGCTGACGACCACCGACTTGATGCGCGTCAGGTCGCCCTCGAGCGAGTCGGGGAACGTCCGATAGAGCCGCTCGCAAACCAGAAACCCGAGGATCGCATCGCCGAGAAACTCGAGCCGCTCGTTCGAGGCCAGCCGGTGCAGGGCGCCCGAGGCATGGGTGAGGGCGGAAATGAGTAACGCCGGGTCGCGAAACTCGTAGCCGAGCCGCCGCTGGCACTCGGCCACGTCGATCCCGCACTCGGCCTCTGCCCGCTGCTCGTGCCCGGCCATGAATACTCCCGTGATCCGTACCCAGGGAAATATCGGGGATTTCGGGGGAGTGTCAACGCGGGACGCCAGCGCGGTGGCAGCGGATGAAACCGGCTCGGGAAACCGCACCGAACAACGCTCCACCAGCGTGCGTACAGGTGGGAACCGCGTTTCCGCGAGCACCGCCGGCCCCCTGGCCGGCCGGTGCCGTTTGCGCGTCTCGGGCCTACACTTTTCGGGATTTGTTCGTCCACGACAGGAGTTTTCCCAATGACCCACCTGCCCTTCCGCTCCACCAACACCTCCCGGTCACCCCGCCGCGGCGTCCACCGGCCTGCGGCCTGCGTGTTCTGCGCCGCTGCCGTGGCGGCCGCCGCCGTCGTTGCCGCGCTGGCGCCCGTGGCCGTGCGTGCCGAATCGGCCGCCGACGACCTCGTCCACGCCAACGCCCTCTCCAAGGCCTTCCGTCGAGCGGCCGAGACCGCCACCCCGGCGGTCGTCGTCGTCCGCAGCCAGGCGAAGCCGAAAAAGGCCTCCGGCCGCGGTCCGCAGCGGCAACGGGCCGACAATCCACTCAAGGGCACGCCGTTCGAGGGCATGTTTCCCGAAGGGCTTCCCGAGGGCTTCGAGTTCAACATGCCGGAAGGAGGCCAGATGCCCGGCCGCTCCGGCGTGGGCTCGGGTGTGATCGTCGACGCGTCGGGCGTGGTGATCACCAACAACCATGTCGTTGAGGGGGCCGACGAGGTCACCGTCGAGCTCTCCGACGGTCGCGAGTTCAAGGCCGCCACGATCGAGACAGACCCCGAGAGCGATCTCGCGGTCGTCAAACTCGCAGACGCCAAGGACCTGCCCACCGCGAAGCTTGGCAACTCCGACACGCTCGAGATCGGCGACTGGGTGATCGCGATCGGTAATCCGTTCGAGTTGGAGACGACCGTCAGTGCCGGCATCATCAGCGGCAAGGGCCGAGAGCTCGGCGGCATTCGCCGCGCCCAGTTCCTCCAGACCGACGCCGCGATCAATCCTGGCAACTCGGGTGGCCCGCTGATCAACCTCGAGGGCGAAGTGGTCGGCATCAACACCGCCATCGCCTCCAACAGTGGCGGCTACCAGGGGATCGGCTTCGCGATCCCGGCCAACCTCGCCCGCTGGGTGACCGACCAGCTGATCGCCAAGGGAAAGGTGGAGCGGGCCTACATTGGCGTGCAGATGGGGCCGCTCGACGCCCGGATGGCCACGAAGCTCGGCGTGAAAGACCGCAACGGCGTGCTCGTGAACGACGTCGTTCCCGGTTCGCCAGCGGCGGCCGCCGGCGTGCAGGAACTCGACGTGATCACCGCCTTCGACGGCCAGCCCGTGAAGGGCACGCGGTCGCTTCAGGAGATCGTCGAGCGGTCGGCGCTCGGCAAGCCCCACACGCTCACCGTGTTTCGCGACGGCGATCAGGAGACGCTCACCATCACGGTCAAGCCGCTCCCCTCAGACATCGCGAAGGCCGGCCGGCAGATGAAGCCCGAGGCCGAGAACGGAGCCGAGACGTTCTACTCGGAGGAGTTTGGCCTCGAGGTCCGCGACAAGGGCTCGATGGCCGAGGATGCCTACGCCGACTTCGACGGCGTGGTGATCGACCGCGTCGATGCCGACGGGGTCGCAGCCGCCGTAGGCCTCGGCCCGGGCGTGCTGATCCGCAAGGTGGGCAAGACCGCCGTGGCGAGCATCGCGGAGCTCGAGCAGGCCCTTGCCGACGAGTCGGCGGCCGACGGCGTGGTGCTCGGCGTACGGACTCCCCGCGGCAATGCCGTCGTGCTCTTGAAAAAGGAGTAGCCGGCGGCGAGGCTAAACGCCGCATGGCCACTCTCGGAGTCAACATCGATCACGTCGCGACCGTCCGGCAGGCCCGCCGGACGGTGGAGCCCGATCCCGTGTGGGCGGCGGCGCTCGCCGAACTCGGCGGCGCCGACGTGATTACGGTGCACCTCCGCGAGGATCGCCGCCACATTCAGGACCGCGATGTGGAAGTCCTGCGGCAAACGGTGCAGGTGAAGCTCAACCTGGAATGTGCCATTTCGCCGGCGATGATCGATATCGCCTGCCGCGTGAAGCCCTGTCAGGTAACGCTCGTGCCCGAGAAGCGGGAGGAGCTGACAACCGAAGGCGGACTCGACATCGTCGCCCATCGCCAGGCCACATCCGAGGCAGTGCGGCGACTCAAAGACGCCGGGATCGCGGTGTCGATGTTCATCGACCCCTGTGCAAAGCAGATCGACGCCTCGGTGGACCTGGGGGCCGCGGCTGCGGAGCTCCACACCGGCTGCTACGCCAACGCGACGACCGACGGCGACCGGCACGACGAACTCGTGAAGCTCGCCCGGGCAGGAGTGATGGTGAGGCAGGCCGGCCTCGAACTCGACGCCGGCCACGGGCTCACCTATCGCAACGTGCTGCCAGTGGCCCGGATCGAGGGCATGGGCGAACTCAACATCGGCCACTCGATCGTGGCCCGCGCCGTGTTCGTCGGGCTCACGCAAGCCGTCCGCGAGATGAAGCAGCTGATCTCGTAGATCGCACTCGCTCCGTAGCCGCAGGTTGGCAACCTGCGGTGAAACACCGCCGGACTCCAATCCGAGTGCAGGTTACCAACCTGCACCTACGAAGGGCCCGGCGCTCGCGCTGCCGAACGTAGCCGCAGGTTGGCAACCTGCGTTAAACACCGCCGGACTCCAAACCGGGTGCAGGTTACCAACCTGCACCTACGAAGGCCCCGGCGCTCGCGCTGCCGAACGTAGCCGCAGGTTGGCAACCTGCGGTGAAACACCGCCGGACTCCAATCCGGGTGCAGGTTACCAACCTGCACCTACGAAGGTGCCCTAGAGCCCACCCGCGAAGGCCTCGGGCTCCGTGAGCACGAAGGCATGGCCGTGGTCGCTGGTCACGATCACGACGGCGTCTTCCCAGGCGTCGTGACGCTCGATCCAGTCAAACACCGCCTTCACGGCGGCGTCGCCCGACCGTACCGCCCCGATCGCGTTGTCGATGTTGTTGGCGTGCGAGGCCCAATCGACATCGCCTGCCTCGACCATCAGCCAGAACCGGCCCCGCGCGGCGAGCACGTCCATCGCCGTAGTCGCGATCTCCGCCAGCGACGGGTTTTCGGCGATGTCGGCCTCGGTGTAGCGGATTGTGGACCCATACTTCGTGCGGAGCGCGTCCACCTCTTCGTTGGTCGGTAGGTGACCTGCCGCAGGGTCGTAGTCGCCGTTGGCCGTCTGGAACGGCAGGTGGCCCTCGGCCGCGCCAAACAAGCCAAAGAGCCGCAGATTGCGGGCGACGGCGTCGGCTGCCGCCTCCGCCAAAACGTCGCCCCCACGGCGACCTGGTGCCCGCAGGGCCATCCGGTAGCGGCCGCCTTCCGCCGCATCGATCGCCTTCAGCGTGGAGTCGGCGACGTATTTCAGACCCAGTTCGAGATTGGCCCCCTGATCCTTGTCTTTCTCGGGATCGGCCTGCACGCCGAAGCCACCGCCGATCACCACGTCGAGACCGGGGAGCGGGTCGGTCCGGTGGGCGATCGAGGGCAAGCCCACGAGGTCGCGGGCGATGTCTTGGTAGTCGTCGCGACTGACGTTGTTGGCATAACTGCAGGCCGGCGTGGCGTGCGATGCTGGCACGCTCGATACCGCCCCGATCGCATAGCCGCGCTGCTGGAGCGTGCGGGCGATCGACTCGGCATGCCCACCGTTCACATCGACATTGATCGCGTCGTTGTAGGTCTTGATGCCGGAGCAGAACGACGCGGCCGATGCGGCCGAATCGGTATAGACATGAGGCACCTCGCGGTCCTTGCCGATCAGGTAGGTCAGGCTGGCCCGCCGGTCCCATGGCGTGGCACCGCCTCGGGTCGGGTCGTAGCCGCCGGGAACCTCGCCGCCGGGATTCTTCACGACCTGGGCATCGACGTCAGATTTCGTCTTGTCGTTTGCCGGGCTGGTGACGCAGAAGCCAAAGTCGGTCGGCGCGCCCTGGTAGTCCTGGATGCACAACCCCGTGCCCCTGCCTTCCGTGTATTCGACCTTGCCCCGCGTCGCGATGGCCGCGGTGCGGGTGGTGTGCCAATCCATCCCGTCAAAGATCACGAGCACGATGTACTTCTTGCCGGCGTCGGCAGCGGCCTTCTGGAGACGATAGACGTCGGTCTGGTCAAAGTACTCGGCTTCCGGATTGAGCGTGCGGTCGGGCAGGCGGCCGTAGACCGCCTTGAGCTTGTCGGCATCGCGGTAGACGCTGTTTGTGCCGCTGAC
>CAMBSN010000122.1 GCA_945870505.1 Candidatus Kuenenia stuttgartensis | reverse complement strand
AGGACCTTAACCGAGCCGCTGACGGTAACTCGCCGGATCATTATGCAAAAGGCACGCCGTCACGCATTGCGTTTCCGCCATAGCGCTCCGACCGCTTGTAGGCACATGGTTTCAGGTTCACATTCCTCCCCTAACAGGGGTTCTTCTCAACTTTCGCTCGCGCTACTAGTTCACTATCGGTCATCAGAGAGTATTTAGCCTTACGGGATGGTCCCCGTAGATTCAGTCGAGATTCCACGTGGCTCGACCTACTCAGGGTACCCCCTCAATGGAGCAACTCAGCTTTCGCGTACGGGTCTGTCACCCTCTGTGGACGACCTTTCCAAGTCGTTCCGCTAGCCTGTTGTTTGTAACTCCTCGGGGGCCCTACAACCCCGAAGTGGAAACCACCTCGGTTTGGGCTATTTCCCTTTCGCTCGCCGCTACTAAGGAAATCGAGTTTTCTTTATTTTCCTGCGGGTACTGAGATGTTTCAGTTCTCCGCGTTAGCCGCTGCAACCTATGAATTCAGTTGCAGCTTGTTCAGGAATCCCGGGATCATCACCTGTTTGACGGTTACCCCGGGCTTATCGCAGTCTTCCGCGCCCTTCACAGCCTTCTGATGCCTAGTCATCCCCCATGTGCCCTTTCTAGCTTGACCACCCGAATCGAATGCTCGCAAGCGAGCCTGATTCGAGTGAGCTATCGCCGAACCATCTGATTGCCTGGCTCTTCAGCCCGAAGACTGAAAAAACCCTGCTCGGTTCGGATCTACGATTATTTCTCGCTCTTTTTCCAAGGATGCCGCCTACGGCTTGCGCCGCACACGATATCCCTGGGCCTTGGGAGAACGCTTTCAGAGAGACGCTTGAGACGCCTCCCCTTCAGCATTCTTTTCAAGATGCCAATTACCACGACCAAATTGTCAACGAACGAGAACGAGCCAGCGATGGACAAAGCCATTGCCGGCCCGTATGCGGGAACCGAACCCGGGATAAGTGGGATCGGCCGCGACAGACCCAAAACTTAGCGGCGGATGTTTCGACCGTCAAGCGCCCGGAAAAATCCGGGTAATCGGAACGATTTTAGCCGCCAAAGCGAGGGTATAACGACATTCATGATACGCGGCACTGGTGGGATTCGTTCGGTTCTGGCGACTGGGATCGCCTTCGTGGTGGCAACCACTCATTACGGGTGGTCTCAGCCCCCCACGCCACCCGCCGTACCGGTCGCTGCGGCCCTTGTTTCCACGATGCAAACGGCGTCCGGCCAGCCGTTTGTGGGCACCGTGTTGCCCGCCCGGACGAGCGATGTCGGTAGCGCGGTTGATGGCCGCCTGACCGAGCTTCCGATCGTTGATGGGCAGCACGTCGCCGAAAATGAGCCGATCGCCCAGCTCCTGCGGGGTCTGCTGGAGATCGAACGGGCCGGGGCCACCGCCGAACTCGATCGCCGCCGCCAGGTGCTCGGCGAACTCCAGGCGGGCTCACGGCCGGAAGAGATCGAGCAGGCCCGCGCCACCGTCGCCGGCTTCGAGGCCCGACTTTCCTACGCGAAGGATCGGCTCGCCCGCCTGGGCAGGCTCGCCGAGCGGGGCACGAGCACTGTCGATGAACTGCACGACGCGCAGACCGAGCTCCGGGCGGTTGAAGCCCAGCTCCGCGGCAGTCGCGCGGCCCTTGAACTGGTCGAGTCTGGCCCGCGCAAGGAGCAGATCGCGCAGGCCGCCGCCGCCGCGGCCGTTCAGGAGGCCGAGGTTCAACGGATCGACGACCAGCTCGCCAAGCACACGATCCGCGCGCCCTTTAGCGGCTGGGTGGTCGAGCGGTTCACCGAAAAGGGACAGTGGGTGGCCCGCGGCGGACTGATCGCAAGGATCGCGGAACTCGACACCCTCGAGATCGAAGCGCAGGTGCCCGAGTCTTCAGTGGCCGCGCTTCGCGAAGGCGCCCAGGTGCGACTGGAGTTTGACGCGGCAACCGATCAGGCGTGGATCGGCACAGTCGCCCGGGTCGTTCCCCAGGCCGATCTGCTGAGCCGGAGCTTTCCGGTGCGAATCCGGCTCGAAAATCGGATCGTGGACGGCGTGCCGACCATCAAGGGGGGCATGCTGGCGCGGGCCTGGATGCCCGTGGGCGCCGCCGGCTCGGTGATGGTCGTGCCCAAGGATGCGCTTGTTCTCGGAGGCCCCAAACCGCTGGTGTTTTGCATCGATCCGTCCAGCCCCACCACGGGCGCGGTGCGGCCCGTGGAAGTAACGCTCGGGGCCGCGGTTGAGGGCCATGTCGCGGTGCGGGGGGGTCTCGAGCCGGGCATGCTCGTCGTTGTCCGCGGCAACGAACGACTGCGGCCCGGCATGCTTGTCACCTTCACGCCGCCGACCGAGTGATCCGCCACCACGCGCCGTGCAAGCCTTGAACCGGCGGTCACTTCCATGAACCTCATCGAGTCGTGCGTCACCAGCCCCGTGAAGGTCGCGGTGGGCGTGATCCTGGTCACGCTCTTCGGCGTGCTCTCGATCCTCTCGATGCCGGTGCAGCTCACGCCGGAAGTTCAAATCCCGACGATCACCGTCGAATGCCAATGGCGGGGCGCGAGCCCGCAGGAGATCGAGCGAGAGCTGATCCAGCCGCTCGAGGAGCAACTCCGCAGCGTGGAAGGGCTCGTTAAGCTCTCGAGCGACTCGGCAAGCTCGGCCGGCACGGTGGAGCTCGAGTTTGCCGTCGGCACCGACATGTCGCAGGCGCTGGTAAAGGTGAACACGCGGGTGCAGCAGGTCCGCGACTGGCCGATCAACGCCGACCGCCCCGTGATCAAGACGTCGAGTGCCAACGACCGCCCCGTCGCCTGGTTCATCCTCGGCCAGGCCGCTCCCGACACGGCTGCCATCGAGAAGGCCAAGGCCGATCATCCGGCGCTCGCCGCCGATCTCGATCGCGTGCTCAAGGCCCGCTCGCCCGACCTGGCGATGTTCCGGATCCGCAAGCTGGCCGCTGCGCACCCCGAACTCGCCGCGCTTTCACCGCCCGACATCGATGTCGAGTCAGTCCGCCGCATGGCCGAAGACGACATCGAGAGCCGGCTCGAGCGGGTGGACGGCGTGTCGAGCGCCGACCTCGTGGGTGGACGCGAGGACGAACTCCAGGTGATCGTCGATCCCCAGTTGCTCGCCGCCCGCAACCTCACGATCGAAGACCTCCGACTCGCCCTCGCCAACCAAAACCAGGACACCTCGGGCGGCGACCTCTGGGAGGGCAAGCGGCGGTATGTCGTCCGCACGCTTGGTCAGTTCCGCTCGCCGGAGCAGGTCGAGGGCGTGATCATCACGCGCCGCGACGGTAAGCCCGTCTACGTCCGCGACGTGGCCAAGGCCCGCCTCGGCACCAAGAAGCCCGACGGGATCGTCCGGCGATTTGGCGCCCGCAACATCGCCATCCGGGTCACCCGCGAGTCGGGGGCCAATGTGCTCGACGTGATGCAGCGGCTCCGCGACACGGCGAGCCGGATCGACGAGCAGCTCAAGCCCAAGGGGCTCGCGCTCTCGCTCGTCTACGACGAGACGAACTACATCGACTCCGCCATCGGGCTCGTGAAAGACAACATCCTCGTGGGCGGCCTGCTCACGCTCGGCACCCTGCTCTTGTTCCTGCGAAACGTCCGCTCCACGCTGATCGTGGCGATGTCGATCCCGGTGAGCGTGATGGGCACCTTCCTGGCCCTCGCCGCCTTCGACCGCACGCTCAACGTGATCAGCCTCGCGGGCATCGCGTTTGCCGTGGGCATGCTGATCGACAACTCGGTGGTCGTACTCGAAAACATCTTCGTCCACTGGAGCGCCGGCGAGTCGCCGAAGGAGGCGGCCGTGAAGGGCACCCAGGAGGTGTGGGGGGCGATCCTGGCCAGCACGCTCACCAACGTCGCCGTGTTTCTGCCCGTGCTCTTCGTGGAGGGAGAGGTGGGCCAGCTCTTCGGCGACATCGCCCTGGCGATCGCCGCTGCCGTCGGGCTCTCGATCGCCGTGTCGGGGCTCGTCGTGCCGGCGGCCGCCGCCCTGCTGCTCCAGAGCCGCCACGCCCGGGCCGCCGCCACGGTCGTGACGGGGGCCGGTGAAGCCCCCGGCACCACGGCGTCGCGGGGCGATGTGCTCACGCGATTTGGCGCGGCTTTCATGGGCATGATCACGGCGATCAACAACTTTCTGCTCGCCAGCGCGGCCCGGGCGGCGATCGCCTCGGCAGGAATCGTCGTCGCGGCGGGTGTGGCCACCTGGCTCCTGATGCCGAAGGTCGAATACCTCCCCGAAGGCAACCGCAATCTCGTGTTCGGCATCCTGCTGCCGCCGCCGGGCTACAACATTGACGAACTCCTGCGGATGGGCGACCTCGTCGAGGAGCGACTGATCCCCTACTGGGACGTCGATCCCGGCACGCCCGAGGCGAAGGCCCTCGACGCCCCGGTGCTGGGCGACTGCTTCTTCGTGGCTCGCGGCAAGAGCGTGTTTATCGGCCTGCGTTCGCTCGACCCGCTCGAGGCCGCGAAGCTCGTGCCACTCGTGCGCCGAATCGCGGCCGACCTGCCAGGCACCTTCGCCGTGGCCAAGCAGTCGAGCCTGTTTGAAAACGGCCTCGGCGCCGGCCGCACCGTTGACATCGAAATCACCGGCCCCGATCTGGCGAAGCTCGTCAAGCTCGGCGTGCAGGTGATGGGGAAGCTCCCCGAAGCCACGCCCGGCAGCCAAAACCTGCCCAAGCCGTCGCTCGACCTCTCCAGCCCCGAGATCCAACTCGTGCCGCGGCTCGAGCAGGCGGCTGACATGCGGCTCGACGCCCGGCAGCTCGGCTACATCGTCGACTGCCTCGTCGATGGCGGCTACGCCACCGACTACTTCCTCGACAACGACCGGATCGACCTTGTGATCAAGGGCGACGACCGGTTCGTGCAACGCACGCAAGACCTCCGCACGCTCCCGGTGGTCACGCCGGGTGGCCAGCTCGTGCCGCTCGAGGCGCTGGCGGAGGTTCGCGAGTTCTCCAGCGGCCCGGAGCAGATCCTGCACCGCGAACGGGAGCGGGCGATCACCGTCCAGGTTTCGCCGCCGGCAAAGATGCCGCTCGAAGAGGCCCAGGAGCGGATCCAGTCGATGATCGTGAAGCCGCTCGAGGAGTCTGGCGCGCTCGACGGCGGCTACCGAATCACACTCGGCGGCACCACCGACAAGCTCGTCGCCACCTGGAAGTCGCTCTGGTTCAACCTCGTGATCGCCGGAGTGATCACCTACCTCCTGATGGCGGCGCTCTTCGAGTCGTGGCTCTATCCGGCGGTCATCATCGCCTCGGTGCCGGTTGGCAGCGTCGGCGGCCTGCTCGGCCTCTGGGTGCTCAACTGGCTGGGAGCGTCGTTCGGGGTCTTCCAGCCGCTCGACGTGCTCACGATGCTCGGCTTCGTGATCCTGATCGGCACCGTGGTCAACAACCCGATCCTGATCGTGGAGCGAGCATTGCAGCTCGTCCGCGAGACCGACACCGAGCCCACCGAGGCGATCCTGGAGGCGGTCCGCAGCCGGGTGCGGCCGATCTTCATGACCACGCTCACCACGGTGCTCGGCCTACTGCCGCTTGTGCTCTTCCCGGGTGCGGGCAGCGAGCTCTATCGCGGCCTGGGCGCGGTGCTGCTCGGCGGCATGCTCTTTTCCACGCTCGTCACGCTCGTGCTCGTGCCGGCGCTGCTCGGCCTCTGCTTCCGGATCTTCGGCACGAGCGGCCTGCGGCCCGCCGCCGCTGCCGGCCCGTGAAAGCCGAAGGCCGTAAGGCCTCGAGCGCGGTTATGCCACGCCGCGTCTGTCTTGGCCTCACCCCACGCCTCACGGCGTTGGGCTTGGACAGGTCACGGCGGCACGGAGCATCCAGGCGGCGAGGATCGCCCGGGCCGTCCAGGCGATGGTGCGAATCCAGTTGCTCCGCACGAGGGAATCCACCACGGCCGCCGAGTGGCCGTCGCGGGCGAGCCGGCCATGCAACGGCACCTGCACGAAGAACGTGGAGAGCCAGATCACCGCGACGAGCGCCAGGCCCACGAAGGCCGCGCCGCGGCCGACGCCCGCCGGTGGCCAGACCGCGATCGCGGCGGCTGTCGCGAGCTCCACCGCCATGAATGGAATCACCACGGGGCTGGTCCGCCGCTGGTTCTCGATCGCATGCTCCCGCGACGGCGCGCCGGTGATCGCGGCGAACAGCGGGTAGTGCACGACCTGCACGAACCAGATCAGGCCGCACATGGCCCCCGAGGCCACGGCCTGCGATACGAGGATCAACTCCACGAGTGGCACACCGGCAATCGTAGCGTCAGTCATGCGGGGCGACGGCCTGATCGCGGTTCATGCGCCAGGCGTGGATGAGGATCAGGGCAAACGGAATCCACCACACGAGGTCGTTGGTCGGCAGCGTCCAGCCGAAGGCCAGCGGCACATCGCCTCGCATGACGCCCATCGCGTAGCCGAGCGGCCCGAAGATCTTTCCCAAAAAGCCTACGAGCACGATCGGCCAGTGCCTCACCGGGTCGGAGGCAGCGGCGAGGTAGCCGATGCCATAGACCCCCACGATCATCCCCACGCACTGCCAAATGAATGGATAGTTTGGCTGCTCGAGGCCGGTGAGGTCGAAGAGCCACGGAGGATAGAGCACCGTGAGTGCTCCCCAGGCGAGGTTGTAGATGCCCGCGGCCACGAGCCAGCGGTGCATCCAAGTCGGCGTCGGGGTGGGGTCTGCGAGGGTGGCCATGGCGGCAGTACGATAGTCGCTCCGCAGCCGGCGGCGAGGGGGATTCACTCGCCGATGTCCTCGGCCCAGAGCTGCGGGTGTTTCTGCATAAACTCCCGCATCAGCGCGAGGCACCGCTCATCCTGGAGCACGGTGAGCTTCACGCCCCGCTCCGCAAGCAGCTTCTCCTCGCCCATGAATGACCGGTTCTCACCGATCACCACACGGGGTATGCCGTAGAGCAGGATGGCCCCGCTGCACATCGGGCAGGGCGACAGCGTGGTGTAGAGCGTGCATGCGCGATAAAAGCTGGCCGACTGCCGGCCCGCCCGCTCAAGCGCATCCATCTCGCCGTGCAGGATCGTGCTGCCCTGCTGCACGCGGCGGTTGTGGCCGCGGCCCACGATCATCCCGTCGTGCACCACGACGGAGCCGATCGGGATGCCACCCTCGGCAACCCCCTGCTCCGCCTCTTCAATCGCCGCCAGCATGAATGCGTCCATGGGGGCGGAGAATACCGACTGCGGTAGGGGCTCGTCCATGGTCGGGGGGTCACCGGGAGACTTTGTCGAGGATGCCGCCAAGGCGGTCTTCGGCGAGCGCTCCCGGGAGGTAGACCGCCGCTCCCGCATCGCGGGCCCAGCGTTCGTCGTCAAGATCGTCGTCGCCGCCGCGCACTACGAGTCGCGACCGGTGCAGTCGCAAGAGCGCCGTCCAGCGATCGAGGTCGTCCATGCGGCCACCGGGATGCACGAGGTCGATGAACGTGCAGCGGTATCGGGAGGCAGCGACCGCGATGGCCGGCAATGACCTGGCGGATTCGGCATGACCGTTGTGGCCATTGCGGTGCACCACACCGAGGACGAGGTCGCGGGTTGACTGGTCGGCCGAGAGTACGAGCCAGTCGAGCGGCTCCGAAAGGAAACTGACCAGCGTTGGAGCCGCGGCCACGGCGGACTGCGGCTTTTTCTTCGTGACCGTCATGATCATGGAGGCACCTCGCGGGCTGCAATGGGCATTCCCTGCTCGGAGAACGCGCCAGATCCCGTCAGCGCCATCAATCGCCAAACCTGTCGGTCGCCCGGGCATCGAGGCAAGCATCCATGCAGGCTGCCGCCACGGGTGGCCCCGGATGCCGCAACTGGCCGCCAGACACCCCGTTTCCATGGCCGACCCACCTTGAGCCGCGTCGCCCGGCCCGCTACCGTCCGCTGCCCTACACGAGGAGGCCGCGCTCATGCCTGCATCGATTTCGACGCGTCTGCTGATCTTGGCCGCTCTGGTTGCGGCGACGGCTTGGCTCCCGGCCCGCGGCGAAGAGCCCACCGACACGGTGGAGGGTCACCCTGCGCTCGCTCAAGCCCCGCGGCACACCGTCACGAAGCAGGGGCGACGCGGCGACCCCGTGAACATCGCCTTCGTTGGCACCGAGGAGGAGATCCACCGGGCGCTCGCCGCGGCCCGCTGGTATGCGGCTGACCCGATCACGCTGAAATCATCGCTGCGGATCGCGGCCGATGTCGTCCTGAAGAAGCCCTACCCCCATGCCCCGGTGAGCGACCTCTTCCTCTGGGGACGGCGGGAGGATCTCGCCTACGAGCAACCGGTGGGCGACAGCCCGAAGCAACGGCATCACGTCCGCTTCTGGCGGTCGCAGGAGGTCGATGCCGCCGGCGAGCCGCTCTGGCTCGGCGCTGCCACCTTCGACGAGCGGGTGGAGATCAGCCGCACGACAGGGGGCGTGACACACAAGATCTCGCCGGAGGTAGACAACGAGCGCAACAAACTCGTGGGCGACACGGCGCGGTCAGGTGCGCTCGACGGCTACTACTGGGTGGACCGATTCCACCCCGAGCGCCAGGGCGTCAATGGCGGCGGCGATCCCTGGGTCAGCGACGGCCGGCTCGCCGTGGGCGTGCTCGAGGTCCGTCGCTGAGCCCGCTGACGGCGTAGCCGCAGGTTGCCACCCCCGCGGTGCTCCGATCGCTCGGTCGCGTTTCGAGGCCGCCTGCATCGGTGCGATTCGCTCCACCCGCCTGGTGCGATTCGCTCCACCCGCCTGGTGCGATTCGCTCCACCCCCTGGTGCGATTCGCTCCAGTTGGCCCCGCTGGGTGGTGCATTTTGCCCCACCCCCCTCAGGGCGGCCCCGTGAATGACGGCGCGCAAAACTGCTGTTTTTGATGGTCTTGATGCAAATCTCTCAAAAAACCGCCGTCTGGAAGCGATTTGGCACGAGGTGTGCATGCGGAATCGCGTGGGCGCCGTGACTGGATGCGGCGATCCTCATTCCTGCCTCATGCCAATGGAGCCCCCCAGCATGCCCCGCCTTGCCGTTCAAAGACTATTCGCCACCGCCGCTCTCATTCTCGTCGCAGCCGTCGCCTCCGC
>CAMBSN010000121.1 GCA_945870505.1 Candidatus Kuenenia stuttgartensis | reverse complement strand
AAGCCTGGAGAGGGCAAGCCTGGAGAGGGCAAGCCTGGAGAGGGCAAGCCTGGAGAGGGCAAGCCTGGAGAGGGCAAGCCTGGAGAGGGCAAGCCTGGAGAGGGCAAGCCTGGAGAGGGCAAGCCTGGAGAGGGCAAACCTGGAGAGGGTGAAGAGCGCGAAGTGCAGCAGAGTGAAGGCAACGACCCCGGCGGCGCCACGGTTGGTGGCGGTGCGATTGGCGGTGACCGCGGCTCAGCCAGTGGCGACCAGCAGGCGGAGCGGCAGGATCGGGAAATGGAATGGGGCGAGCAGGATCTCGCTCATGCCCGCAACGCGGCCGACCTCGCGATGGAGCATCTCAAGAATACGGTTGATTCGGGCGACGCGGGCATGCTCGACGAGCTCGGCTGGACACCGGAGCAGGCGCGGGCGTTCCTCGCGCGGTGGGAGGCGATGCGGCGGATGGCGAGGAGCGGAGACCCACGTGCCCGCGGTGAGTTCGATCAGGCTGTGAAGAGCCTGGGCCTCCGTCCGACCGGCGTGCGAAGCAGCCGCGATGTGCCTGCCGACACGAAGGGAGGGCAGGCCGAGGGCCGCCGCAGTCGGCCGCCGAGCGACTACCGCGAGCAGTTCAAGGCGTTTATGCAGGGTACGTCCGTCGAATGAGCCAGCCCTACGAAGGACCGCGCTACCTGGTGTCGTTCGGCCCCAAGCGGGTGCCGCACTGCTTCACCGACGTGCTCATCCTCGGGGGTGGTCTTGCCGGCCTGCGGGCGGCGCTCGCGGTCGACAAGCGGCTGTCAGTGACGGTGGTCACGAAAGACGACCTGCAGAGCTCGTCGAGTCAGTGGGCCCAGGGAGGCATCGCCGGCGTCGTCGATCCGGAGGACCGCTTCGACAACCATGTCGCCGACACGCTCACCGCCGGCTGCGGCTTGTGCCACGAGAACGTGGTCGATGCCGTCATCCGTGAGGCCCCCGGACGCATCGCCGAACTGATCGCCTGGGGCACGCGGTTCGACGAACGGGATGGCTCGCTCGCGCTCGGCCGTGAGGGAGGCCACAGCCACCACCGGATCGTGCACGCCCTCGGCGACGCCACCGGCCGCGAGGTGATGCGGGCGGTGATCGAGCAGACACGAAAACTCGACAATCTCGCCGTCTGGCCCGAGACTTTCACGATCGACCTCGTGACGCACGAGGGCTTCTGTCGCGGAGCGCTTGTCTGGAACCCACGGCACGGCAAGACGTTTGTCTGGGCGCGGCGGACGATCCTGGCGACCGGCGGCGCGGGGCAGCTCTACCGCGAGTCGACGAACCCGTCGGGGGCCAGCGGCGACGGCATGGCACTGGCCTGGCGAGCGGGGGCCGAGCTCCGCGACATGGAGTTCATGCAGTTCCATCCGACGGTGCTCTACATCGCCGGCGGATCCCGCAGCCTGATCACGGAGGCGGTTCGCGGCGCGGGGGCGCATCTTGTCGACAAGGACGGCAGGCGGTTCATGCCGGAGTTCGATTCCCGCGCCGAACTGGCACCCCGCGATGTGGTCTCGCGTGCGATCACGGTTGTGATGCATCGCACCCATCACGCCAACGTCTACCTCGATCTCTCACACCTCGATCCGACGAAGGTGCGCGAGCGTTTTCCGGGGATGGCGGCGATCTGCGGGCAGTTCGGCCTCGATCTGGCCCGCGACCGGATTCCAGTGCGGCCCGGCGCCCACTACATGATCGGCGGCGTGAAAGTTGACGAGATGGGGCGGACCGACATTCCGGGCCTATTCGCGGCGGGCGAGGTGACGTCCAGCGGGCTGCACGGCGCGAACCGTCTGGCAAGCAACAGTCTCCTGGAGGGGCTCGTCTACGGTGCGAGGGCCGGTGAGGCCGCCGCCGCGGAGGTGCTCGCGGAGGGCTCGCGGGGCGACGACGAGTTTCAGGTCCCGCCGATCGTCCAGCCGAAGGTATCTGTCGACGGCGGCGACGCCGGGCTCGATCTGGCCGACATCCGCAACTCGCTCCGCTCGCTCATGTGGCGGCACGTCGGCGTCGAGCGGAGCGGCGACTCGCTCGCCGAGGCGCTGGCGACGGTGGAGGGCTGGTGTCGCTACGTGCTGCCGCAGCAGTTTGCCGACCCGCAGGGCTGGCAACTCCAGAACATGCTCGAGGTGGCGCGGCTCATGATCCGCGGGGCCATCCGCCGCGACGAGACCCGCGGCGTCCACTTCCGCGCCGACCACCCCGACACAAGCGAGGCCTGGCGGACGCACATCGCCTGGCATCGTGGCGCGGCTGAGCCCCGCCTGGAGCCGCTGCCCTGAGTCAGCGTGATTGGGCTTCCTGAGGCACGAACTCAGCGAGGGGTTGCCCATGCCCCGGGAGACGGCGTTGCTGGCCGAGCGAAGCCAGGATGGCGAAGCGAGGGCAGCATCGAGCGAGCGGAGGCCACGAAGGCCGCAGCGAGCGTCCGGTGACGGGCATGGGCGATCCCGAGCCCCGCGAACGTCCGGCTGCGGAACGCAGGCTAGCCCAACCCCCGGAAATCGCCGACTTGCCGCCCGCAGGCAACCCGGAAACAATAAGACGCGACTTCAGGATTCCAGCAACGGACGCCCATGACTGCACGTGACACCGTCTCCTCAGCCGAGGCCATGATCGAGGCCGACGGCCTCACCAAGTACTACGGCGACTTCATCGCCATCGAGAACGTCTCGTTCCGCGTGCCCCGTGGCGAGATCGTCGCCTTCCTAGGGCCCAACGGCGCCGGGAAGAGCACGACGATGAAGATTCTGACGGGCTACCTGGCCCCAACCTCCGGCTCGGCCCGGATCGCCGGCCACGACATGTCGACCGACCGGCTCGCCGGCGCCGAGAGGCTCGGCTATCTGCCCGAAAACGGCCCGCTCTATCCCGACATGACGCCCCGCAGCCTGCTCGAGTTCTTCGCCGATGCTCGCGGGCTCTCGGGTGAGCGGAAGAAGGCTCGAATCGAGGCGGTGGTCAAACAGTGTGAACTTGGCAGCGTGATCGGCAAGGCGATTGGCAAGCTCTCCAAGGGCTACCGGCAGCGGGTCGGGATGGCCCAGGTGCTGCTGCACGAGCCCGATGTGTTGATTCTGGACGAGCCCACCAGCGGTCTCGACCCCAACCAGATCCGTGAGGTCCGCGAGACGATCCGCCGGCTCGGTCAGAGTAAGACGATCCTGCTCTCGACTCACATCCTCCAGGAGGTCGAGGCACTTGCCGATCGTGTCATCCTGATCGCCGAGGGCCGCGTGCGGTTCGACGGCCCGCCGGCAGAACTGCGGCGGGACGGACGGTCGCTCGACGAGCGGTTCCAGGAACTGACCCGCTCGGCCTGACGCTGGCTGAGGCGAATCCCCGCCGGCCGTGACGCCGAGGCGCCCACCCCCTTGCTCCACCGAATGATCACTCCAACCAGACACGACATCCACGAGGGACCGACGACATGAAGTGGCACGTGCTTGACGCCGTCTTCAAACGGAATTTCGTCGCTTATTTCTCGAACCCCACGGGCTACGTCTTCATCTGCGTGTTCGTGCTGCTGGGGTCGCTGGCCGCCTTCTGGCCGCCCGAGTTCTTCAACTCGAACCTCGCCAACCTCGACCAGCTCAACCGCTACCTGCCCTACATCCTGCTGGTGTTCGTGCCGGCAATCACGATGAGTGTCTGGGCCGACGAGCGGCGGCAGGGCACCGACGAGTTGTTGCTGACGATTCCCGCGAGCGACTGGGAGGTCGTGTTCGGCAAGTACCTGGCAGCGGTCGGCATCTTCACCGTCGCGCTGATCTTCTCCTGCATCTGCAACCTGATCATCCTTCTCAGTTGGGGCACGCCCGACGCCGGACTGTTCCTGGCGAACTACCTCGGCTACTGGTTCGTCGGTCTTGCCATGGTGTCCATCGGCATGGTGGCAAGCTTTCTGACGAGCAACCTCACGGTCAGCTTCATTCTCGGGCTGCTGTTCAACGCGCCGCTGGCGGTCGCAGAGCAGGCCGGGGCGGTGATGGGCCCCGCGGCTGCCTCGCGAGTGAAGGCCTGGAGCCTGGCGGAGAACTTTGCCGACTTCGGCCGCGGTATGGTGAGCCTCTCGTCGGTCGCCTACTTCCTCGGCATCGTGGCCGTGTGCCTCTACATCGCGATGGTGCTGATCGGTCGCCGGCACTGGACCGGCCGCCGTGACTCCAGCCCGATGGGCCTTCACTACCTCGCCCGCACCGCGGGCCTGCTGGCGGCGGCGATCGGCGCCGTGCTCATCTTCCGCTCGGCCGACGTGCGGGCCGACCTCTCGCAGGAGCAGATCAGTTCGCTGTCGCCCGACACGCGGAAGCTTCTCCGCACGCTGGAGACGAGCCGGCCGATCGACATCAAGGCCTACGTCAGCCCGATCGTACCGGAGGACTACACCCAAACCCGGATCAACCTCCTCAACTCGCTCAAGCAGGTGGAGCGGCTGGGCCGCGGTAAAGTGAACGTCGAGGTGATCCCCACCGAGCCCAAGACTGAGGAGGCGGCGCTCGCGCTCCAGCAGTTCGGCATCGAGCCGCAGCGGGTCGTATCACGCGTTCGCGGCACCTACCGAAACGATCAGGAGATCTTCCTGGGGTGTGCCTTTACCAGCGGCCTGGAGAAGGTTGTGGTGCCGTTCTTCGACCGCGGCACGCCGGTGGAGTATGAACTCGTCCGCTCAATCTGCACGGCGGCCCAGCAGAAGCGGAAGCGACTCGGCGTCCTCACCACCGATGCCGACCTGTATGGCGGGTTTGACATGATGGGCGGCCAACAGCGGCCGCGGCAGCCGCTCGTTGAGGAGTTGGAGAAGCAGTACGACGTCATTCAGGTCGATGCCACGGCCCCGATCGCGGAAACCTTCGACGTGCTGCTGGCGGTGCAGCCGTCGTCGCTCGGTCCGGAGCAGATGGCAAACTTCGTCGCGGCCGTGAAGGCGGGTCAGGCGGTGGCGATCTTCGAGGATCCGCTGCCGGTGATGATGCAGGGCGTGCCCGGGACAGCACAGCCGCGGCGGAGCCCGATGGGGCCGATGGCCATGTTTGGGGGGCCGCAGGGGCAGCCGAAGGGCGACCTCGGCATGCTCTGGGACGCGCTCGGCGTGAAGCTCTCCGCCGGAGTCGACCGACCGGCCATGGGGGCGATGGGCTCGGCCCCGTTTGTCGTCTGGCAGAGTTACAACCCGCATCCCAAGCTCGCGCTCGAAGACGAGTTCGTGTTCATCGACGCCGCTCTCGGTACCGAGGGGGGCGACAAGGGGGCCGGCTTCGGCGCTGATCAGCCGATCACCCGCGGCCTCCAGGAGGTGCTCTTTCCGTTTCCGGGCAGCATCGAGAAGACCGGCGGCGGTGAGCTAACGCTCACGCCCCTCGCCCGGACGGGCAAGCGGTCCGGCACGATCGAGGTTGCCCGCGTCGAGCAGGCGCTCCAGGGGGGCGATACGCGGGTGCTTCGGGCCTTCGAGAAGCCGGGCGACGACACGATGACACTCGCCGTGGCGGTCGAGCGAAAGCAGTCGCCGGCCAACGAGGGCGATCCTGAGCCCAAGGCGATCCGGGCGGTCGTCGTCTCCGACATCGACCTCCTTTCTGGCGTGTTCTTCGGGCTGAGGAATCGCCGCGACGAGACGTTCAACTTCGACTTCGACAACGTGACCTTCGCGCTCAACGTGCTCGATTGGCTCTCGGGCGACGACCGATTCGTCGAGGTCCGTAAGCGGAAGCCGAAGCACCGCACGCTCGAGCGGATCGAGGGTGCCGTCGCCAGCGCCCGCGAAGACGCCGAGAAGCAGCGGGCCACCTTCATCGGGGAGTTCGACAAGGCCGAGCGCGAGGCCAACGACGCGATGCAGAAGGATGTCGGCGTCTTCGAGAAGAAGATTAAGGAGATGGAGGAGCAGGGCGACGCCAATCCGCAGGCCGCGATGCAGGCGATGCAGCAGCTCGCCAGTAGCCAGCGGCTCGCGCAGCGGAAGCTTGACACGAAGATCGAGCAGCTGCGACGGAAGCGGGACGCCGAGGTTGAATCTGTCGAGCGAAAGCTCGAGTCGACGATCCGCCGCGAGCAGGACTGGCAGAAGTGGTTGGCGGTGATCTTGCCACCGATTCCACCGCTGATCGTGGCGTTCTTCGTCTTCTTTCGCCGCCGCGCCCTCGAGCGCGAGGGTGTGGCAAAGTCGCGGCTCAGATAAGGGAGGATTCGAGTAATGCATGCACGTCATGACACCACGGGTTCCGCGGCGGGAGGACCTTCGCCGGCCTTTCGCCGCACAGCCACCTTCCTTGCTGCGGGAGCGGGGCTCTTGCTCCTTGGCGGCTGGCTGAACGTCAGGCCCACGCTGCGGCAGCGGGCCGTCGTCGGGGATGAGCAGCCGGCGAAGGTGCTTTTTCCTGAGCTAGCCGATGCCTCCAAGGCAGCAAGCCTCGAAATCGTGTCGTTCAACGACGAGACCGCCACGCTTAAGCCGTTCAAGGTAGTGCGGTCCGAGGGCGTCTGGGTGCTCCCCTCCCACGAGAACTACCCGGCCGACGCCAAGGACCAACTCGCTGCCGCGGCGACGGAGTTGATCGATCGGCCCGTGCTCGACATCGTCAGCGACTCGCCCGGCGAGCATGAGACCTACGGCGTGATCGAGCCAGATCCGGAGAAGGTGAAGGTGGGCATGACCGGGGTCGGTCAGCTTGTTGAGATCCGTGACGCCTCGGGCAACAAACTGGCGCGGCTGATCGTTGGCAAGGAAGACAAGCGTCCGGCCGGCGCTGGGGCGTCGTCGGGGCGAACGCTCCGCTTCGTCCGCCGGGCCGGTCAGGATCGGGTCTATCGCGTCGAGCTCGACACGACGAAGTTCACCACGAAGTTCGACGACTGGATCGAGAAGGATCTGCTGAAGATCTCGCCGTGGGATGTTCGCCGGCTCACGCTCGACGACTCGTCGTGCACGTTCGGTATCGACGAGGCGTCGGGACGGCCGACGATCTCGCTCGACCGTAAGAGCCGCGCGGAGCTCGGCTACGACGACAAGGATGCCGCCTGGTCGCTCATCAAGCTTGAGGGCTTCGACGACAAGAACCAGCCCCAGGATGAGAAGCTCGCCGAGGGCGAGGAACTCGCCAGCGGCAGGCTCAACGACCTGCGAAACGCCCTCGGCGACCTGAAGATCATCGATGTTGTCCGGAAGCCGTCGGGCCTGAGCGCCGACCTCAAGGCCGAGGAGTCGTTCGCCGGCGATCGCGAGGCGGTGATGTCGCTCGCTCAGCGGGGCTTCTTCGCGATCCAGAAGGGCGATCTCGTCTCGAGCGACGGCGAGACGATCGTGGGCATGAAGGACGGCGTGGAATACCTCCTGCGATTCGGCAACAGCGCCACCGTTGCCGGTGCGGACGACCCGGCAGCCGGCGGTGATGCGTCGAAGGAGGAAGGGGCGGCTCCCGCGTCATCCTCGGGCCGCTACCTGTTCGTCTCCGCGAGGCTTAACGAGGAACTGCTCGAGAAGCCGCAGTTGGACGCCGTGCCCGAGGCACCGGGGGAGGGGGAGACCAAGACGGACGGTGCGGACGAAAAGAAGGACGGCGCCGCCGACGAATTGAAGAAAGCGGAAGAGGCTGAGGCCAAGGCCCAGGCGGCGCTCGAGGAGCGGCGGAGGGTGGAGGCCGAAAACCGCCGCAAGCAGGAGCAGTTCGACGAGCAGGTGAAGGCTGCGCAGAAGCGGGTCCGCGACCTCAACAACCGCTTTGCCGACTGGTATTACGTCGTCTCCGACAAGGAGTACGACAAGATCCATCTCGGCCGCGACGAGATGATCCAGAAGAAGGACGCCGACGAGAAGAAGGACTGACGTTCGGTTCGTCCCCGCTGCGGTGGCTTTGCAGGTGTGCGGGCGAGCCGTACGATACCTTGCTTCCGAACCTCCCCTCGCGGTCACCGATGTCCGACATTCTCACCTCGCCGCGGCACTCCCGATATGGGCGTGCCGTCGGGTTTCGGCTGGCGGGGATCGGCGCGGCGGTGCCACCACGGGTTGTGACCAATGCCGATCTGGCCCGGCTCGGCTGCGATCCAGAGTGGATCGTCGCCCGGTCGGGCATCCGCGAGCGCCGGCACGTCGACGAAGGCGTGGCGACGAGCGATCTCGCCGCGGCTGCCGGCGAGGCGGCGATCGTAAACGCCGGCCGCCCGCGCAGCGATGTGGACCTGCTCGTTCTCGGCACGTTCACTCCCGATATGTGCATTCCTTCCACGGCCTGCATCGTCCAGGAAAAACTCGGGCTCGACGCGCCCGCGATGGACGTGACCGCCGCCTGTGCGGGATTCGCCTATGCCCTGATCACGGCATCCCAGTTCATGGTGGCGGGCACGAGTCGGCTACCCCTCGTGATCGGAGCCGATGCCAATTCGCGGCTGGTGGATCCCGAGGACATCAAGACCTGGCCGCTGTTCGGCGACGGCGCGGGGGCCGTGCTGCTCGAACCGTGCGAGCCAGATGCCTCCGGCCGTGAGCGCGGGCTGCTGGCATTTGCCCTCGGCTCTGATGGCCGCGGTGCGGGGCTGCTGGCCTGCCCCATGAGCGGCTCGCGGCAGCCGCCCACGGTCGAGGGGATCGCCCGCCGCGAACAGTTCATGAAGATGGACGGGCGGGCGGTGTTCAAGTGGGCCATCCGGCTCGCCGAGGAGAGCATCCGCACGGTGACCGAACGGGCGGGCGTGCCCTTGGACCATGTCGATCTCTTCGTGCTTCATCAGGCCAACGCCCGAATCATTGAGGGTGTCCGCGACTCGCTCGGGCTGCCGGCCGAGAAGGTGTTCATGAACCTCGACCGCTACGGCAACACGTCCAGCGGCTCCATCCCGCTGGCACTCGAGGAGGCCTGGCGGACGGGTCGCGTCGGTCCCGGCAGCACGGTGGTGATCTGTGGTTTCGGTGGTGGCCTCGCCTGGGGCACCGCTGTGTGGAGACTGTGACCGATGAATGAGGGCGAGGTGAAGACTCTTCCGGCGCGGAAGGACGTGCTGATCGGGGATACCTGGGATCTTGCGAGCCTCTACCGCTCCGACGCCGACTGGGACGAGGCGCTCAAGGACTGGGAGAAGCGGATTCCGGAGTTCGCCCCCTATGCCGGCACCCTTGGGTCGTCGGCCGAACGACTCGCGGAGTGCCTCGCCCACGACCTTGCCTTCGATCGCGAGGGAGACCGGATCGGCACCTACGCCCAACTGCGGGC
>CAMBSN010000120.1 GCA_945870505.1 Candidatus Kuenenia stuttgartensis | reverse complement strand
GCGGCATCGCCGGCGTGTCGTAGGCGAAGCGGACGAGGTCGTAGGCCATCAGCTTCTGCTCGAGCTCGAGGAACTTCTTCTGCACGAACGTCCGCTGCTCCGCGGGCGTAGACCGCACCGTCTCGAGCTGCTTCCGCAGGGCTTCCCTTCCCTTCTCCAGTTCGGCTGCCGAGTAGCGATGCCCCTGACGGCGGGTGATGTCGAAGAGGTCGAGCACCTCGAAGGCGTCGATCCGGAAGACGGGTGCATCGGCCACCCAGTCGCTGCCGGCCATCAGCGAGAGCAGCCACTGCGTGGCCGTCACGCTGCCCTGCGGTCCTTTCGCCGCGTCGTCGGGCATCCGCACATTCGCGCGGTTGCCGAGCAGTTGCAGCGTGTTGCGGGCGACGGTGTCGAGCGGCTTCACGCGGCCCTCGTGCATCACCGGGATCGCCCCCGCGGCCCGCCAGTCGAAACTGCCGGCGGGAGCGGGGCGTTCCATGAGCCGTGGCAGCACGGCCGCCGCCACCAGGGCGAGGCCGAGCGCGGGGCCGATCCAGCCGCCGCCGGCTGGCTTTCGCATCGCGGCCGTCGCCCGCTCGTGGCGGTCGGCGAACCGGATGAACGTGAGGCCGAAGTGGGCGAGCATGCCCCAGAACGCGAGCACGCAGGCCACGTATGGGACCAGCCAGCCGGCGTTCTCGACGACCTGCAGGCCCGTCATCTCGCCGGTGCGGCCGCCGCCGAGATCGACCTGCGAATACTGGCTCTGATAGAAGGTCTCGCCCCGATAGCGGACCGGGTTGTTCATCCAGATGCGGCCCTTCTGCTCGGCCTTCGTCGCCCCATCGGTGAAGGTGACGTACGACGAGTAGTCGCGGGGCGTCGCGCTGGCGGAGTAGTCGATCCGCCGCACGTCGTCGAGGGTGACGCTGTAGGGCTTCTGTTCGCGGCGAAACCGCAACGCCAGCCGCCAGGGCTTTCCGCCCGCTTCGACGGTGTCGAACTCGTCGCCGCCGCCCCCCATGAAGATCCGGTCCTGGTCGTTGAGGAACTGCGAGACGAGATGGGTGCCGAGGTCGCGGCCGGTGCCCCGCTCCACGAGCTGCACGTAGGCCGAGGCGATGTTCGTTCGCGACGAGGTGCCTCCTTCGGGCGGCCGGCCATCGGCGAGCCACTGCTTCCCGAGGCCCGCGGTGGCGGGGTTTGGCGCCACGGGCCCCACGCGGATCACGCTCGAGTTGGGAAACCATTTGATGACGCGGATGTCGAAAGGCAGGGCATCGATCGCGATCGGCGCGCCGCCGGCGCGGGCCGCGAGCAGCCGGCCCGAGATCGCGGTCACGCGGTCGTCGGCCGTGTCGCCCGGGTCGATCACCGCGAGTTCGGTCTCGTCGGTGCGGTAGGCGACGCTCGTGGTCTGGCCCTCGATCAGCGAGATCCGCTCCTCGATCTGCCGGTCGCCGAACAGAAACTGCCCGACCATCAGCAGCCCGACCGCCACGTGGATCAGCACGTTGCCGCCGCGAACGCCGAACACCATCACGAGGCCGGCGAGCAACACCACTGCGGCGACGCTCGACTGAATCAGTTGCCACATGATCCGCAGCCCGGGATCGTTCATCCGCCACGAATCACCGCCGGCGATCGTGAGGGCTACGACCGTTCCCACGGCCACGGCCGCCGCCCAGAGCGTGCCGGCCACGAGCCGTCGGCGGGCCAGCCACGCGGCGGTTCCGAGCCCGCCCGCGAGCACCGCACCACCCATCTGCATCATCCGCCACACCGTGTCGTAGTCCACGGGGGGGCGGCCCTGGAGGCCGTCGGTGCGATGGCCGGTGAGGATCACGCCGGCCGTCAGGAGGCCGCCGATGAGCGACACGATCGTGCCCCAGAGGAGCCGTTTGCCATGGGCGGCCACATGGAACCGCGTGGCTTTCGCCGCGAACAGGTTCACAAGGAGCACGAGGCCGATCGTGGCGCCGCCCGGAAAAGGGAACCAGCCAGGCACGTTGGTCTCGCCGAACACGGTGACCGGCACGAAGTCGGCGAACGGCACGCGGGCGAGCCAGCTGTTGAAGTACTCGGCCTTCACCTCGGGAAGGTTTTTTTCGTCCTGTGCGAGCGTGCCCACGAGGAGTAGGAACGTGGCAGCGAGGAACATCACCACCGTGATCTTGAGCGAGCCGGCGGCTCGGAGCAGCTGCCAGGCGAAGCCAGAGGACCCGGTCGTGGGTCGGCTTGATTCCGCATCGAAGGCAAGGCTTCCCATGGCCACGGCGCGGCTACTCCTTCCACCGGATCGATGACACGAATCGCGAGAACCGCTCCCGCTCGCGGGCGGCCACTGCCGCGTCGCCCTTGAACTTCACGAACAGCGCGCGGCTCTCGTCAACGGGAATCATCGCCCCGAGGATCGCCTGACCGGCTTCCGCATCGGCTTCGGCCTCCGCGTCGCGGAGGAGCACCACTGTCGCCGTCGTGCCGGCGACGTCGACCGTCTCCGCGGCGGCGATCGCCGCCGCAGCCTTTTCCGCGAGGGCCGCCGGGGCAGCAGCGGCTTCGAGTTGCCCCTGCCATCGTTCCACGTTGCCGGCGAGTGTGCCGGACGCGGGGATGATCGTGACCTCACGTTTGTCGGCGGAATCCCCGATGAAGAGCGTCGCCAGTCGCATGCCGGATCCGCCGCCATCACTCCAGCCCTCGGGCACCTCGTAGCGGATGGCCGAGGCGCGATCGCCAGATGTGGTCGGTACAGGTTGGGACCCCGTGCGACCGGGACCATCTGGCGGGGCGGTCTGAGGGGTCGCCGGCGACGGAGCCGCGACGATGGCCGCGGGATCCGCGTCCTTCGGGATGGTGTAGGTGCGAATGTCACCCGGCCGGATCGCCGTGGCCGGTTCGCAGCCGCACACCGCTGCGATCACCCCCAGCACGCCGCCGGATGTGGCACGCAGCGCCACGGCACGCACACGCGGGAGAAAGAGGCAGGGCACTCGGCGGTCTCCGACGGCTAGAGGCACGCCGAATTCTAGCAGGCTGGCGGCTATCGGCCGCCAGAATCCGCTAGCGCCACGAGAACAGGTCGGTCAGGGCCTTGAGCAACGGGCTCGAAATCGGCGTGCCCGCCGGGGTCCGGATCGACCAGACCAGGTCGATCATCACGAGTGCTGCGGTGAGCAGAAAGAGCGTGCAGCAGACGAGGCCCACGATCTGGAGCGCGCTGAACGGTGGCCCCGCGACTCCCTCGAGAAACCCGTCATCTCCGGGAATGAGTGCCGCGGAGGAGGCGTCTTCGAGAGACACCGACCCCGAGTCGTCGGAGACCGTCCCAAAGAAACTCGAGTCGCCCGAGTCTTCGGTTGCGACCACGACCGAGGCGCTCTCGTCATCGGTCGTAGCGTCGCCGAGTTCAAACGCGTCGCCGCCGAGGGCCCCGCCCACGTCGTCGATGCCGGAGCCGATGCCAGACCCCAACGCCACGTCCGACCCGCCCAGCGCGACGCCCGACCCGCCCAGATCAAGCCCCGAGCCTCCGAGTTTCATGCCGGAGGCGCCAAAGTCGCCTTCGAGCGACAGCCCGCTCTCGCCAATCGCGCCCGAAAGCGCGGCCGCAGCAGGGCCGGAGAGCCCTCCGATCGAGCCCGAGCCGAGGTCGATGGAGAGCGTGCCCGAATCGCCGACGACATTGGAGTCGGCCCCGCTCGGCGCCGCGCCTCCCTTCGCCAGCGAGGGCGAAGAGGCTTCGATGATCGAGTCGATTTCGAGGTCGGAGCTCGCCAGAGCGCTTCCCGCGTCGCCGATGACGAAGTCCTCGCCGCCGACGGCGACGTCGTCGCCCTTGGGCTGCACGATCGTCCGCGACGGCGCTGATCCGGCGTCGTCGCCGAAGATCGACTCCGTCGCATCTGCCGGATCGCCGAGCACCAAGTCGTCGAGCCCGCTGCCGACCGCCGACCCGGCGCCAAGCGAGGGAGATGACAGGTCAAGGTCGAGAGCAAGGCCGCTCCCGTCCCTGGGAGCCTCGTCGGCCAAGTCGGCCGCCACCCTTTCGATGTCATCGAGTTTGAACTTCACGGTCGTACCGTCGCGCATCGGAAACAACTTCTTCCGGTCGACAAGACGGTTGATCTCGTCGATCGTCACGCCGAGGTGGCGTGCCGCTTCCTCGAGCGACAGGAACTTTCCAGCCATGGCTGCCGTGCTTCCCGCGGGGCCGGGCTCGACCCACGAGCCCATTTCGTCTTTCGACGGAACCGCTGCCGCATTCTATCCCCAACCGCCACGGGCGGTGCAGGCGTCACTGCCCGCAGAGCCTGCCTGGGCGCTGGCGGGGTTCAGCGGACCCCGCCGTCTCCGGCACCCGGCCCGCCGGCCTGGATCAGCCGTTTGAGTGCGGCCGGCCGAGGTTCCTGGGCGTTGAAGTCATCCACGAGCAGGTCCCAGCTGATGTCGCGGGTGCTCTTGAGGACGAGCGAGCCGGTGGCGTTGTCGAGGTGGTAGACGGCCGCATGCCGCGTTGCTAGATCGACGACCACCAGCAGCCGGCGGGCGTCGTCCACGGCCGTGTCGGAGATCCACAGGCCTGTCGCCTCGGGGGCAGGCCTGCCGGCCCGTTGGGCCGAGAGTTCCCGCGACCCAATCGCGATAGCGGCCACGAGAATCAACAGGGGCCAGACGGCGGCCGGCCAACGGTCTCGGGCGGTCTGCAGAGAGGAGGTGCTCACGGCAATCTCTCGAAGGCTGATGGGCAGGCGCGAGAAAGTAGTGAGGCGCATGGGTGGCGGACAAGGCCAGCGAGGACGGCAACGGGAAGGCCTTGCCTGGCTCTCCCGGATTGCCCGAACTGCCCGGTGGCCATGGTGTTTCGCCGTGCCGGATGTTTCGGTTCAATCGCCTGGGCAAGACATGTCGATGGAAAGGGACGAGCGGATCGCGCTGCCACGCCCATGCCGCATTCCTCCGAACTGCCTCGGGAGCCCTCCGGTGTCGAAGCTCAACTCCCTCTCCACCATGCTCATGCGGTCGCCCCTACTCTGGGGCGGCGCGATGTCGTTTGCATTTTTTGCGATGATCCACGGCGGCGTGATCACCAACACGATGGTGATCCGCTACCTCGCCGGCCACTGGGTCGAATACGTTGAAACGGCGATGTTCTGCGTGGGGATCGCCTTCCTGGGGCTGCATTTCCAGAACCTCGTCCGCCAGCGGCGGCGCGTGGGCGAGCCGTTGCTCGAAGCGGCTGTCGAGGGGGGCGTTGATCCCGCCGAGGCCCCGGCACTCGTCGCGACGATTCCGGAGGAGGCGAGCGGCTATCTCCCGCGGCGGCTTCGTGAGGCGCTTGATTATGTGGTTCGCACCGGCTCGGCCGACGACCTCGAGAACCATCTCAAGTACCTCTCCGACCTCGACGCCGCTCGGGCCTCCCAGGGCTACGGGCTCGTGCGATTTGTGATCTGGGCGATCCCCATCATGGGCTTTCTCGGCACGGTGATCGGCATCACGGAGGCGATCGCCTGCCTGTCTCCGACGCAACTCGACAACATCTCGGGCGTGGTCGCCGGCCTCGGCACGGCTTTTGACACGACCGCCACGGCACTCGCGCTGTCGATGGTGCTGATGTTCCTGCAGTTCGTGATCGACCGCCATGAGCAGTCGCTGCTTGCCAAGGTAGACGACGCGGCCTGCTCCGCGTTGGCCGGCCGGTTTCAGTCGCTTGGCACCGGTGACGGCACGGCTCTGGCCGTGGCCCGGCTTGGCGAGACACTCGGTCGCGGCACGGCCCGGCTGCTCGAGGCACAGGAGCAGGCCTGGGTGTCGCTGGAGCGGACCGCAGCGGCGGGAGTCCGCCAGCTGCTCGATGAGAGTGGCGGCGCGATCCAGTCGTCGCTGACCGCCGCGCTCGACACGAGCCTGGCGTCGTGGGCGGAGTCGTTCGCCCGCACGCAAGACGCGCTCGCCGCCCGCCGCGAGGATCGTTGGGTGGGCGCAGCCGAGTCGCTCGCCGAGGCGGTTCGCGGCCTCGAGGCCCGCCACGAAGCGATCGAACGGCAGACGACCGCCATCGCCGGGGTCGTCGAGGCCACCCGCGACATCGCGTCGCTCGAGCGGTCGCTCGATGCCAATCTCGCCACGCTGTCGTCCACGGGTCGCTTCGAGGAGACGCTCGCCACGCTGGCGGCGGCGGTGCAGTTGCTCGCCGTCCGCACGGCCGACCAGGGCCGCGACGTCCAGGCCATTCGTCGCACCGGAAAGGCCGCATGAGCCGAGCCCGCGCCCAGTCGGGCCCGACCATCTCGCTGTTTCCGTTCCTGGCCGTGCTGCTGTGCACGATGGGGTCGCTCCTCGTCGTGCTGGTGATCTTCAGCCGTTCGGCAAAGTTGGCGGGCATTGCCGCGGCCGAGAAGGCCCGCGAGGCGGCGGCCGCGGCTGCGGCAGACGAGCGGCAGAAGTTGGAACTCGCCCGCGAGGAGCTTGGCTGGCGGATCGACCACGTGCGATCCATGCGGGATCGTACGGCCGACGACCTGGCCAAGGCCCGCATGCAGCTGGCAGGGACCGAGGAAAACGCACGGCAACTCGCCGACGAACTCGATGCGCTGGCCCGCGTGATCGACGCGCTTGAAAGCGAAGCCGCCCAAGCCGACGACCAGACGATCCTCGAACTCGAGCGGAAGCTCGCCGAAGCCCGTAAGGCCTACGACGAGGCGAAGGAGAAGCTCGCGGAGAAGCCGCCGGCCTACGCCGTGGTGCCCTACGAAGGCGCCAACGGCACGCATCGCCGGCCGCTCTACATCGAGTGCTGCATCGACGGCGTGTTTCTGCAGCCGGAGGGGATTCGGTTTGGCCCCACCGACTTCGAGGGGCCGCCTGGGCCGGGGAATCCGCTCGCCAGTGCGCTGCGGGCCGCCCGCGAGCACATCGCGAAGAATCCGGGCGAGTCGGGCGACCCGAACGTGCAGCCCTATCCCCTGCTCATCGTCCGGCCGTCGGGCGTGATGGCGTATTACGCTGCCCGCGAGTCAATCCAGTCGTGGGGCAGCGAGTTTGGCTACCAGTTCGTCGACGAAGACTGGACCCTCACGTATCCACCTCGAGATACGGCACTCGCCGACGCGGAGATGCGGGCGGTCGAGGAGGCGCGGCGGCGGCTGGAGTGGCTCGCGCAGGTGCGGCCGCCGAAGCGGACGAAGCCGGCCACGCAGTATCGCGCCGCCACAAGCCGCGGCGGCGTGGTGTCGAACAGTGGGCCGAGCGTGCTCGGCGATCAGTCGCGGTTCGACTGGACCGAGGAGAAGGCGGGCGGCAACGCCGGCGGCCCACCCGGCCGGGGCTTCAGCGCCGGCGGTGGCAGCGGCGATGGCAGCGGCGACGGTGCACTGGCCAGCGGTGAGGGTGGTGGCGATGCGATCCTTGGCAACCGCTATGCGGGGCCTTCGAAGTTCTACTCTGGTGGCGCTGCAGGCGGTGGTGGACCTGGCGGTGGTGGTGGCTTAGCTGCCGGTGCATCGGGCGGCGGTGGCGCCGCCGGCAGTGATGGTGGCCCTGGCTTGGCCCAGGGCGGTGGTCCCTATGATGCCTCGGGTGGAAGCGACGGGATGGGGCCCGGAGGCCTCGCTGCTTCGGGGGCGGCTGGTGGCGCGTCGGCCGATGGTGACGGCCAGGGGACGGCATCGGGAGTCGCGGGATCGAGCCCCGGCGGCAGCGGAGCCTCTGAGGGAGCCACAGGTTCGACTGCGGGTGGTGGTGGCCAGGCCGCCTCGGGCATGGCCGCAGGCACGGCGGGTGGCGCAGGCGGTGCCGAAGGCACATCGGCCGCTGGTGGTGCCGGCGCCGGAGGCAGCGGCGGCAGTGGCGGCAGCGGGAGTGGTCCGTCGATGCCAGGGCTTGCGCAGGGTGGCGGAGCGAGTGCCGCCGGTGCGTCGGGCGCGTCGGCCAGCATGACGGCGTCGCTCGCCGGCAAGCGGGGCAGCAACTGGGCGAGCCTCGCCACGGCGGAGACCCCGGTGCCGCTCACGCGGCCGATCAAGGTCGAGTGTGCCGCCAACGAGTTTCGCATCATGGCCGACGGCGGCCGCGTGGAGTCGCGGATCCCGATTGGTACTCACACCGTTGACTCGGTCGACCTCGTGGTCCGCGAGGTGCATGCCACAGTCGGCCGCTGGGGGCTCGCCGGCGACCGGATGTATTGGAAGCCGGAGCTCGTGCTTTCGGCCACGCCCGATGGTGCGGGGCGTCGCGAGGATCTCGAAAAACTCCTTGCTGACAGCGGCATCGACACGCGGCGGAGCGAGGTCAAAGACAAGGTCCGGAACCTCCCGCCAGTGCAACGCACGGGCAGCCTCTTTCCCAGACGATAGACGGAGCACGCGATGGCACGACCCAGGCAGGAAGAGGACCTGACAGCAGGCCAGGACTCCTTTCTCGACGTCATCACCAACATCGTCGGCATCCTCATCATTCTCGTGATGGTGGTGGGGGCGCGGGTTCAGAAGATCTCACTCGATGCCGCCGTGCAGGCCCCGCAGGCTGCGGCCAACGGCGAACTCGAAGCGGAGGTCGAAGAGCGGGAACAGTCGCTGACGTCGGCGGAGAGCGAGATCGAGGACCTGCAGGTGCAGACGCAGATGGTGCAGGCGGCGATCGACGGGGCGTCGAGCGCCCGGCTGCAGCTGGCCACGGCATTGTCGGCGGCAAAGGTGGAGGTGGAGCGACGGAAGCAGGCGGCCGATGCGGCCAAGGTGGCCGACGCCGAGCGGGCCGCGAAGCGGAGCCAGCTTGAGGAGGCGATCCAGCAGTGCACGCTCCAGGCCGAGGCGATCAAGCACCAGAAGGCGACCACAGCCGAGGTGCTCGCCTACCCCACGCCGATCGGCCGCACGGTCAATGGCGAGGAGATCCACTTTCAGATCGCGGGCGATCGGATTGCCTACATCCCGCTGGAAGAGCTCTTCGAACTCGCCAAGCGCAACACCCAGCGACACGCCAGTTCGATCGCCGAGATGGCGGCGAAGATCGAGACGGTGGGGCCGGTGCAAGGATTCGTGCTCGACTACGTGATCGAGGCGAAGATCGACCAGGCGCGGGGCCAGATCCTGATCCGTTCGCGGGAGTGGGTGGTACGGCCCGTCGATCCGCTGGTGGGCGAGCCGGTGGCGGAGGCGCTCCGGTCACCGTCGCGATTCCGCGGGGTGCTCGGCGGCGTGAAGCCCGACACGACGATCACGCTGTGGTGCTACCCCGACAGCTTCGCCGCCTACCGGCTGGTCCGCGAGGAGATGCACCGGATCGGGATTCCGACTGCGGGCCGTCCGCTCCCCGAGGGGGCGCCGATCGGCGGCTCCACCGAGGGCAGCAAGTCGGTGGTGCAGTAGCGGG
>CAMBSN010000119.1 GCA_945870505.1 Candidatus Kuenenia stuttgartensis | reverse complement strand
CGTAGCACAGGTTTTCAACCTGTGCCCAAGCCGCCCTGCCGTACGGAGGTGCAGGTTGGCAACCTGCACGCGAACGCCGCCTGCTTTCCCGCAGGTTACCAACCTGCGGCTACGTGGAAGGGGGTACTAACCTACGACGCCGCTCGGGGCTGCCTTCGGCTCATATCGCCGGGCTTGGTTCGGCAGACTCGGCGCCGCCGGTGATCGTAAAGCCGAGGTCCTCGATCATCTTGTAGTCGGCCTCGGGGAGCTGGCCCTTGGTCGTCAGGTAGTCGCCGACGAAGATCGAGTTGGCAGCGTAGAGGCCGAGGGCCTGCAGGCTGCCGAGGTGGATTTCGCGGCCGCCGGCGATCCGGATCTCGGCGGCAGGGTTCACCATCCGCATCATCGCCAGCCCACGGAGGCAGTCGCGAGGCGTGACCTTGTCCACTCCCTCCAGCGGCGTGCCATCGATGGCGTTGAGGAAGTTGAGCGGAATCGACTCGACCTCGAGCGCCCGGAGCTCAAAGGCCATGTCGATCAGGTCGTCGTCCCGCTCACCCATGCCCATGATGCCGCCGCTGCAGAGCTGCAGGCCTGCGGCGCGGCAGGCGGCGAGGGTGGCGACGCGATCGGCGTAGGTGTGGGTGGTGCAGACCTCGCCGTAGTACCGCTCGCTCGTGTTGAGGTTGTGGTTGACCTTGTCCACGCCGGCGGCGGCGAGTTGCTTGGCCTGCTCGGGGGTGAGCAGCCCCAGGCATGCGCAGATGTTGAGGCCGTATTCCTGCTTGATCCGCGGCGTGATCTGGCAGACGAAGTCGATTTCCCGCTGGCTGGGGCCGCGGGCCGAGATCACGATGCAGAAGGTCTTCGACTGCCGCTCAGCCGCAAGCTTCGCCGCGTCCATCAGCTTCGGGGCGGAGAGCAGGTTGTATCGCGGAATCTCAGCCTCCGAGACTTTCGACTGCGAGCAGTAGCCGCAGTCCTCGGGGCACAGGCCGCTCTTGGCGTTCATCAAAAAGAAGAGCTGCACGGTGGTGCCGAAATGCCGGTGCCGCACCCGGTAGGTGGCCGCGAGGAGGTCGAGCAGTTCCACGTCGGGCGACTCGAGGATCGCACGGGCCTCGTCGCGGTCGATCGATCCGCCGGCGAGCACGCGGTCGGCAAGGGCGTTCCACCGGCCGGGGGTGGTGTCGCGGGAGACTTCAGCGAGGGACATGCGGCGTGTTCCTTCCAGATGCGGGGTGGCCCGCCGCGGGCTGCCGCGGCGGCGAGCGAGAATGTACGCAATTCCGCCCCTGCATGCGAAACGGCCCGGCGGGTGGTGCCGCCGGGCCAAATCGTGACCGCGGTTCCACGTTGCCGCCGGTTCGCAGGTCTCTCACGCAGCCGCTGGTTTGGTGGCTCTTCCCCGTAGCCGCAGGTTGGTAACCCCTTCCCCGTAGCCGCAGGTTGGTAACCTGCGGGAAAACAGGCGGCGTGAGTGCGCAGGTTGCCACCCTGCACCTCCGGTGAGCTGGATCAGCCGCCGGCGTAGAACATGGCCCGCGAACTCACGGCCTTCTGCCGGCGGCGAAGCCGCGGGGAGGCGATCATCCGCGACTCGATCGCATCGGCGACCAGCCCCGGGTCGAGATCGGTCCCCGCTGCGGCGAGATCGTCGAACGCCTCGTCGAAGTCGAGCACCTCGGCGATCGGCCAAATCGGGGTCGCGCGGACCGTGCATGCCTCACCATCCAGCTGCGTCGAGAGCAGGATCGTGGTGCGGAGGGCCTGCGGGGCGGTGCGGTTGCTCGTGGCGTTCATGGCGGTGCTCCTCGGGAGGGCGGCGACGGTTTCGTCACCGATGGTGTTCTGCTGCATACGGCGTGCCATTGACGAGGGTTCGCCTGGAAAATCACGCCGCAGCCCGCCAGCCCGCACATCCTCCCCAGCTTCACGCCCGGCCGTTTCGTCTGGTGAAACGGTGCCGTCCAGGCAGTCTGGAGCGTGCCGCGGAGCCTGTAAGTTTTTCAGGCCGGAGCGGATGTCAAACGTCGAACATTCAACGTTCGACGGCGTCGGCTCCATCCCCCGCGCCGTCGGCGCTCACCTTCTCGCCGTTGCGGATCCGGTCGCGGATCTTCGCCGCGAGTTCGTAGTCCTCGGCCTTCACGGCGTCGTCGAGCTGCTCGGGGAGCGTCCGGCCGATCTCGTACCGCTGCCGCACGCTCTCCCGCATCTCGCTGAGTCGCTTGACGAGCTCGTCGTCCTCGAACTGCTCGGTGGCATCGTAGCGGGCGAACAGGTCGCGGAAGGTGGTGAGGCCCGCATTGATTTCGCCGATGGCCGCTTCCGGCCCCTGTTCTTCCAGCGAGGCCAGGGCCGCGGCCTGCACCCGGTGGAAGAGGACGAACGGGCGGTACTGCTCGTGCGTGAGCGTCCACTCCTCATCCGGCGAATGCTCGCGGACGAAGTCCATGAAGGCCAGGCTGTGGTCGGCATCGTGGGCGGCCCGACGATACTCACGCAGCGAGAGCCAGCAGAGCCGCCGCTGGTAGTATTGGGTGAACTCGCGGTCGGCCTCCGCGCACTGCTCTTTCGTGAGCCGAAACGCGTCCCCCTCGCGGATCACCTCACCGACGAGATAGTCGTAGTAGGTTTCCGCCCCGTTGGGCCGCTGGCCGTCGGGTCGGAGATCGGTCTCCATCTGCACGACGCCCATGTCGATGCGCATCTGCAGCACCTCGCGCCCCGACCGGGTCTTGATCAGTCGGGCGTTGACCTCGCCGGGGTGAAACTCCCAGTTGCGGAGCAGCGAGTCGATGTCGCGGGGGGAGGGCATGGTGAATCCTTCAAGGGGCGGCGGCGGGCCTCGCTGCCCGCCATCCGATTATACCGCCGGCTGCTTCCTCTGGAGCATGGCTCAGGCATCTGGCCGTTGCCGGCCCTGCTTCGTCTGCGACCGCCGTTTCTTCGTGTCGAGCCGCTTGGCGACGGCCGAGCGCGGCGTGCGGGTGGGCCGGCGACGCTTTGGCGGCGTGAGGGCGCCGCGGATCACATCCGACAGTCTGTCGAGACAGTCGGCGACGTTTCGTGACTGATCGCGGTGCACCTGGCTGGCGATCACGAGCGTACCGTCGCCCGCGAGTCGCGATTTCTCACGGGCGAGAATGCGGCTGCGGACGTCGTCGGGCAGGTGCGGTGAGTGGGCCACGTCGAATCGCAGCATGGCCTTGCTGCTCGTCCTGTTGACGTGCTGGCCGCCCGGGCCGCCGGATCGGGCGAACTGCCACTCGATGGCATCGCCCGGGATCACCACCTCGCGGCGGCCGTCGCTGACGGTCAGGAATCGTGGGCGGGGCATCGGGCGGCGTTCCTCGTGGGTCGAGTATGCGCCACTCGCGGGCGGCGGCAAAAGGAGGCGTTGAGCAATGCGATTGTCAAGAGGGTTTCGCGGGCGTGGTGCTGTCATCGGTCGGTGGATCGAAAACCTCGCGGCGCACGCCGCTGGCGCTTGCGAACGACATTTCTCTGGACAGTCCGCGCGACACCCTCCCATACTTCCGGCCCATGAGGCGGGCGTTCACGCCGTCCACGCAGGCGGCGCCACCCGGAGGAAGCAGATCCATGTTCGACGTTGCGGTCAGCGAGTTGAGCAGTCCCCGTTGGGATCTCCAGCACGAGGTTGCACGGGCGGCCGCGCTGGGATTCGATGCGATCTCGCTCTGGCGTCCCAAGGTGTCCGACGTCGGGGCTGCGAGCGCTGCGGCGATGGTCTCCGTAGCGGGCATCCGCGTGTCGAGCCTCCAGTGGGCCGGCGGATTTACTGGGGGCGACGGACGCTCGTTCGCCGAAAGCCTCGACGACGCCGTCGAGGCGATCGCCACCGCTGCGACCCTTGGCTCTCCGGTACTCGTGCTCCACAGCGGCTGCCGCGGCGGCCACACCCGAAGCCATGCGATGCGACTGCTCGTCCAGGCCCTGGAGGCTCTCGCCCCGGTCGCCACGCGGGCTGGGGTTACCCTCGCCTTGAAACCCGCCCATCCCGCCGGTGCTGCCGGCTGCAACTTCCTTGGCGGGCTCGCCGAGGCGGTCGATCTCGTGGAGGGGTTCTCCGACCCCGCAGTCCGTCTGGCGGTCGATTTCTGGCACTTCGGCGATGCCCCCGATCTTGAGCCTCTGCTGCCGCAACTCGCCGAGGCGGCGGCCATCGTGCAGGTCGCCGATCGCTGCGGCCCGCCCTCCGCCGAGGCTGACCGGCTGCCGGCTGGCCACGGCGGGCTCCCCCTCGAGCGACTCGTCGGCGAGATGCTCGCCCACGGCTATCGCGGCCCGGTGGAGTTTGATCCTGTCGGCGAGGCGGCTGAGATTCTCGGTTACGAGGGGGTGTGGCACGAGACGCGACTCGTCGCGGAGGCCTGGAACGACCGGCTCGCGATCGGGCGGAGCGGGCCCGTGGTGGCGACGGGCGGAGCCAGCCGCCGGCCGCTGGCCGGTCACTTTCGGGCGGCAGCAGCCTCCGGCTCGCGGAGATCCCATGCCTCGAGCCACACTGGCTCGCCGGGCTGAAGCCCGAAGTCGTCGCGAAGCCGCTCGTCGAAGTCGTCCATGTGGGCAGCTCCGTAGAAGATGGCGATCCGCCGCCGGCCCTTGGCGATTTCATCCCGGAGCACGTCAAGGGCGGCTGCGTTGCGGTCGGTGATCAGCGTCGATCCCTCCTCGCCGCCGAAGGCCGCCGTCAGCACGTCCATGTCGGTGAACTGCTCCGCCATCATCCGGCGAAGCCGCACCTGCCGCTCGGGTCCGGAGCCGAAGAGGATCCCGAAGAGTTCGCCGAAACTCACGTCGCCGGCACCGCCTCCGCGGTCGGCCCGGGCCATGCTCTCCTGCATCAGCCGCGTGAACATGCTCCACCAGCTCTCGCCGCGTTTGGCCATTGCGGCGTCGAACTCCTTGGGCGAGAGATCGGCATGGACGAAGTTCTCCGCCGAGTAATCGATGCTTTCGAGTTGGAACTCGAGCCCGAGCATCGACTTCAAGCTCTGCTGGGCGGAGCCGATCGCGCCGGCCGGCTTGCGGCCCGGCTTGGGGACGCGGGCGTTGGGCGGGGCGACGAGTTCGTAGAGCACTGCGTCGTAGTCGGCGAAGAGCCGGTCGAGCGTCTCGTAGTAGGTGGCCCCACCGACGTGGACCGCGGCCACCAGATCGACCTGCAGCGGGGTCCGCCTGCCGGCCCTGGCGGCATCGGCGGCACTCTCCCGGTATTCCACGAGCGCGGTATCGAGCGACACCGGCTTGCCATCGTCGTCGCGGACGAGGCGGAGAAACTCGGCCGCTGGCGGGTCGCCTTGTTCGGCGTTCGGGGCGGCCCGATCGGCTGCCACGGAGGCCGTGGCAAGAAGGGCAAGGAGGGCGACCGCGGCGGGGAAACGCATGGATCCGGGCTCCTGACGGGGCGGGTGGAGCGGCTTCGTGCCGGGGGACATCCGCAGGATAGCCGAGGCGGCCCATCCTGCCACGCATTGGGCCTGTCGGCGGCGTGAAAATCGGCGGAGCCGTCAGAGTCTGCCAAGTTTCGTCAACCCGATCGACCGGCACGACCGATACCACGGGAGAATCCGCACTGGCGGAAGACGGCTCCTGCTCCACAGGACACAGCAGCGATGGCTACGAAAAACGGTTTCAGGCGGCTGACGGCGATCCTCACCACTGTCGCGGCACTGGTCGCGACGGCCGTGCCGGCGATCGCGGGACAGAACTGGATGCCGCTCCTGCCGGACCAAGACTTTTACGACTTTCAGATGTTTGCGCCGCCGGAGTCGCAAGACTACGCCATCCGCCAGGACGCGCGGGAAGGCATCTTCTTCACGTACGACCGCACGTTCTGGGCGTTCACGCCCGCCCAGTCGCGACCGATCCTGAACGACTTCTTCATTCCGGTGCAGCCGCTGAGTCCGGTTTCCGTGGCCCAACTCAACAACGACCTGATTCGCTCGGGCAATCCGGCCTCTGGGCTCTACATCTTCGGGTCGGATCCGCTGCGGCTGGATCTCAACACCAACTGGATGCGCACGGTCATGTCGTGGGGCAACCGGTTCGAGGGCGGCTGGATCTACGACGACTACGGCATGATGTTCACCTACTACAACTCGGGCCCGCAGAGCCAGAACTTCGTCACGACCAACTCGTTTGCGGTCAACTCGCCCACGACGACCTTCTCGCAGCAGGTGGCCGCTGGCGGCGGCGGCCTGGTCGCCGGTGGCCTGCCGATCGTCGTGACCACCATCACGTCAGAGAGCCCGCCCCCGGACCACATCATCACGCAATCGCTGACCCAGAAGAACACAACTGAGCTGACCTCGGCAGGCTTCGCCTGGGCAGTCCGTCGAAACCTCTCCTCGGCCGGCTCCGGGGAACTCCGCACGGCAAGGTTCACGTTTGGGCCGCGGTACCTCCAGGTGGCCGACCGCTACAGCATCGATTATTCGAGTAATCAGCAGTCGTTCATCGACGGCTGCCCGCAGGGCGACTTCTGCCAACTGCAGAACGGCGGCTGGGACACGTCGTCCTACAACAACATCGTGGGCCCTGAGTTCGGTCTGAACTACATGTTCGAAAGAGGCCGGTGGTCGATCGAGACCGATCTCCGCTTTACCGCCGGCATGAACTTCCAGAATACGCTCTACCGCGGCTCAAACTTTCCCGCCGCCTTGGGCGCCGACTACTTCCGCTCCACGTACACCTTCGCCAACTCGATTTCGCAGACGACGAACAACTCGTCGTCGGTTTCGGCACCCCCGCTGTTCGTGCAGATTTATGGCATCGGGCAGACCAACGCCACGAATGCCGCCGAGCACAACTTCGTGTTTGCTCCGCTCGGCGAGTGGCGGTTGAAGGGCCGATATCGCGTCAGCAAGGCTGTCTCGCTGAACCTGGGTTACACGGGCATGTGGCTGGGCAGTATCACGCGGGCCAGCACCAACACTGAGTTCAAAGCCAATTTGAAGCCCGTGCTGACAGCGACTCAGAACGGTCCTCCAATCCAGTCGCCGAACTACGACGCTCAGGGTAACATCATTGGCTACACATCAGTTCCGTCGTGGACGCCTCCCCCGGTGAACGAGCCGAGTCCGGACGGTTCCACCAACAACTCACTCCGCGTCTACAACAGCGTCGGCCCCCGCGACGGCAACGACCTCGGATACCTGTTCGTCAACGGCGTGGACTTCGGCATCGAGATCAACTACTGAGGTTTTCGCGGGGCCATCCCTGGCCCCCGCGAAAACGGTCGGCCGCGGGGGGCAGGCCCCACGCCTCACGGCGTTGGGCTTGGACCGATCTCGTAGAAGCCGAAGGCCGTGAGGCCTCGGGCGCATCACGCTGGGCGCCGCCTCCCGTCGCGGCCGATTCACCAGCCCGCGGCGATCCAGTCGCCGGTCGCACCGCGGATGTCGGCGAGCTTGGCGAGGCGGTCGAAGAGCGGCTGCCAAAGCGGGCCCGTGGCCACTGTCTCGATCTCCTGCGGCAGCGGCACGGGCAGCCCCGCGGCATCCACCTGCACGAAGCCGAGCAGGCCGTCCATCCAGGGCAGGGTGCCGCCAGGGGTGGGCATCCCCACAACGCCCACCAAGAGATAGGCCCGCCGCACCTGCACGACGGCGCAGCGAATCTCCACGAGCGTGCCGACCGGCACACTCCGCCGGCACTCGAGCGAGAGCACCCGCCGGAGCATCAGGTTGGCCGCGGGCCCTGCGGCTCGGCTGCCGGTGGCGTAGGCCGCCTCCAGGGCATACCGCAGCAGGCTCCCGGCGTAGAGCGTGCCGTGGTGGTTGGCGTCGGCGGGCAGGACGAGCCGATGGCTCGTCGTTTCGGTGGAGGGCATGGCGGCATTGTTATAAGCGGAAAAAGGTGGCAGCCACCATTTGTCTGGAGACCCCGGCTACAGGCCGGGGCCGTGTCGCCTCTGGTGACCGGCAAATGGTGGCTGCCACCTTTTTCAGGAAGCCCAACAGCGCGAGCCGTGGGGTTCAAAAGTAGGCACACGTTGGCAACCTGTGCTACGTGGGCCGCAGAAGACGTAGCCGCAGGTTGGCAACCTGCGGGCGAGAAGACACAGGTTGAAAACCTGTGCTACCGGGAGCTCCGATTACGCCGACTGGCGGGCGTAGGTCGGGTCGATCTTCGAGAGTTCTTCCTGCATCGCCGAAACCGTGCGGCGAATCTGGTCGGGCGTGTGCCGCGACGTGATGAAGAACCGCAGCCGGGCGGCGCTCTCCTCCACCGCCGGGTAGAGGATCGGCTGCACGTTGATGCCCCGCGTGAACATGCTACGGGAGAGCCGCAGCGCGTTCATCGAATTGCCGAGGATGACCGGAATGATCGCCGAGCCGCCTGACGGGCCGGTGTTGAGCCCAGCCTCCTTGGCGAGCTGGAGAAAGAGCCGGGCGTTGGCGTGCAGCCGCTCCACCCGCTGCGGCTCCCGTTGCAAGAGCCGCAGGGCTCCGATGGCCGCTCCAGCCGCCGCCGGTGGCAGGCCCACCGAATAGACGAAGCCGGGGCAGGTGTACTTCAGCCAGCGGACGAGCGTCTTGGTGCCCGCAATGTAGCCACCACAGCTACCGAGCGCCTTCGAGAGCGTGCCCATCCAGATGTCGACGTCTTCCGGATTCACGCCGAAGTGCTCGCCGATCCCACGGCCGCGGACCCCCATCACGCCGATCGAGTGGGCCTCGTCCACCATCAGGAGCGCCTTGTGTCGCTTCGCGAGGCCGATGAACTTCGGCAGTTCGGAGAAGTCACCGTCCATGCTGTAGATGCCCTCGATCACCACCAGCACGCGGCGATACTGGCTCCGCATCTGGGAGAGGAGTTTCTCGGCGGCGTCGTAGTCGTTGTGCGGGAACGGCCGGCGGCGGGCGCCCGAGAGGAGCGCCCCCTGAAGAAGGCTGTTGTGCGAGAAGGCGTCGTGGAGCACGAGGTCACCGGGGCCGACCACGTGGCCGATCACCGTCTCGTTGGTGGCGTGGCCGCCCACGAAGGTGATCGCATCCTCGGTGCCGACGAAGCGGGCGATCTCCCGTTCAAGTTCCTGGTGGATCGTCTTCTCGCCTGACACCAGCCGGCTCGCCGACACGCTCGTACCAAACCGATCGACTGCGTTCTTCGCCGCCGCCGCCACCTCGGCCTCACCCGACATGCTGAGGTAGTTGTAGGTCGCCCAGCTCACCAGCTCACGGCCACCGATGGTGGTGCGGTCGGTGGTCAGCCCCTCGTGGACGCTGAAGTAGGGATTCTCGAGGCCCGCATCGCGGACCATCGCGAAGTTCTGTTCAAGCGCCCGCACTTCGGGGAACTGGGAGATGTCCCAGACGTCGGCGCCGAGTTCGGTGTCGAGGCGGACAGACTGCTCCGACGGCGTCTTGGCCGCCGCGGGCATGTGGTCGATGATCGCCTCGGTCACCTCACGGCAGGTTTCAATCAGCGGCAGCACCTGCTCGGGGAAGCGGGCTCCGTAGGCCTCCTCGA
>CAMBSN010000118.1 GCA_945870505.1 Candidatus Kuenenia stuttgartensis | reverse complement strand
GAACGGCACGGCATCCTGCCTTCCGTTCCTTGGCCGACCTCCGTCGGCTGGTGTTCACCCGGGCCTCCGGCCCTGGCGCGAGATGGTCCTCAACGACTCCCTGCGTCTGCGCGTGCCCACCGACCGTCCCCGCCGAAAGTTCCCAGCGCTTACGAGTTGGGAAGGCGAGGGGTTGCCCCTGCCATTGAGCCGGCGTAGCTGACCAGCGCAGCCAGGATGGCAGAGCGCAGGCAGGTCCGAGCGAACGGAGCCCAGGGATGGGCGCAGTGAGCGTCCGGCGAGATGGTATGGGGCAACCGCGAGCCGGCGCGTATCCAACGCAGCGAACGTCCGGCGGCGGAGTATGGGTAGCCCCTCGCCGGATTGGGAGCGCTGACGAGCCTGGCTCACGCCTGGCCGACGAGGGCGCGGTGGGAGTGCGCGGCGAATCGGTCGGCAAGGGCGCCGTCGACGAAGTTGACGAGGTTGTTCTGCGTGCCGGGTTGGCGGAGTTTTTCCACGGCCTTGGCCTCGATCTGCCGCACCCGCTCGCGAGTCACGCTGAAGATCGAGCCGACTTCCTCGAGCGTGTAGGCGTAGCCGTCGGCGAGGCCGAATCGCATCCGGATGATCTCGCGTTCCCGATAGGAGAGGCCGTCGAGGGCCTTGCCGATCGAGTCACGGAGCGACTGGTCGTTGATGCCGCGGAGCGGATCCTCTTCGCGGTGGTCCTTGATGATGTCGCCGTAGCCCGTGTCGTCGCTGTCGCCCACGGGCTGGTCGAGCGATACCGGCTGCCGCGACATGCGCCACACGCAGGTGGCCTCGTCGATGGACAGCCCGCCGAGCGTGGCAAGCTCCTCGACGCTCGGGTCGCGGCCGTGCTGTTGGCGGAAGTCGCGGGTCAGGTTTCGCAGCTTCGTCATCGTGTCGACCATGTGCACGGGCACGCGGATCGTGCGGCTCTGGTCGGCGATCGCGCGGGTGATCGCCTGCCGGATCCACCACGTGGCGTAGGTCGAAAACTTGAAGCCCCGGGCGTGTTCGAACTTGTCGACGGCCCGCATGAGGCCCGAATTGCCCTCTTGGATGAGGTCGAGGAAGGTGAGCCCGCGGTTGCGATAGCGCTTGGCGATCGACACCACCAGCCGCAGATTGCCGGCGGCGAGCACGCGCTTGGCGGCGTCATACCGCGTCTGCAGGTCGTCGAGCCTGGCCAGCCGGCGGGCCAGCGTGCAGCGGCTCTCGCGCACGGCGAGCAGCAGCCGGCGCTGATCGCGGCGCCAGGTGGCAGCCGCCGCGACCGACCGCTCGGCTGGAGAGGGCGTGGCTTCGACGCGCCGGGCGACATCGCGCAGCTTCTTGAGCAGGGGGTAAAGCCGCTGGATGCGAAGATTCATCTCCTCGACCAGCCGCACGGCCTTGCTCCGCTTGCGCACGAGCTGCCGCCAGGCGGCCCGCCGTTGGGCCAGCGGCACGCGGCGCGACATCGCGATCTTGAAGAGGGCTTTTTTCTCCTGTTCGAGCCTCCGCAGCGTCTCCAGATTCGGACCCAGCCGGCGGAGGGTTCGCTTCTTCTCGGCCGTATTGGTCACCGAAACCTCGATCGTGCGGTCGAGCCGCAGCCGGCCCGCCTGAACCTGCTCCAGGAGGCTGATCGCGCCGGCGAGAATGAGATCGTTGCCGAGCATCGTGTCGCGAAACTTCCGCCGCCACTGCTCGATCTGCCGCGCGCTCGATACTTCCGTCTCGCGGGTGAGCAGGGGAATTCCGCCCATCTGCAGGAGATACAGACGCACCGGATCGTCGATGTGGCCGATCGTGCGGGGGACCACGGGCTTGGCGGCGGAGCGGGGCATGGGAATCCTCGGGGGGTGAAGCAGGCGGGCCGCAGGTGCGGGCGGCCGCTGGTGCCTGACAGAGCATTCGGGATGCCAAACGGCCGGGCTCCGCCGCGGGACGTACAAAAACAGCCTGTTTCTCGGAAAAAACGCCGCAGAATCGCCCCGGCTCGGCGGGGTGAGCGGACCGGCGTGTCGCCGGCGGGCGACACGCCGGCGGGCCCCCTGGTCGCCGCGGGGCGACGGGCTGCCGTTCGCGCCCGCCAGCCCCTCGCGAAACCGCCCTCGTCAGCCATGCGACATCGCGTTCATAATCACACGGAGCGATATGCAGCGGCGACGGGCCGCGGTCGCCAGTCCCGTTCGTTTGCATTCGGTGGTGCATGGAGATCGTGCTGCTCGCCCTGATTCCGCTCGTGCTGCTCGCGGGCATCGTGCTGTTTGCCGTCGGCCATCGCGGCTGGAACTGGGGCACGATCACGGCGGCCATCCTGGTGTTGCTCGCGGCGACCGGCTACACGTTCCTCGCCGGCATGCTCGCGCAACGGGAACGCGGCTGGCGCACCTTCGTGGCCGAGTATCAGGCGAAGCTCGCTGCGGAGCGCGACGGCCTCGCGCCCGCTGCCGGTGGGCGGCTCGTGGCCACCCCCGACCGCAAATCACTCACGGCGCTTGCCGACGACAAAGCCCGGTGGAAGCGCGTGCACGACCGCATCGACACCTGGCGCGGACGGCATTGGGAAAAAGCGACGTTTCAGGCTCCGGCCGTCGGCCCGAATGGTGCGATCAAGGCCGGCCGGATCACGCTCGAAGACGTCGAAAAGATCACGCTCAATCCTGGCGCAGAGGTGTATCTATTCGACGCCGCGCCAGTCGAAGAAAACGGCCGGTTCCTCGGGGCCTTCAGTGTCGAGGCGGTCGACGGCAACTCGCTCACCGTGGTGCCGTCCCTGCCGCCGAGCGAGGCCGACACGGCGCTCTGGGAGGCCGCCCGCGAAGAAGTGACCGTGTATGAAGATCTCCCCGTCGATCGGTGGATGGCCTTCCATCGCACGATCGCCGCCGACGCCGGTGCAGGGGGGCCCGCGACCCTGCCGGAGCAACGCAAGAGCGACCCCGAGGAGATGCTCAAGCACATCGAAGAACAGCTCGCGGAAGTCCGCCAGCACGCTGAATCGGTGCCGGAGGATCAGTGGGCCACGATCGGGGAGGGGCTTGAGAACGGCACGATCCTTCCGGGAACCTACTGGGCGACGGTGGAATTCAAGGAAGCCCACTCGGTGCCGCGGGCCGCGGGCGAGCCGGTCGAGTTCGAGGCCGGACAAACGGCCACCTTCGATCTCGCCACGGCCCGCGCACTCCAGACAGACGGCACGGTGACACTGGTGACGGTGGAGCGACGCCGGCCGCTGGCGGATGCCCAGACGGCGATCCAAGGCACGGAGTATCGACCTGCCGGTGCGGCCGACGAGCCGACGATCCGGATCGAGGGCGTGGCCTTCATTCGCCGGATGCTGGAGACCGACATCGCCGCGGTCGTCGCGACGACCGCCCGCCTCGCAGCGGCCAAGACGAGTGCCGACGCTCAATTGCAGCTCCACACGAAGGAGGCGGAGGACCTGGCGACCGACCGCACGAAGTGGCAGTCTGATGCCGAGGCTGCCACAGGCGTGGCCCAGCGTTTCGAAGCGCGGGTGACGGAGGCGGCCGACGAATTGACGGCGGTGGAAACGGCGATCGTGGAACTGGGCCGCGAGCTCGCCGGAGCCTCGGCCCTGTTGGTCGGCACGATCGATGCCCAGGCCCCGCCCCCGGCACAGCCGCCCCCGGCGCGGCCCTGATCAGCGTTTTGCAGCCCGCCCTCAACAGGCGAGGGGCTGACCGGCTACACTCGCGTCGGTCCCTCGCTCACCCCAGGTGCTTCGAACCTCATGTCCAGCCTCGCCGCCACTGGCGACAACACGGCCCGCCTGCGAAAGGCGGTCCACCACCACAAGCTCGCCAGTAAACGCGGCATGCTGGAGCGGATGTTCACGCTCTGGTTTCGGGGCTTTGTCTACAACCAGATCTGGGAAGATCCGCGGGTCGACGCCGAGGCCCTGCGGCTGGGCCCCGATTCGAGGCTGCTGACGATCTCGAGCGGCGGCTGCAACGTGCTCAATTATCTCGTCCATGCCCCGAAGCGGATCGTGGCGGTGGATCTCAACGCCAATCACATGGCGCTCACGCGGCTGAAACTCGCGGCGCTCGCACATCTCCCCGACTACGACGCCTTCTACAAATTTTTTGGGTACGGTCGGCACGACGACAACATTCCCAACTATCACCGGTATCTCCGCGACCATCTCGACCCCCAGACGCGTGCGTTCTGGGAGACGACCGACTGGCCCGGACGGGCGGTCGGCCCCAAGCGGATCGGGTATTTCAAGCGCGGGCTCTATGAAAAAGCCAAGCTCGGCCAGTTTTTTCGCATGGTCCATGGGATCGCGAAAAGCACCGGCCGCGATCCTGCCCGGCTCGTGACCGCCAAGACGCTCGCCGAGCAGGAACGAATTTTTGACGAGACGTTCGGGCCGCTCTTCGACAACCGGCTGGTCCGCTGGCTCGGCCGCCAGCCCGTGGCGGTCTACAGCCTCGGCATCCCGCCGAGCCAGCACCAGGCCATGCTCGACGAGCACGAGAACGACGGCAGCAAGCTGTTCGACATGTACAAGCAGCGTGTTCGTCGGCTCGCCTGCGGATTCCCGCTCGACGACAACTACTTCGCCTGGCAGGCCTTCGGCCGTCGCTACGATCACGACGGCCGCCGCGGCCTGCCCGACTATCTCAAGCGCGAAAACTACGACCTCATCAAGTCGATGGTCGGCCGTGTCGAAACCCACATCGCGTCGCTCGGCGACTACCTCCAGACGGAGAAACCCGGCGGGCTCAACGGCTTCATCTTTCTCGACAGCCAGGACTGGATGCCGCCCCACGTGATCGAAGACTTGTGGCGGCAGGTGGTGCGGGTGGGCGGCCCGGACACGCGGGTCATCTTCCGCACGGCGGGCGAAAAGTCGCCGGTCGAGTCGGCCCTGTCGCCCGAGACCCGCAGCCGGTTTCACTACGATGCCGAGCGGTCACGAAGCCTGCACGCCCAGGATCGGTCGGCGATCTACGGAATGTTCCATCTCTACGAGATGCTGCCGACCGCATGACAGCCAGCCCGGGAAGGCCCCCCGTATCGTCGTCGAACAACCGCGGCGGTGGTCCGGCAGACCACGCCGTGGCGATGGACCGGATGTATCGCTTCACGCGGCATGTCTACGACCTGACGCGGGCCTACTACCTGCTCGGCCGCGATCGACTGCTCGACAAGGTGACGACGTCGCCCGCGACGGCGACGCTCGAGGTGGGCTGCGGCACCGCCCGCAATCTGATTCGCCTGGCACGGCGCCGGGAGCCGGGCGCGCTGTTCGGGCTCGATGCCTCCCACGAAATGCTCGAGACGGCTGCGGGGAGCATCGCCCGGTCGGGGGCAGACGGAGCCGGGCACAGCCCGATCGTGCTTCGGCAGGGGCTCGCTGAGCAGCTCGATGCCCGGCGGATGTTCGGCCGCGAAGAGCCGTTCGACACGATCTACTTTTCCTACTGCCTGTCGATGGTGCCGACCTGGCCCGGGGCGATCGAGGCGGCTCTCGACAATCTCAAGCCAGGCGGGGAAATGCTGATCGTGGACTTCTGGGATCAGCAGGATCTGCCCCGCTGGTTTGCGGCGGGCCTGAAAAAGTGGCTCGCCATATTCCATGTCCACTACCGGCCAGAAGTGCACGAGGCCCTCGTGGCGCTCGGGCGCTCGGGCCGCGCGGATGTGACGTTTGAGTCGGTCGCGCGGCGGTATGCCTACATCGCCACGGTCCGCAAAAACTGATCGGCCGAGGCCGGCCGCTACGGCAGCAGGAAGACGAGGCCGGTGACCGTGGCGGCCTCGAGGGCCAGCCCGCGGCCGCTGATCGGCACGGCAGGGCAGGTCCAGGGCGCACAGTTGCCAGGGCGGTAGTAGCCCAGCGGATAGACGCACTCCCACGGCAGTTCGACGCCCATCTTGTAGGGCAGCACGGGCAGCGTGGCGAAGAAATGAGCACCGGAGATGATCGGGTCGGCCCAGCCGTGCGAGTGGCCGTAGCGTTCGAGGTTCCAATCTTCGAAGTACAGCGGCTTGTGGCAATACCCCGCCGCCTTCCACGTGAACATCGTGGTGGCGAAACGCCTGGGCTCGTAGGTTTCGCCTTCGATCCGACACTCACACGGGTAATCGTTGCCGGGCTTGCCACCCACGCGGATATCCAGGCCGATGCCGGCGATGTCGTCGTCGCGGAGGGATTTGAGGGCGTCGCGACAGTCGGCCGTCGCGTCGGCGCAGGCATCGGCCTTGGCCGACACCCGCATGATCACGCTGGCACCGTCCTCCGCCGTGGCCGGCCCGCTTTCGAAATGGGCGGGTCGGTGGGCCGGCATTCCGCTCTCGAACGAACGCCAGTCGGCCGCACGGGCCGGCATCGCAAGAGCCCCGGCAACCAGACAGACGGCGAGCACCATGGGCCAGAGCCGAATGCCGTACACGAGAAGCCGGGCTTGGGCGGAGCTTTCCATGCAGGGAAGATCGACCGGCGACGGGCCTCGGCTTTCGTTCCGTGCACCGGGCCGCACGGTCGCCCCGAGCCTGCCTGTCTCGCCCGAATCTCCGCCCCCGCGCCGCCGCCTCACTCCCCCTGCTTGTGCTCCGCGGAGTAGTTCGGGGCTTCCTGGGTGATCACGATGTCGTGGGGATGGCTCTCGCGCACCGACGCCGCCGACACCTGGATGAACCGGGCATCACGCCGCAGTTCGTCGATCGTTCGCGTGCCGCAGTAGCCCATGCCGGCCCGCAGGCCACCCACGAGCTGATAGACGAACACGCTCAAGGGGCCCTTGAAGGGCACCCGGCCCTCGACCCCCTCGGGCACGAGCTTGTCGCCGCCGCGGCCAGTCGCCTTCTGCCGATACCGTTCGCTCGATCCTTGCACCATCGCCCCGAGCGACCCCATGCCGCGATAGGCCTTGAAGGTGCGACCTTGGTAGAGCACGGTCTGCCCGGGGCTCTCAGCCACACCGGCGAGCAGGCCGCCCACCATGCAGCAGTGTGCCCCGGCGGCGATCGCCTTGGTGATGTCGCCGGAGTAGCGGATGCCGCCGTCGGCGATCACCGGCACGCCGGCAGCGGCCGCCTCCTGGGAGGCCTCCCACACTGCCGAGATCTGCGGCACGCCGACGCCCGAGATCACGCGTGTGGTGCAGATCGAACCGGGGCCGATGCCCACCTTCACGCCGTCGGCACCGGCCTTGATCAGGTCGCGGCAGCCCTCGCGGGTGGCGACGTTGCCGGCGATCACCTCGATGCCCCACCGCTTCTTGATCGTCGACACCGTCTCGATCACGTTCGAGGAATGTCCGTGGGCGGAATCGACGACGAGCACGTCGACTCCCTTGGCGATCAGGTTCTCGGCACGGTCGAAGTCGAACACGCCCACGGCAGCCCCCACCCGCAGCCGCCCCTGGCGATCCTTGCAGGCACTGGGAAACCGCTTCATCATGTCGATGTCCTTGATCGTGATCAGCCCCGTGAGCAGGCCGGCCGCGTCGACGAGCAGCAGCTTCTCGACCTTGTTGGCCATCAGAATCTTCTCGGCGTCGTCGAGCGACACGGTGCCGGTGGCCGTCACGAGGCCGGTCTTCGTCATGATCTCGGCCACGGGCGTCTCGCCACTCTCGAGAAACCGCAGGTCGCGCCGGGTGATGATGCCGACGAGCCACCGATCGTCGGCCGTGATCGGCACGCCCGAGATGTTGTATTGATCCATCACGTCGCGGGCCCGGGCCACCGTGGCCGTGGGGGGCAGGGTGACGGGGTCCATGATGATGCCGTTCGCGCTTCGCTTGACCTTGTCGACCTCCTCGCTCTGCCGCTCGATCGACAGGTTTTTATGGATCACGCCGAGGCCGCCCTCCTGGGCGAGGGCGATTGCCATCTCGCTCTCGGTCACCGTGTCCATGGGTGAGCTGACGAGTGGAATCGTGAGCCGGATGCCCCGGGTCAGGTGCGTGCTGACGTCCACCTCGGCCGGCACGACCGCCGAATACCGGGGCACGAGCAAGACGTCATCGAAGGTGATCCCGGTTGCGACGATTTTCCCGTCCATGCGGCCTTCCTCGGGGTGCGGAAAGCCTGGCAGTATGGCGTTTCGAGCCCAAAAAGGGCAACGAGCCCGGGGTGTCTTTCGCAGATTCGGCGGGCCGCGGCCGCACGGCCGGCAACCGTGTCCTAGGTTTGTGGGTCTGGCGGGCCGGCAACGGCTTTCGCCAGCTCGTCAGCCACCTCCTCCGGTCCATTCGCCATCATGCGTTTCCTCGACGACTATCTCGACGCGACCCAGAGCCATCGCCGCGCGGCAGCCCCCGAAGGAGCGATCGCCCGCCCCGACCGCCGCTCGCTCGAAGCCCATCTCGCCCGCCGGCGTTACGGCCGCTTCACGCTCACCGAAGCGGTGCGGCCGAGCTGGCAGCTCGAGGTGGTGCCGCAGGCCGGCTACCGGTTCGACACCTATTCCGACGCCCGCACGGGCATGCGGCTCCCGGCGCTCATCGCCTCGGTGTCGAGCGAGCAGTTGTTCGAAACGTTCCTGGCGGTGCTGGAGCCGCTCGGCGACGTGTGCGACGTGGTGCTGGAGACGTCGCACGACGCCAAGGCGTCGTCCGCCGACGCTTCCCGCAGCGAAGTGAACCGCACGGGAATCGAGCGGCTCGTGCTCGAAAGCGTGCTCTGGGACTTCGAAGACCTGCTGCTCAACGACGGCTGCACCGGCATCGCGATCATGCATCCGGAACTGCCACTCGAAGTGCAGCTCGACGAACACAAGCTGCTCGTGATCTACGCCACGAATCGCACGCCGTTCGAGCACATCCTGGCGGAGCAGGGGATCGACCGCAACGACCGGATGCGGTTCATCTCGCAGGGCGAGCACCTGCACACCTCCCACACCCGGTTCGCCCGGCTGTTCGACGAGATGGCAGGCCAGTTGAACGCGGAATAGCCGCGTTTCCCGGCCCGACACTGGCCTTGAGCCGGGGCGGCGGATTCACGACGATCCCCCGCATGGTTCGCCGCAATTCCGCGACGTTTCTGGCCGTGCTCCTGGCTGCCTTCGTGGCCGAGGGCGGCCTCGCGCAGCCGCCCGTGCCCGCCCAGCCCGACCCCTTCGCGCCATTGCCTGCGGGCACCGTGATCGGCCCGCAGGGGCAGGTGACCGGGCCCGGCCTCGTCGCCGGCCCGGGCACGAAAAATGCCGCCGTGATTCCGCCGCTCGATGCGGAGGTCGTCTGGCAGCAGATGGTCGATGTGGCCGACGATTATTTCAAGGTGCAGGGGGAACAGCGGGTCGTGTTTGCCAACGGTGTGCCCGCCGAGGGCCGCATCGACACCTACCCGCAGACCGGGGCCACGCTGCTCGAGCCGTGGCGAGGCGATTCGGTCGGCTTCCGCGAGCGGCTCGAGAGCACGCTGCAATCGATCCGCCGCCGCGCCACACTGCGGCTGATCCCCGATCCCGCCGGCTGGCGGATCGAGACGGTGGTGATGAAGGAACTCGAAAACATGCCGCGGCCGATGCGGGCCACCGCGGGCGGCGCCTCATTTCGCAACGACGACTCGCTCTA
>CAMBSN010000117.1 GCA_945870505.1 Candidatus Kuenenia stuttgartensis | reverse complement strand
GTCGTGGCCGGCCACGACGACGAGGGGGAAGCGGCACTCCGCGAAGCGTTCGACGCCCTCTCTGCCACGCGTGCCCGCTATTACCCGGTCGATTCCTACGTAATCGATCTCGTCCTCGTCGCGGCCGCCACCCGCGGTGCTGCACTCGTCGCGGCCATCGACTCGCCCGTGCCGATCGCAGTCGTCGCCAGCGGAGAGTCGATCACGAAGGTTGCCTCCGCTCACCCTGACGCAGTCGCAGCCATTCGTGCGGCGGTGGACGCGGGCCGCGTCGAACTCTGCAGCGGCCCCGCCGCCGACACACCGCTCGACCTGGCCACCCCGGAGTCCGCCCTCAACTCGTTCAGCCGTGGCCGCGAAGCGTTTTGCGATCTCTTCAACGCGCCGCCGGCGTCGTTTGCCCGGGTTGCGGGCGGAGCGATTCCGCTGCTGCCCCAGCTGCTCGCCGGCTCCGGCATCGAAGGGGGCATCTGGACGCTCTTTGACGGCTCGCCGCTTCCCGATGTCGGTGGCGGGATGATCCGCTGGCAGTCTGGTGGCGCGGCGATCGATCTGCTGGCCGCGGCGCCGCTCGACGCCCGGTCGGCACGCACCGTGCTCGCCCTCCATGAGACACTCGGCGACGCGCTCGACCGCGAGCACGTGGCCGCGATGCTCTTCGCCCACCACGCGGGGATGGCCAGCCGCTGGCACGCGCTCGTGCGTCGGATCGGCCATTGGACGAACCTACTCGGCACGTTCGTCACGCCGCGGGAACTCGCCCGGCGCACCGCCGGCGCCGGCACGACGGTGTCGCTCGAGCCCGACGCGTTTCCGCCGACGCTGCCCCGGTCTACTGCCGCCACCGGCGACGACCTGATCACGGCGGCCGTCGCGCAGGCCGCCCGGGAGGCGGGGGCCATCGTGGCCGCCGCCTCACCTGTCGCGATGGTCCCGCCACCGTCGCTGGCTCGCCCGGCCAGCGCGGTGCGGCCGCCGCTTCGTCGCTGGCTCTCGTTTGCGGTGCCGACTGGGGCCAGCCGCGATGCCGACCGGCTCGTGCTCGAGCACGAGCTTCTTCGCGTGGAGGCCCACCCGCAGACCGGCGGGCTGCTGTCGCTCCGCCGCGACCGCGACGGAGCCAATCGACTCTCGCAGCAGCTTGCCGTGCGCACCACGCGGACGGCGGGGGTCGGCAGCACCTGGGACTCGGCTGAGGACGGCGTGGTGTCCACGCGAATGGTCGCCGATGCGGTCGAGCGGGTCTCGGGCGAGAATGGCCGCGAGTCGCTCGTTTCACGGGGCCGGCTGGTCGCCGCGGATGGCGGCGCCACGGCCCGATTCTCGCAGAGTGTCTCGCTCGTCGAGGGCATGCCACTCGCCCTCCTCGACATCGAGATCCAGCTCGAGAGACCACTCTCGGGGTCGCTCCTCGACAGTCACGTTGCGGCTCGGTTCGCCTGGCACGAGAACGAACGCGTGGAGATTCGCCGGAGCCTGCTCACACAGTCGGTGGCCACGGAGCGGACGAGGTTCACAGCTCCACACTTCATCGAGATCGTACCCGAGGGCACGCGGGTCGATCTGGCCGCCGACGCGGTGACCATTCTCACCGGTGGCCTTCCTTGGCATCTCCTCTCCACGCCCCACGTGCTCGATTCGCTCCTCGCCGGCGGCACGGTTGGCCGCGTCTCCCGTCGCCTCGCGGTCGGCTTGGGCCTCCGCCGGCCCTGGGATGCTGCCTTGGCCTTGGCTGCCGGCACCCCGCTGGCCGCAGCGATCCCGGGTATGCCGGAGAATGTTCGGCTGACGGTGTCGGAACTCTTCACGAGTGACGGGCGGCTCACCGCCGGCCGCGTCGGCCTGCTGGAATCGGCCGGCCGTGGCGGGGAGGTGACGATCGACTGGGGGCGCCCGGTCGCCCGGGCGACCGCCGTCGATTTCATCGGCGCCCCCAGGACGGAGCCGGCCGTTGCGATCGAAGGCACCCGGACCATAGTTTTTCTCGAACGCTACCAATGGCTGCAACTCAATCTGGGGTTTGCGGGATGATCATCACGCTCGACGGTCCCGCCGGTGCCGGCAAGAGTTCGGCCGCGCGCGCCTTGGCCCGCCGCCTCGGCTGGTGCTACATGGACACCGGGGCCATGTATCGCGCCGTAACCCTCATGGCCCTCGAACGGGGCGTGTCCCTGGACGACGCGCTGGCTCTCGCGGTGCTCGCCGAGTCGCTGGCGATCGCCTTCCGCGACGGCGGGGTATTTGTCGGCGATCGTGACGTGTCGATCGAGATCCGCACGGAGCGGATCACTGCCGCCACGCGGCCCGTGGCCGACGCACCGCCGGTCCGCGAGGTCATGAAGCGCATGCAGCAGCGCATCGCCAAGGGGCTCGACGTGGTCACCGAGGGACGCGACCAGGGCTCCGTCGTCTTTCCGCATGCCGAGCTCAAGGTGTTTCTCACCGCCTCGCCCGAGGAGCGGGCCCTGCGCCGCCATCGCGAGGAGCGGGCCCGCGGGGCGGCCTCGTCGCTCGATGCCGTGCTCTCCGCGCAGAATCGCCGCGATGAGGGAGATCGCGTCCGGGCGGTCGGAGCCATGAAGCCGGCCGATGATGCGGTGCTTGTCGAGACCGACGGCCTCACGCAGGACGATGTCGTCGAGAGGCTCGTTCAGCTGATCGAGGAGCGGCGGCGGCCGCGGTCCTCATGAGCGACCGCCGCGACGACGAGACACCGGTCGGCGGAGGCCACACGCCCTTCGGCAAGTGCCTCTACGACCTGCTCTGGGTGCTCTGCCGCACGCTCGGCGTGTCGCTGCTCGGATTCCGGTCGCGGTTTGTGGAGCCACTCCCGAAGACGGGCCCGCTCATCGTGCTCTCGAGCCATCAGACGTTTCTCGATCCCCTGCTGCTCGGCCTGGCCACCGACCGCCGGTTGTCGAGCCTGGCCCGCAGTTCGCTCTACCGCTTCAAGCCGTTCGCCGTGGTGATCACGGCTCTCGACGCCGTGCCGATCGACCGCGAGGCCTCTGCCATCAAGGCGATGAAGGTGGTGATCGCGCGGCTCAAGCGGGGCGCGGCCGTCACGATCTTCCCCGAGGGATCGCGGACGTGCGACGGCCACCTTGGCGAGTTCAAGAGCGGCTTCACCCTGATCGCGAAGCGGGCCGCGGCACCCCTCGTGCCGGTCGCGATCGTCGGCGCGTTCGAGTGCTGGCCGCGAACGCGGTTGCTGCCGAGGCCGGGCCGCATCCGCCTCGAGTTTGGGGAGATCGTCACCGCCGAGCAGGTGGCGGCGATGAGCGAGCAGGAGATCTTCGCGGTCTGCACGCAGCGGATCCGCGACCTCGACGCCAAGGCCCGCGCCGCCCTGGGCGCTACGGCCCGGTCGAGGCCGGCGGTGTCGAGCCCGCGCGGGCCCGCTTGAAGGGATCGACCGTGCCGCCGCCTGGGCCCGGGGGCGGCTCGTTGGCCGACTGGCCGAACGGCACCAGTTTTGGCCACTCCAGGTTCATGCCCGGCCAGGCTTGGGCTTGGGCCGGCGGCGGTGACGCCAGCGGCGGCGTGGCCGGCCCAGACGCTTCCGGCAGCGGCTGGCTCGTGAGCAGGTCGTGGGGAGTCGGAAACCCTCCCGGCTGGCCGCCTGTCGAGACGGGCATCGCCGGAACGCCAGGGTCGCCGCGTTCCACGGTGCGAATCGAGACGTCGTCGATGAACGCCTCGCCGAGACCGGTGAGGGCGAAGGTGACGGTGAGCGGCTCTCCCGACGACTCGGTGGGCACGATGCGATGGAGCACGAGCCGCCGCCAGGTCTTCGTCGCTCCCACGCGCTCGCCAAGCGCGGGGCCGCCGAGCGAGTCGAAGACGAACAGCCCATCGACGCTGCCGGCGATCGGCTTGGGAACGTAGACCTGTGCCGAAATCTCGATCAGCTTGCCGGCCGGCGGCTGCAGCGGCGGCGTCGTGACCCACAGCGGCGGCGTCTCCACCACGATCGGCGGGTCTTCCTTGTTGGCCGGCCGCGCCGCCATTCGCAGGCATCCCTGGCCGGAGGCGGGCTTGGTGAGCGAGACCTCGAGCCTCGTGACGATGTCCGACTGCTTTCGGGCGAAGTGCCGCCAGCCGCCCCCCGAGAGGTCCTCGATGCGTTCCATGCTGCCGCCGCCCAGGAGCTCGGGCCCCTGCACGACCGCGGCGCGGGCCGACACGAAATGCCACTCTTCGGCGAGCGCGGTGTCAGATGCCGTGAGCGGGCTGGCCACCATCGAGCCTTCGGCCTTCACGCCGTTTTCCCAGATACGTCGCTCGAACTGGCCGGCGATCGCCGCCGCCCGCCGAAACCTCATGATCGCCGTGGTCGGGTCGGAGATGACGAGTGATTCGCCCTCGGCGGCGAGGCGGCCCGCCTCGGTGAGCATGGGCACGGCGTTGACGGGGGGCGGACCCGAAAGCGCCTGCGGAGGCAATCGACCAAGCAGGTCGCCGGAAGCGGCCAGCGCCGTCGCGGCGACCGCGCGGGCCGACGAGAGTTCCGTGGCGGTGAGGCCACGGATCCGATCCTGCACGTGCGCCGTCACCGCCGGCTCACCGCTGAAGAGGATGATCGAATGGGTGAGGAAGTCGTCGATCGTCACCGACACGCCCCCTGTCACCCGCTGCTGCCTTAGCGGCTTGAGCCCCCCGGCCGCGACCTCCCAGGCCTGATGCGCCTCCGGCACTCCCGGGACGAGGATCGTGAGCGGCGACTCGTTGGGCGGGACATCGCTTCCGGCGTAGCGGCGGGCCACGATCTGCGACCCCTGCACGCACCGCCAGGCCACCACCATCCGCGCCCGCGCCGCCTCCATCACGAAGGCCTGCACCTCATCGCTGCTGGTCTGCGCCTGGGCGGCGAACCGTCCTGCCGCACCCCACGGCTCGAGCACCTGGAGCCGCAGGTTCATCTCGCGGGCCGCGGCGGCGCGGGCCCGTGCCTCGCGATCGTCGCCGTCGAGCCGGCGGGTCGACGTGAAGAGAATGCCCCGGGTGCCGGCTGCCAGCGCCGAGAAGGCTGCGAGCGAAAGGCTCTCGCCATCGACCGCCAGGCCGCGGCCGCCGACCCCGGCGATCGCCGCCGCCTGCCGCGCCGCCCGGGGATCGATCTCGGTGGAGATCGTCGCCAGCAGGGGCGTGCCGGGCCGCGTGAGCCGAGGGCGTTCGCGGAGCCACTTCAGGTAGTCCACCAGTTCGAGCGACGTGCCGAGCACGGTCTTTCGGGCGACGAGCATGTCGAGATGACGCGAGACAGTACGAAGCCCGGAGTCGGCGGAGCCGATCAGCGGCCTGCCGGCCCGCTGATCGCAGGCCCGCACGCGGCGGCCCCGCTCCGCGAGAGCCTCGACGTCGTCGTCGGCGAGCCCGGTGCCGAGATCCCACATCAGCACGCGGTCCCAGTTGCGGAGGATGGGCAGCGAGTCAGGCTCGCGGACATCGACGTCGGGGATCGGCGGCGGCGGGCAGATCACCCACAGGCCGACTTTCCGCGCGGCGACGAGCTGCTCCGTTGACGCAGGTTCGGCGAACCGCACACAGTTGAAGCCGAGCGCTGCCAGCGCCTCGAGTGGCTCGCCGTTCCAGTCGATCGACCGCGGGAAGAACGGCAGGCCATCCACGTCGAGGACGCCCCGCGACAGTCCGGCGGGAGGATCGACCGGCATGGCCATCGTGGCGGCGGCAGGCTGAAGGTGTGGATCAGCCACCGGCGAGGTGGCGGTCGCTGTGGCTGGTGGTGGCAGCAGGCCCGACACGTGGAGGTCGTCGATCGCGATCTCGAATCGGCCGGGAGTCGGTGGGGCATCGAGCACGAGGTGGGTGGCTCGGGCGCCATCGGTGCTGCCCGTGCCGTGTTCGAGCCGCAGGGCCGGCAGCTGCCGCGAGAGCGCCTCGGGCACCTTGTCTACGTCGAGCAGTTCCCAGCGATCGATGTCGCGGGTGGCGCCGCCGCGGACCAGCACTTCGACGGGCCTGCTTGTCCGCTCTGACACCCACGCGGGCATCACCACCCGCACGGCGAGTCGCACGTCGGGCCGGCTAGCCCGCACCCAGACCGATGCGCGGAGTTCGTCGAGGATCGCGGCGGGGCCGAACGGGAGTTCGATCCGCAGCGGCTGGCCGGCCGCGGTCTCGATAGCGAGCCGTTCGCATGAGCGGCCGCGATGGGGAGACACCTCCGACCGCTCGTGCACCACCACGCGGCCGGATGCCGGAGCTGCGGCCCATGTTGGCGAGGGGGCCTCGAAGCCGTCGTGCGTGTCGCCGGCGACGCTCCACGAGACTCCCGTCACGAACATGGCGACGAGGAGCGCAGCCACGGCGCGCACGGGGGTCACGAGAGTGGAAAAACGCACGGCCATGGGAATCCGGGGAAGGTTTGCCCGAGGGGCTTCTAGCAGTCCTTGGCGTACCGGTTCCAGCCGAGATAGGGAAAATGGGCAAGACGGTCGCAAAATGGGCAAATCCGTGGTTTCATGGGGGCTGGTGCCCCTGCACGATTCGCGGTGTGAGCCGCCGTTTTGTCCATGAAGCCGTCCACGGCCGACAACCTGCTCCACCTCGTCGGCGAACTGGAACTCGTCCCGTCGGCGGCCCTCCACGAGACCTTCTCGGAGGCGGGTGGCCACGCGCTCGATGCGGCGGCTTTTGGTCAGGCGCTGGTGCGCCGTGAGCTTGTCACCGGCTTCCAGCTGGAACGATTGCTGCGCGGCGAGCGGGGCGGCTACTACTTCGGCCGGGCGAAGATCCTCTATCAGATCGGCGCCGGCTCCTTTGCCAGGGTCTATCGCGCGATCCATCGCGACACCGGCGCCGTCCTCGCCGTGAAAGTGCTCCGCAACCGGTTCTCCAACGATCCCGACAAGTGCCGGGCGTTCCAGCACGAAGGCGAGATGGGCCGCCTCCTTCGGCATCCCAACATCGTGGCGATCGAGGACGTCGGCCAGGAGAACGGCTCGAGTTACCTCACGATGGAGTTCGTCGAAGGCCAAACGCTTCGCGAACTCGTGAAGATCAGAGGTGCCGTTGATGCACCGCGGGTGGTTGACCTGATCCACCAGGCCGTCTGCGGTCTCGAATATGCGCATCGCCGCGGCGTGACCCATCGCGACATGAAGGCCTCCAACGTGATCATTTCGTCGACCGGCCGCGCGAAGCTGGTGGACTTCGGTCTCGCCGGCGTTGACGAGTCGGGTGACAAGGTGCTTGGCCGTGTCGAGAAGCCGCGGACGATCGACTACGTGGCCCTCGAGAAGATGGCCGGCGTCCGCGACGACAGCGTGCGCAGCGACATCTACTTCCTGGGAACCGTCGCCTACCTGGCCCTGGCAGGCGCCGCACCGCTGACGGAGTCTCGCGACCGGAGCGTGCGGGGCGATCCGCGACGGTTCACGCAGGCGTTGCCACTGGGCCAGCGGTGCCCCGACCTGCCGCGGGACGTCGTCGATGTCGTCTCGCGGATGATGCACGTCGATCCGCTCGAGCGGTATCAGACGGCGACCGATGTGAAACTCGCCCTCGAGGCGGTGATCGCCCGTCAGGGATCGAGCGAGTCGCCGCCGGCAGCCGGCCCGGCCATCGCCGCGGCGAAGCCCGCCGCTCCGGCTGCCGCGGCCGCCGCGTCGAAGGGGAGCGTCATGCTCGTGGAATCTGGCGAGAAGGCGCAGCAGGCCCTCCGCGAGTTCTTTTCAAAGCTCGGTTTCCGGGTGCTGCTCACGGAGAATCCGCAGCGGGCCATCGCCCGCTTCTCCTCGATCCCGCTGCCCGCAGACTTCCTCGTGATCAGCAGCCGGGAACTTGGCGCGTCGGCAGTCGAGGCCTTCAATAAACTTTCGACGGAATCGTATCTGTCCGACGTGCCGGCGATCCTGATGGTGAGCCCGAAGCAGCCGCAGGTGTCGGCCGCGGCAAAGGTTGACGGGCGGCGGAAACTGCTGCCGCTGCCGCTGCAGGCGGGTGAACTCTCGAAGGTGCTCGCCGAAATCCTGCCCCGCAAGGCGTAGCGGTTCATAAAGGCCCAGCGCCGTGAGGCGTGGTGCTGCGGCAGCGATCGACAAACGCCGCGTAGTCCTTCGGCGTGTCGATGCCGCGAGCCGCATGGTCGATTCTAGCCACGGCGATGGGGATGCCGGCCTCGATCACGCGCAGCTGTTCGAGGCTCTCGAGCGTTGCCAGTCGGGAATCGGGCAGCGAGTTCCACCGCTCGAGCACGCTTCGGCGGTAGGCGTAGAGGCCGACGTGCTGCCAGTACAAGGGAGGCTCCGCCGTGAGCAGGGAGTCGCTCCAGTCGCGGGCCGCGGGCACCGTCGCCCGGCTGAAGTAGATCGCCCTCCAGCAGCCAGCCTCGTCGCGGCCGTCGGCCTGTCGCCAGGGCGTGAGGACCGCCTTCACGCAGGCCGGATCGCGGAGGTCGTCGGCCCGCCGCAGCGGGGTGACAAGGGTGGCCACGCCGGCCTCGGGGCAGCGATCGAGGAGCTCGATGGCGGCATCGATGGCGGCGGCGGAGAGTTCCGGCTCGTCTCCCTGCACATTCACGATCACATCGGCGGCGGGCAGCCGAGCGAGCGCCTCAACGATCCGCGCCGTGCCGCTCGGCGCCTCAGGCGAGGTCATCACCGCCGTGCCACCGAACGCGGTCACCGCGACGGCGATCTCGTCGCTGTCGGTGGCCACGATTGCGTCGCGTGCCGCACGAGAGCGGCGGGCCGCCTCCCAGGTGTGGGCGATCAGCGGCCGGCCCGTCTCGGCGAGGAGCATCTTTCGCGGCAGGCGGGTGCTCGACAGGCGGGCGGGGATCACGATCACGGCGGAACTGTTGGCGGCGGGCACGGCGGCGACTCCAAGGACGGCTTGTGGATGGCGGGATGATTGATGCGTTGCCGTTTTCGCACCTCTACGAGCGGGGCTTTTCCTGATCGGCCTTGGTGATACGATCAGTGGTCCACTCGCCCGAGTGGCGGAATTGGCAGACGCGCAAGATTCAGGTTCTTGTCCAGGTAACTGGGTGGAGGTTCAAGTCCTCTCTCGGGCACTGTAAGGGTTTCGCTGCGTGGAGCACACCGTGGCGTATTGTGGCACGGTGCGGTATTTCCCGTACCTGATGCTCCGGCGGGATTTCGACCCGCCTGCTCGCGCTGCCCTGGCCGCAAGCGGATCGGTTCAGCAAGCGCGGCGACGGCGGAAGAGCGAGTAGCCGCCGCAGGCCAGACCGGCGAGGGCCATGGCGTAGGTCGAGGGCTCGGGCACGGCGCTGACTTGGCCAACCTTGATCGAGGCCCCGGTGTTGTCGTAGGCCCATTCGTTGAGGGTGAATGTCACGGTGCTCAGGGTGTCGATCCCGCTGGCCGTCACATTCATCCAGCCGTAATAGACGGCGTTTGCATTTGCCTGGTCCTTGACATCAAAGGCGACGTAGTACGATCCATTGACGAGGCCGATCCCCGTGTTGGATGGAGAGATCAAAGAGGAGTTCACGACTTGGTCGAAATCGGCGAAGGAAAAATGACTGTCACTGTACGATGAAAGCATTGAGGAGGTCGGCTGGTCGGGACCTGGTTCGAAAAGCGGGGGTTCCCCTGGGGGGCCTGGCTGCACCGCCCTCTGGATCAGAAAGAAACCT
>CAMBSN010000116.1 GCA_945870505.1 Candidatus Kuenenia stuttgartensis | reverse complement strand
TCGCTGGGGTCGATCTGCGAATCGTAGTCACGCTTGTGAACCTGCGCGCGGACGGTCGTGCCGCGGCCGGGAGCGGTGTCGAGTGTGAACGTGCCCCCGAGTCGCTCGATCCGCTCGCGCATGCCGGTGAGGCCGAAGTGCCCCTGTTCGGGGCCAACCTCGGCGCCGGGCGAAAAACCGGATCCGTCGTCGCGCACCGAGAGATCGATTCTCCCGAGCGCCGGATCGAAATCCACGGTCACCATGATCGATTTCGCGTCTGCGTGCTTGAGCGCGTTGTTGACGGCCTCCTGCGCACAGAGAAGCAGGTTGCCGGCCACGAAGTTCGGCACGATGAAGGGGCTGCCAGTCGCGCGGCATGAAAGGTGCTCGGCATGCCCGCGGCTGAGGTGCGTGACCATCGCGGAGAGGGAATCCATGAACGACTGCCCCTCCATCGGCATGGTCCGCAGGCCCCAGACCGACTCCCGCAACTCCTGGGCGGCGAGGTCAACCATCTTCCGCGCGACAGCGAGGTGCTCGGCCGCTTCGTCGCTGACGGAGCGGCCGCGCGACAGGCATGCTCCCAACTGGAAGCGGATGCCGGTGAGCGTCTGCAGGAGCGTGTCGTGGAGGGTCGCTGCCATCCGGTTCCGCTCCCGGAGGGTGGCCTGGAATTCCACGGCGGCATCGCGCCGTGTCCGCATTTCGCTGACGAGCAACGCCGATTGCGCGGAAATCTCCCGGCGCAAGAGCCAGATCCACGCGAGCATCCCCGCCAAGAGCGCCAGCACTCCCGCCAGCAGGGCCGCGAGTCGTTGCGGCGTCCACCACGACGGTGTCGCGAGCACCCGCACGTCGGCCGCCGAACGGAGCTGCAACCCCAATTGCTGGATGACCGGATCGGCTGCGAAGGAGGCCATTGCCTCGGCACCTTGCAGATGAATCTGCATCACGCCGGTGACCTCGAGTTCGCTGCCGGGCTGAAGGCGCATGAATGGAGAGATGTCGAGACCCTCGAACACGGCGGGCACGGTTGAGGCTCCGCGAGAGAGAATCAACTGCACCTTTCCCGGCTTCAACTCGTCTACCTCGACGAGTTTCGCCGGAAACGTGACGAGGCAGCCATCAAAATTGCTCGGCTCCGCGATCACGCCCGCCTGCCGCGCCTCGGTGTTGATCCGCACGAGTTCGTCGGGCTCTATTCGGTGCGGCTGCGGCGGATCCTCGTGGCCGATCTTTTTCACGACCGCCTCGACGATGCCGGCGGACTGCCGGCTCATGTCGAGAAATCCGGCCACCCGCAGCCGATCTCCGGGGGCGAACGAGGCATCGGATGGCGTCTGCACCCGCAGGCCGCTCAACCCCTGCTGGAGGTAGAAAAACCGACCCGGCAGGGCATAGGTCACGGTGCCTTCCGTCTGCAGGCGATGCGCGGTGACGGGCTCGAGCCGATAGCGGCCGATGGCGTCGAGCGGCACCTTTGGCGTCTCGAAGGGCTCTGCGGGCGCGGCCTCGAGAGTCTCGAGGTCCCCGGGTCGGGCGATCCACAGCGACGGCGAGAGAAAATCGCCGCGCGTGTTGCGGATCGCCGCCACAACTCCCGTCATCCGGATGGTCGCATCGACGAGCCTACTTGGGTCGTCGGGCAGATGTCGCTTGGAAATCCGCACGAGCATACGTTGCGCCGCCACTTCTACGGCGAGCCCCCAGTGCAGGCCCTCGTCGCGAAACCCCTGGACGACACCCGTCAACTCCACCCGTTTGCAGTTGTCGGCACCGTGGAACAGCTGCGACGGATCCGGCCGTAGCGGCTCGGGGAGCCGCTCGTCGTCGCCGGTGCGCATCTCTTCGAGCACGATCACTGGCGCGAAGCCGCCGCGGTCGAGCATGCCGGTCACCTCCACCTCCTGCCCCAGATGAAGCGACCGGCGACGGCCGACCCATTCCGCATCTGCTGCAAGGTGCATCGCCTTCACGTAGATGCCCGCCGAACCGTCCTGGATGGCGAAAAAAAACAGATCTGGATCGGCCAGCGTCACGACGCCGCGGGCCGTCACCACGGCGGAGCGGTTTCTGTCCTCGGCCGGAAGCGAGAGAATCTCGGCGATCGGCGTCGGGTCCGCGGCGACCGCTGCGCCGGCCGCGAGCAAGGCGCCGATCCCGATCAGCCGTCTCGCGATCCCACAGAGGCCGTCCATGCACGCACTATGCGACGGGCAATGGGTCACGTCAAACCAGCGGTCGTGCCCATGTGTTCCGGGGCCGCCGAGCCGCCCTCGATCGCCGGCGACGGGCTGATCATTCAAGTGTCAGCAGGAAGGAGTTTGGACCATCCGGCGAGACGTCGACCGTCAGCCCCGAGGTTTGAAACTCCTTGTACTTTGCCGGCAGCAGAGGTTTTTCGATCAGGGGGTAGTCGACGGTCGGATCAGGATTGGGGGGCAGGTTTTGGATGAACTCGCTCTTCGTGATGCTGATCCGATGGGGACCGGCCACGACCCCCTCGTATTCCTTGAACGTTTTCATCCGGAAACCACCAGCGGAGTCGGTGTGGCCGATCGCCACCTTGCCACGGGCCTTTTCATCCGGACTGTTCGCCTCAAACATCACCGTGGCTCCGGCGCAGGGCTTGTCTTGATAGGTCACGGTGCCCGTCGCAGGAAACACCTGCGGCCGCATCTTGGTCCACTTGTCGTCGACGCGTCTTGTGCAGCCGACGATCGCAGCGGTGAACAGGACGCAGATACCGGCGACCCGGATTGCCGAGGCCCGAATGATCATGGCAACCCTGATCCCTCGCCGCCGTTGCGTGTGCCCAGAGCGCCCCACACGCCCCCGATGCTTGGTCCCGTGGGGCCGGCGCTGCCCTGAGTGGACGAGGCATCTGCCGTGCCGTTGTCGATCGTTTCAGCAATCCAGAGCACTGCTCCGTCGCCCATCATCACCTGAACCCCTCCGGGGTGACGGCTTCGGGGTGGCACGACCGCCCGCTGCCAATCCGTCGCGTTGCCGCTGTTGCGATTGGCGCAGACCGGTCCGTTGGGTTGCAGCATCGTGTTGAAGAAAATCACACGGCCGGCGTACATGTTGCTCCCTGGCACGACGTATTCCCGGCCATTGGCCGCGGGAGTGTAGCCCGTGTCGCCCAGATACACCGATCGGCAGGTACGGGGGCTGCGTTCAGCAGAGTCGTTGGAAGAGGTGTAGGTCGCCCACCTGTCGTTCACGACACGCCTGACATTCGACCCGTCTCTATAGAGGTTGCTGAACGCAAACTCGGCCATGGCGATCGTCTTCGAGACGCCGTCGGTTGCGTCGCGGAACCGCACACCCCGGTTGAGACCGAACAGGCCCCGGCCAACACCGACGGGAGTGGTGGCCGGGGATGCCGCGCAGACGGCCCCCTCTTCGCACATCAGGTTTCCAAGTTTGTCGCCCGCGGAGAGCAGGTAATTGCTGTGACCAGCCTCGGTGTCGAGTTTTGGTGTCGAGGCATCCGAAGGACAGAGCCCGGTCTTGATCTGCGTTCGAAAGACAGGGTTTGACCCAGGATCAGGGCGCGTTCCAGAGGCGATGATCTGGTCATAAACAGTCGCCTGTTCGCAGAACGGAAGCATCGGCACAAAACCGCTGTAGCCACCAGAACCGGCCGGAAAGGTCGCGGAGTAGCTCGAGGAACTCGGCCCACCGCAGCCATACGGGAGCGCGTTTTTGGCATCGTGATGCGCGTGCATCGCGATGCCGAACTGTTTCAGATTGTTGCTGCAGGTGGACCGACGGCCCGACTCGCGGGCCGACTGCACGGCCGGCAGCAGGAGCCCGACGAGCACGCCGATGATCGCGATCACGACGAGCAGCTCGACAAGCGTGAAGCCAGAGTTGCGAGTGCGCATGGCCAACTGCAATCCCTTGTCCCTGTGGTTCGATCCATCCCTGAGCAACATCAGCCGTCGCGAGACGTCGCTGCCAGAGTCGCGCTGTAGCGGCGGCGAAGCAGCCGCCAGCCGGCGACCGCGATGCCGATGCCGGCGACCACCACTGCCGACGGTTCGGGCACGACGACCATCTGCATCACCTGGCCGCCGTTGGCGGCAACGGTCGAGATCGTCACCGACTTCCCGGCGTCGTATTGGGCGAGCGTCTGATACGACGAGCCGCCGTAGCTATACGAGCCCGAATTGCTTTGGACGAAATAGTTGAATGTCGCCCCGGAGATGTTCGCGAAGAAGTCGACGGCGTTGGTCGTAAAGAAGCCGCCGGTCAGCGTGCCGAGTTCCACGGCCGCCTGCGAGAAGTAGATGTCCACCTCGTTGGCGCTCGTGAGGTTCGACGCGAACGGCGTGCCCCCGGTGAGCCAGAGCACGTCGTTGAGGCTGCCGGTCGGACTGGTGTAGACGGGATCCGCAGCGGTGAACTCGAACGCGAAGCCGAGCCCAGCCGAAGGATTGACGGCTGCGGCCGTGAGGATGCCGGGCGAGTTGCCGGGGCCGACGAGGCCGGCACCGGCGAGCGTGCCGGCGAGCGTGCCGGAGCCGCCGAGCGAGGCCCCTGCCGCCACGGTGACATTGGGGCTCTGCAGGCTGCCGTTGACCACGAGACTGCCGGCTGAAACCGTCGTGCTGCCCGTAAATCTGCTGCTGGCGGAGAGTGTGAGTGAGCCGGCCCCAATTTTGTTGAGCGCGCCCGACGTCGTGCCGCTAACCGCGTTGGCGAACACGACGTCGTTGCCGTTGGTGTCGAGTGTGGCCGTGTTGTCGGCCTTGAACTCGAGCCGATCCGAGACGTCGGCTGTGTTTCCGGTCGCCCACTGGAGCGTGCCGTAGCCGACATTGCTATCCGTGCGGGTCGTGCCGGAGCCGATCGTGATCGTGCCGGTGCCAAGATTCGCAGCCGAGGCGAAGTTGACCGTGCCGAACAGGATGCGGGTGCCGCCCGAGTAAGTGTTGTTTCCTCGGAGTGAGAGCGTGCCGGTGCCGTTGGCCTTCGAGAGCGTCGCGGCCCACGTGCCCGTGTCGGTGATGTTGCTGGCGAACGTGACATTGTTTGCGCCGGTGTCGAAGTAGGCCGTCATCGCGGCCGACCCGGTGCCGATCTGGAGCTGGCCGGAGATGTCGTCCGTGTTGCCGGGCGCCCACCGCAATTCGCCGTTTGTCATTTGGATCGTGCTCGCCGTGGGAATGGCGCCGCTCGTGAATGCCAGCGTGTTTTGATTGACATTCGTGGGGCCGGTGTAGGTGTTCGCGCCGGAGATCGTCCAGGTTCCATTGCCCTGCTTTCTGACGCCGACCACGCTGCCGACACCGTCGGCGATGACCCCGCTGAATTCCCCAGAAGCGGTATTCCCGGCGTTCAGGGTGAACGTCTTGGCACCGCTGCCGGTGACCACGACACCTCCCGAGATCGAAAGCGTGCCCGACTCGAGTTGCAGCGTGCCGCCGCCGGACGTGCCGGCGAGTGCGATCACCTTGTCGGACGTCTCAGAGGCCCCGAGCCATCGCAGCGTGCCGCCGTTGGTCGTCGATCCGAGTGAGATCGTGCCACTGGTGCCGATGGAACTCGCCGCGCCGGCCATGCCGATCTTTGCGACATAGAGCGTGCCCTGATTCACCGAAACACTGCCGGTGAAGGCACTGGTTTCAGACGTCACATACCCGCTGCCGGCACCCGTTTTGACGAATGAGATCACCGAACTGCCCGCACCGGCCGGGATCGCGCCCTCGAGCCGGACGTTGCCGGAACCTCCGAGCGTGAGCGTCTTGGCGCCTTCGCTCGGCGCGGTCCAGTCGCTCGTGATCGTGAGCTGCTGGCCGCTCGTCGCCGAGTTGATCGTCGCCCCGCCGGTCGCCCCACCGAGGGCGAATGCCCGGTTCGTCGACTCCGTGCCGCTGCCCGTCCAGGTGAACGTTCCCGAAGTGGCTGCGTTGCCGAGGGTGATCGTGCCCCCTGAGCCGAGGACGCCGTTCGAACCATTGTTGCCCACCGCCGACGACGTCAGCAGGCCCCGCTGGACGTTCAGACCGCCCGAGAAGCTGTTGCCGGCGTTGGTGAGTTGGAGCGTGCCGCTGGCGAGCGTGACGGCGCCCGAGCCGCTGATGAGCGTGCCGACGCTGCCGCCCTGGTTGTCGGTGCGGGCGAAGACGAGCGAGCCGCCCGAGCCGACGGCGATGCCGCTGGTGGAGGCGATCGAGCCGGCCGTGCCGCCATTGCCGATCTGCAGCGAGCCACCGTTGATGGCCGTCGCGCCCGAATAGCCACTCGAGCCAGTGAGGATGAACGTGCCAGTGCCCGACTTCGTGAGGCCGCCCGTGCCCGCGATCGCACCGGAGAACGTGGTCGAGGTGTTGTCGCCGCCCGTCGTGAGCGTGTTGCTACCGAGCGTGAACGATCCAGCCCCGGCGAGCGAGCCGATCGCGTCGCTGCCGCCGAGGGCGAGCGCGGCGGCATTTTGGACGGTGACGGCCGCAGCGTCGGCAAGCACATTGGGCCCGGTCGTCGAGAGCGTGCCCGCCGACACGTCGACGGCACCGCTCACCGTGTTGGCACCGCCGAGTGCAAGCGTGCCCGCTCCGGCCTTCGTGAAGCCGGTGGAGCCGGCGAGAACGCTGGTGATCGTCGTGGTGCCGGTCGAGGCGGTGAACGAGTTGGTGGCCGAATCGGCGCCACCGAGCGAGATTTCACCGCCGGTGACGGTGTAGCCGCCAACATTGAACAGCATGCCGTTGTTCGCCGAAACACCGCCGGCATCGACCGTGACCGTGCCGGGAGTGCCCGAGAAGTCAGCTCCCTTGGCCGGGTTCCACGCACCACCGCTCCAGTTCGTGCCGCCCGTAGTCGTCCAGGAGCCATCACCGCCAGTGCCGTTGAGCCAATTGAGCAGTTGGGCGGCGGTGTAGGTGATGTTGATGTCGCTGCCCGCGCTCGTGAGTGCGAACGAGCCGCCGTTGTAGCCCGTCAGCGTGTTGTTGAGCGTGAACGCGGCCGAGTCGAACGAGGAGCCGAGGCTCGTCGCGCCCAGAATCTTGAAGACCTTGTCGTTCGAACTGTCGAAGTTGGCGGCACTGCCAGACAGGTTGATCACGAACTTCGAGCCGCTCGTGTTCGCAAACGTGAGGGCCCCGGTCGAGAGCAGATCCCAGCCGGTGCCCGCGGCGAGCGAGGCGTTCGTCATCTGGATATTGAGCACGCCGCCGCCGTTCAGCGTGGTCGCCCCGGTCGTGAGCGTGCCGATCCCGCCCGCGTCGCCGGGGTTCACCGTGCCGGAGATGCTGACGCCGCCGAGCACGGTGCCGGCACCGCTGAGCGTCTTCGTCGAGGTGAGCGACAGGCCGCCCGTCACGGCGCTCACGTCGTACGTCGCCCCGGAGCCGACGTTGAACGCCGACGACCCGACCGACGCTGCAGAGCCCAGAGCGAGCGTGCCGCCCGAGACCGTCGTGGCCCCATTGAACGTATTCGCATTCGTGAGCGTCACGCTGCCAACCCCGGCCTTTGTCAGGCTGCCGGTGCCACTGATCACGCCCGTGTACGAGCCGGTCGTCGCCTGATCGAACGCGACGCCGGCGCTATTGGAGAGCGCGATATTGTTGCGCAGGCTCGAGGTCGTGCCCACGAGGGAGCCGCCGGATGCGGTGATGTTGCCGGTGTAGGTGTTGGTTCCGGTCAGGGTCACGGTGCCCGCGCCCGTCTTGGCGAGCGAGATGACCGAGCCCGCAGCCGCACCCGATCCGTTGGCGATTGCGCCGGAGAGCGTGAGGTTGCCAGCACCTCCGAGCGTGAGCGTCTTGTTGCCCGAGCCCGACACGAGCAGGTTGCTCGAGATCGAGAGCAGTTGGCCGGCGGTAGCGCTTGTGATCGTGGCACCGCCTGTAGTGCCCGACATGGCGAAGACCTTGCTTGTGGTCTCCGTGCCGCTGCCGATCCAGTTGAGGCCGGCCGCCGTAGCACCGCTGCCGAGCGAGATCGTGCCGCTCGTGCCGAGCGAACTAACCGAGCCGGCCGCGGCGCCGAGGCTCGCGGCCGCGAGCGTGCCGCCGTTGATGCCCACGCTGCCTGTAAATGCGTTCGCGGTGCCGGAGAGCGTCACCGTGCCCGTGCCAGACTTTGTAAAGCTGATGACCGAACTTCCCGGCCCGGCTCCGATCAATCCCGAAAAACTCAAGTTGCCGCTGCCGCCAAACGTGAGCGTTTTGTTGCCCGAGCCGGTGATCGAGAGGTCGCTCGTGATCGCCAGTAGGTTGCCGGCCGAATTGTTGTTGATCGTGGCAGCTCCCGTAGTGCCGGCCATGACGAACACCTTGCTCGTCGTTTCAGTGCCACTGCCAACCCAATTCAGGGTGCCCGCGTTGGAGGAGCTGCCCAAAGTGATCGTGCCGGAGGTGCCAAGCGAACTGGCGGACCCAGCCGCTGTGCCGAACGTAACGGCATCCAAAGAGCCGCCGGCCGCGATCGACACGGGCCCGCTGAACGTATTCGCTGTACCAGAGATCTTCACGCCACCGGTGCCGCTATCCTTGTTGAGGCCGCCGGTGCCACTGATCGTGCCCGTTAGAAACGCGGAGTTACTGGCATTCGGATTCTGGAGACTCAGAGCTGCCGAATTGATGACGATGTTGTTGGAGATCGTCCACTGCGGTCGGCCGGTGCCGCCGGGCGTGGTACCTGAAGAGACCGAGATTCTCGGACTGGCGCCTGAGAATGACAGCGGATTGCCGGAAATCGTGAGCATCGGCGTGTTGTTGCCGGCGCTGCCCGTGAATTGGAGATAGTTGAGGGTGAACGTGCCGCTCGTGTTGTTGTTCGAAAGAAACACCTCACTCGCTGACATCGAACCGGTGAATACGAGCGCCGTCGTGGCGCTGCTAACCGGTGCAGTACTGCCAGCCCAGTTGGTTCCCGTGGACCAATCGACCGTGCCCGACGTCGAGGGAATCGTGTAGGTGTACGTCACGTTCTGTCCAAGCGATTTCCCTGCCGGGAGCGCGAAGAGTGCGACGAGTGCGACGGCGGCCAACCGGAACGAACGGTTCATGAGGAGTCCTCTCGATAAGAACGTGGAGAGAAAGGTTTCCCCCGCTCCCACTCTCGAAAGATAGGCCCCGATTCCAGCCGCCGCTATTGTCCGAGTGGTCATTTGCTCAACATTTTTGCCGCCGGCGGGCCTAGGCCCCGACGGTTGAAAAAACCGTGAAAACCGCCCAGAAAACGGAACCCCCTCCGATGGGTATTGTCCGTTCGGACAATGCCCATGGTCGGTCTTCGCGAGGGCCGCACGGCCCAAGGAAGCGGCGTTACCATGAGGTGGTGTTCGTCAGACTCGCTTGTGTGACTGTATGGCCACCGATCACCCCATTCGTCTTTTGCTCGTTGATGACCATCCCGTCATGCGGGCCGGGCTTGCGAATCTGCTCTGCGCCGAGGACGACTTCCAGGTCGTGGCGCAGGCCGATGATGGCGAATCGGCACTCCGGCTCTGGCAGGAGCAGAAGCCCGACGTCTGCCTGCTCGACGTGACCATGCACGGCATCGATGGCATCGAAACGCTGCGGAGACTGCGGCAGATCGCGCCGGCGGCACGCGTCTTGATGCTGACATCGTCGGAGTCGCCGGAGGATGTGACGCAGGCGATGAAGGCGGGAGCCAATGGCTACATCACGAAGCACGTGCAGCACGACGAACTCGTCGCCGCGATCCGTGCAGTGCACTCCGGTGGCCGGCCGATGAGCAGTGACCTGGCCG
>CAMBSN010000115.1 GCA_945870505.1 Candidatus Kuenenia stuttgartensis | reverse complement strand
AGCCAGCCGACGGCCCGCGGGATGCCAGAGGCCAAATCAGCCGCCGCCACGCTCGAGGTGATGCCAGTCGTGCCGGTCCAGGAGCCGTCGCCGCGGCCCGCCAGGATCGCCGTCACGAGTTCGGTAGGAGTCAGGCCGCTGGCCACCGTCACCAGGCCGTTGCCCAGGTCCACCAGGCCGCCGGCGTTGGGGGCGAGGCCGCCCACCGTGGTCTGCAGATAGGGCGCGAGCGACACCGTGCCGCCGGCGACCGGCACAACCTTGCTTGAGGCGAGCGCCGCGGCGTTGGCAAGCTGCAGCGTGCCCTGCTGCACGGTGGTCGAGCCCGTGAGCGTGTTGGCCGCGGTGATCACCAGCGTGCCGCCGCCGGTCTTCGCCACCGGAATCGAACCCGAGAGCGTCGGGTAGCCGGCCTGCGTCTGCGTCTGCGTCGTGCCGCTGCCGACGTTGATGGTGATGCCAGAAGGCGTCACGCCGTGGGTGAACACGAGGTTCAGATCGTTGCCGCTTCGGGCGACGGAGAACGTGCCTGCACCGAAGGGGTTTGCGAACCCACCGGTCCCATTGGTGGCAGACGTACGGATCACGAACTTGTCGGCCGAGAATCCGGTGATGCCGCTCGTGGCACTTGCGATCGTCCAGGTGTAATCCTGTGAGGAATCGAAGTTGGCCGCCGTGCCGTTCACGTCGGGAGCTGTCCCCGAGAGCGTCCAGAGGTTGATCCGGAAAGGATCAACCGATGTGGCGGCGATGTCGAGCGCCCCGCCAACCGCGAGCAGATCCCAGCCGGTGCCGGCGGCACCCGTGGCGTCGAACAACTGCCAGTTGTAGTTGCCGCCCGAGGCGAACACGGCCGAACCCGTCGTCGTGAGCACTCCAGGGCTCAGGCCGGGCGTCAGCGTGCCGCCATTGTCGATTCGAGCGCCGCCGATCGTGCCGTTTCCGCCGAGCGACGCATTTGAACTGACCGTCACCGTCGCGGCGATGGTGCCGCCGCCAGCGACGACACCGTCGTTCACCACGCTGGCACGGAGCGAATCAGTCAAGGTCACGGGCAGCGTGAGGCCGGAGCCATTGCCGGTTAACTGCAGGGAACCCGTGCCACCGAACGTGAGGCCGTTGATGCTGGAACTCGTGCCGCCCACCATCACAGCTGAGAAGATCGAAGCGTTGTCCACGTTCATCCGGACCGGCCCCGCTGATCCGATGCCGTACAGCCCGATCGAGCCCGTCACCTCGATCGCCTGACCTGCAAATCGGACCGGGGTGGTGGTGCGGCCTCCGAGCGACATGCCGCCGAATCCGCCGCTGCCGACCGTGATCGGAGCGGTGGCTTCGAGCGTGCCGTAGTTGCAAAACATCTGGTTGGCCCCCAGAGCACCACCCGAGGACACACGTATCGTGCCGCCGTCGGCACCGGCTGAAACGCCGAGTGAAAATCGCGAGAGATTCGTGCCGTTGTCCTGCGTGAGCACGAGCGTGCCACCGCCCTGCTTGGTGAGCGTGGCGTTGTTGGTGAGTACGCCGTCGAGCAGGAGCGTGCCGCCTGTCGCAACGTCAATCGTGCGATTGACATTGCCAAAACTGATCGGCCCGAGGATGGCGGCTGTCCCGCTGCCCGCAGTCGCTGCGATGCCGCCGAGATTCGTGCTGCCACCCGTGAACGACAGCGTACCGCTGGAGGGCAGTGTCAGGGCCGCGAGCGTGACCGCGCCGGACGACGTCAGCGTGGAACCACCAGGCACCGCAATCGCAGCGATTCCCGCGGAGCCCGACGCGCCGGAGATCGTCCGGGAGCCGAGGTCGATCGATCCGGGCACGGCGAGCGTGCCGCCGCTGAACTCGAGGCCGTTGGAGGCATCACCAAGCGCTCCATCCGATGCGATCGAGAGCGTGCCCGACTGGATACGGACGCCGCCCGAGAAGGTGTTGGTCGCGCCGAGTTCGAGTCGGCCGGCTCCACCCTTGGTCAAACCCGCAACGCCGGTGATCGGTGAAGTGATCGTGGCCGTGGCACTGGCGGCAACCGAGACGAGGTTCGTGTCGATGCTTGGCCCGGTGAGGGCCAGCGAGCCCCCGCTGAGGGTGTAGTCCGAGTTGGTGAAGACGAGTCCGGCAGCGGCCGAGGGCGCTCCCAAAGTCACCGTGCCCGCCGTGCCACCGAAGTTGGCAGTCTTTGTCGAGTCCCAGTTGCCCAATCCATCCGACCACGTCCCGTTTCCGCCGGTAGCCGAGATCGTTGTTGCCCATCCCGCAGCGCCGTCCCAGAACAGATTATTGCCGCCACCCGTTCCGGTCACGGACCCGTTGATCACGAAGTCGTTGGTGGCAGTTTTGGTTGGATCGTTGAGATACCAGGTACCGCCATTACTTCCGGCCGTGCCGGTGTTGTAGTTCACAATGCGAAACGTCACAGTGCTGCCGGCGGCCAGGCTCTGGAGCGACGAGATTCCGGAGAGCGAGATCGAGGTCTGCGTGTTCCCGGCGGACGACGTGGTGCTGCCCCACGTGATCGCAGAGCCGATGTTCGCGAAAGAGCCGCTCCCGAGTTGGTACTGCCACTGGCCGAGTGATGGGCCCGTATTCGACCGCCGCACGTTGTACGCGGCCACATCCGACAGCGACAGCGAGTAGCCATCGGAAGCCGTGATCGAGAACGTGACGTAGGCGCCGCGCGTGATCGCGTTGTCCAACGAACCGGGGCTCGCAGTTCCGCCCCACCACGTGTTGCCGCCCCAGGCTGCGGCAGCCGCAGCGCCGGTCGAACCCGTTGCGCCGGTGCTCACGGCCGGACCGCGGGTCAGCCCGACATACGACAGGTTTGCCGCCGTCGTCGTGGGTGCGAAAGGAGACGGACCCCAGTTTCCAGCTCCGCCAGTGAGCGTGTTGAAATCCCAACCGGCGACGACGTCGGCGGCAACAGGGCGGGCGATGGCGAGCAATGCGAGGCCGACACAGCAAGCCGCAATGGCTTTGACCGCATAGGGGGAGGGGCGAAAATGGGGCGAACGCATGGCTCGTCACTCCGAAGGAGGGTATCGATCGAGGCCGCCGTGTCGGCAGTATTGCCGATGGCACGGAGTTTGCCAGCCACCCATGAGCGGATTGCCGGCGAGTTACCGGAATCGCGGTTACGGGCGGATGGGCATCAGAAAAAGAGGGAACCGGGCCGGGAGGCGATTCGCGGCGGGGCTTGCCGCCAGCCTCGTCCAGCTTCAGGCGGCGACCTTGCTCCGCCGCGCGGCCCGGGCCGCCAGAATCGCCAGGCCGATCGAGCCGAGTGCCACCGTCGAGGGCTCGGGAACGGCGTTGATCGCCGTGCCGGGCGAGCCGATGTTTTGCGTCACGGTGTTGGCCGAGAGGTAGGTCACCTGGCCATCGACCGTGCCGACCGTGCTCACGATGGCGTTGGTGTTGGGACTCGTCGTCGGATCGCCGTTCGAGGCGTACTGGTAATAGAAAGTCGAGCCGAGCGTCGCGGCCCCGAACGTCACACGCGGGGTGGCCTCGGCGGATCCAGAGTTGAACAAGACGATGCCGTCGCCGCCCGATGAGAAACTGACGCCCCCGCCGGTGTAGGAACCGATGGTGGCCGTGGCCGCGCTGCCGCCCCAGAAGCTTTGGAAGTCCGGGATGACCGTCAGGGGGGAGCTCGTTTCGACAAACACCACCGTTTCGCCAGCACCGATGCTCGAGACGCCGTTGAGGGCCACGGCCCTTGTCGAGTCGAAGCTGGAGTCGTCCATCTTCCATCCGGTCAGGTCAACGGCCGATGAGCCGTAGTTCGTGACTTCAAACCAGTCGGCCGTGACCGTGCCGGTCGTGCCGCTTTGGCTCATCGCCTCGGTGATGCGGAGCGTTGAGAGTTGGGCGAAGGCGGGCGTGGCGGCCGTCAGGCAGAAGGCGACGGCGAGCAGGCGGCAGGCGAGGGGGGAACGCATGTGACGGGCACCTTTTTTGCCAGTGGCAGTTCGTTCGCCATGGCCGATCTGGCCGTTGCGCACGTGTCCAAACCCACCAGCGAACGTCGTGCCCAAAAGCGTGAGGATTGTGTGAGCGAGACCAGAAGTGGCCTCTCGTGCTTCAATTCCTGACCAGAAATCGTGTGTGAGATTTTCGTGAGCCTTTCCGCGCAGGTAGTCCCCGATTCGGTTTCGCAGTTCTGGCGAAATACGTTTCGCAATCTTGGTGAAATGATTCGCATAAAATGGGAAACAAACCGGCGGGTCCTCACACAATCCTCACACAATCCTCATACAACTCTGCTGATTCCCTTTCGTAATAACGCTCGCGAGTCACCGCTTCTCGCGGGCTCCGTTTATTCGGCTTCCGACCAAAGGGGGAGTTCTCTCGTGATGCAGTTGCCGAAGTTCGCCGTGGTGTTTGGCTCAACTCGAATCCCATCAGGGCCCCCATCGGGGGCGCGTCGGGGAGCGTTCACGCTTGTTGAACTGCTCGTGGTGATCGCGATCATCGCCACGCTGATCGGCCTCCTGCTGCCGGCGGTGCAGTCAGCACGCGAGGCCGCGCGGCGGACGCAGTGCCTGAGCAACATGCGGCAGATCGGTCTTGCCTTCCACGGGTCACTGGGCGCGAGAAAGACGTTTCCCGCTGCCTGCTACACGACGGCGGCCGCCACGCTCAAGCCGCCGGAAAACGCGGCGGGCAAGGAGCATTCCTGGCGGGCGCTGGTGATGCCGTTCATGGAGGAGCAGGCGGCGGTCGCCGATTACAACTGGAAAAAGCATTGGTACGACGTGACCAGCAACTCGTCGCCCGCTCGGACCGCCGATGCCGTGTCGGGGATACCGCCCGACTGCAATCTCGCCGTGGGCGCCAAGCCCGTGTCGTTCTATCTCTGCCCGACGTCACCGCCGCGAGGTTCCTACACCACCATCACCGCCTCCCCCGACAGTGATAGTGCTCGGCCGGCGATCTCCAGCATGAAGTCGCCGCTTGCCTACACCGACTACGAATGCGTCACCGGCGTGAAGAGCGGCGTAGTGGTGCCCGAGCGATACTTCGGTGGCGAAGAGTCGTCGGGATTGCTGGCGAAGGACGCCGTCACGCGGCCTGCGAAGGTGGCCGACGGGCTCTCCAAGACGCTTTTGATTGTGGAGGGTGCTGGCAAGCCATTCACCTGGCGGGCGGGCAGGCTCGCGTCGAATCCTCTCGGTCCGATGATGTATGGCCAGGGCATCAGCTGGGCCGACAGCCTCGGCCCCTTCAGGATCGACGGCTTCAACGACCTGGGCACGGCCAGGGCGTCGGCGGGAGCTGGCCGGGCGATGAATGCCTCGAACGAGGGCGAGTGCTACTCGTTCCACGTGGGCGGGATGTGCACCGTGTTCGGAGACGCCTCGACGCGGTTTCTCTCCGAGAGCGTGGAACTTCCGGTGTTCTGCGCACTCGTGACGAGGGCGGGCGGTGAGAACCTGCCCGACGCGCCATGACAACGGGGGCGCGGCGGCTCACGATGGCCTGCGGTGGCGTCGCACGGTTTGCAGCGATCCTTGTGCTGGCGGCCGCCGGCATTGCGGCCCCGATTGTCGGGAGGTGTGCCTCTGCCCGCGACCGTGAGCGTCGCGACGGCGTTGACATGAGTGGCGCCATGGTGGCCTCGTGCGTGATACCGCGGGTGATGCTCGCGGCCTCACGCGGCGAAGAGCCGGCCGTGATGCTTGGCGGGATCAGCGACCTCTTCGTCGAGACTGACTCGGACGCGGGCACTCCCGGTTGCCGGCGGGCATGGCTTGTGACCGATCGCGGTCCCAACGGCACCACGAAGGTCGAGGGACGGGAGCACCGAACGCTCGCCGCGCCATCGTTCGCGCCGCGGATCCTGGAGGCGCAGATCGACTGGGATCCGAGTCATCCCGGGCAACTCGCGGTGGAACTGACGGGCACGGTGCCGCTCCGCGACCGCACCGGCGAAGCGGTGTCGGGCCGGCCCAACGGGTTGGACAACGATCCGTTGATCTTTGATCCGCAGGGCCGCGCGGCGATCGCTCCTGACGTCGATGGCGTGGATACGGAGGGGCTGGTCCGAACCCGCGCTGGAGGCTTCTGGCTCGCCGAGGAGTATCGGCCGTCGCTGCTCGCCGCGGATGCCGACGGCACGCTGCAGCGCCGGTTCGTGCCCGCGGGCGTGGCCTTGGCCGATGCCGGCACCGAGGTGGTCGATTCGCTGCCGGCGGTCTATTCGCAGCGCCGCGACAACCGTGGCTTCGAGGGCTTGGCCATCTCGCCCGACGAGACGCGGATCTTCGCCCTCATGCAGAGCCCACTCGACGGCACCGACCCTGCCGTGGCTCGGAAACGCGGAAACGTGCGGCTCGTCGCGTTCGATCCCGCGTGTGGGCAGCCGGTCGGGGAGTATGTCTATCGGCTCGGCGATCCGACGCACGAGGGTTATCGCAAGGGGAAGGCGGCTCCGGACGACGGCAAACTCTGCGCGATGGCAGCCCTGGGGCCAACGTCGCTCCTCGTGCTGGAGCAGGCCGATGGTGGCGTAGCGCGGCTGTACCTCACCGACCTTGCCGTCGCCACCAACACCCTGGCCCGCACCGTCGCCGGCGACGAACCGCCGGCCGAGATGCTTCGCGATCTTGACGAAGCCGACATCACCCCGGTGGCCAAGACGCTCCTGGCCGACCTCGCTCCCATCCTCGACGACATGCGCGCCGGCACCGCGAATCGCGGCACTAGTCGCCGCGGCGCGAAGAAAAGCGGCCCGCTCAAGCTCGAAGGGCTGGCCGTGGCCGACGAGCAGCACATCTTTCTGGTGAACGACGACGATTTCGGCATCCACGAGGATGCCGACGACGATCCGCCGCCCCGCACCTGCCTGTGGGTCGTGAGACTCGCCCGGCCGATCACGCTCACACAACGCTAACCCGTCGCCCGTATGCATCCGGTAGTCGCCGGATCCCACTTCTTCCCGCCTCGCCATTTTGCCCGGAGATCTTCCCATGCTGGCCCGACTTCGCCGTTCCTCCCTCGCCGCCCTCGTGGCCGCTCTCGCCTGGACAGGCTCAGTTCAGGCGGCCGGCATCATCCGGATCACCGAGGCGATGAGCAACGCGCTCACGCTCAACACCACGGACTGGTTGGAGATCACCAACTACGGCGATGCGGCGGTCGACATCACCGGCTGGCGAATGGACGACAACTCCTATTCGTATGCCGCGTCGTTGGCGCTCGTGCCCTACGCGACGGGCACTGGGCCGGCATGGAGCCTGATCGCCCCAGGCGAGTCGGTGGTGTTTATGGAGGCGCAGTCTCCCTCAACGGTCGTCCCTGATTACCAGACGCTCTGGAATCTCGGGTCGGGCACGGGCAACGTGCGGAATCCGAAACTCGGGTCGTATGTGGGATCGGGCGCGTCAATGAGTTCCGGCGGCGACGGCGTGATCATCTTCGACGCCTCGGGCGCTGAGGTGAATCGGGTGGCGTTTGGAGCCGCCACGCAGGGCTGTTCGTTTTATTGGTCCTACGATTCTGCGGGCGTTCTCGGCTCGGCGCCGGCCGGCACGGTCAGCCAGGCTCCGTTGAACTACGCCTACACCGTGACGTCCACCGCGAACGGGCAGGCCAACACCGGTTCGCCGGGCATCGCAGTCACGCTGGCGCCCGTGGTCTCGCTTTACTGGACGGCCAATGGCACGACCCTCGGCGGCAGTGGCACGTGGAACTCCTCCTCGAATCGCTGGTCGCCATCCGACACCACGGTCTCAGGCGGCCAGTGGGCAAATGGCAGGGCGGCCTACTTTGGCGGCACGTCGGGCACGGTGACCGTGGGCTCCGACGTGGCCCCGCTCGCGATGAACTTCACCACGAGCGGCTATCGGGTTGCCTCTGGCTCAGGATCGATCACGGCCTGTGACGTGAGTGTCGTGGCGGGAGGCTCGGCAACGATCGCGGCCCGCCTGACGGGCACCACCGGCCTCGCCCTCGGCGGCGGGACGCTCCTGCTGGCAGGCACCGCCAACAACTACACCGGGTTTACGAACGTCGTGGGCGGCACGTTGCAACTGGCGGCCAACAACGTTATTCCCGACGCGTCCCGCGTCGCGGTCTCCCGGTTCATGCTCGCCGACTTCAACGGCTACTCCGACACCGTCGGCGGCCTGCAGGGCCTCGGTTCCGTGCGCATGGGCCCGACTGTGACGGTCAACATCGCCGGCACGACCGATGCTCGCCTCGACGGCTTCCTCTCGGGCACGGGCGACCTGGTGATCGATTCGGCCGGTTCCGGCGTCCAGCGGCTCAACACGTCGGCCCAGTCGCTCAACGTAGACTTTGCCGTCAAGGACTACGTCGGCAAGACGACAGTCAAACGCGGGGCGCTCGGCGTGGACCGCTCGGCGGTGCCGCTGAACACGACGGAGGTCACCATCGAGGCCGCGGGCCGGCTCGCGCTGAGCCCCAACTCGGCCGCCCCCGACCAGGTGTTCACGTTCGGCTCGAATCCGGCGCTGCCGGTGACGCTCGCCGGCGGCACGATCGGCCAGGGGGCCGGCGACGACGTGGAACTGGCCAACGTTCTGGCCGTTTCTGGCACCGCAACGGTTCAGATCGTCAACAAGAACAATCCCGATCCGCTGGTGCCCTCAACGCAGCAGTTCACGTTCTCGGGGCCGCTCACGGGCAGCGGCGTGCTGCGGGTCCTCGCCAGCGACACCACCTCGGGCCTGGCTCAGTCGCGAGCCAAGTTCACCTCGACGAGCGGCAATACCTTCGCTGGCACCGTGAGCCCGGGGCCCTTTGCGGTCGCCCGCTTCAACGGCGATTTCACCCAGACCTCGGTCGTGCTCGCTGGTGGCAAGGTGGATGGCTACGGCGCGATCAAGACGGTCAGCGGCACGGGCATCGTGAGCCCTGATGGCACCAGCGGTGCCGGCGGCATCTTTACGGTCGGCACGATTTCCGGGAGTGCAGGCACGGGCTTCAACTTTGACCTCAACGCGGCCGACGTGGCCCCGAACTGGTCCGACCCGACCGCCAGCGTGAACGACGTGCTGCGGATGACCGGCACCACGCCGTTCACGACGAGCCTGGCCTCAGGCAACGTGGTGCAGCTGTTCGTCAATGCCATCACGCTGGCCGCGAGTGATTCCTATCAGGGTGGTTTCTTCACGACGACCAACCAGACCTCGGCGATTAGCAACGCGAACTACACCACCTACGTGCTCGGAGATGGGCTGGGGACCGACATGGAGCACTCCGGCCTCTCCTACTACACGTTGGCCCATTACAACGCCGCCCACAGCACCACGTTTGCATCGACGGTGACGATGGTGTCGACAACGGCGTCGTTTGGCGGTTCGCCGACGCCGGGCTGGATCATGCGGACAACCTACGCCGCGGCGCCGGCCGTGATCACGATCAACGTGGCCAGTGGCACACAGACGCAGACGCAGGCCGGGTATCCGACGCTCTCGGGTTCGATTCCGGTGGTGAAGACCGGTGATGGCACGCTGGTGATCACCGCGGCCAACACGCTCACGGGCTCCACGGCCGTGCAGCAGGGCACGCTGCAGCTTGCCAACGCCGCGGCGCTGGGCTCAAGCAAGGTCATCCCGGTCGCCGGCGGCACGGTGTCGCTCGCGCCCTATCTGCAGACCACGGTGGGCGGCCTCGCCCCCAACGCCGGCGGCCTGGTGGACCTGGGCAACGGCCTGGTGACCGTGGCCAGCGGCCTGACTCCCACCGAACTCGTGACGGCGATCCTGGCGGGCCGCGGCGACGGCTCCTGGACTGGCACGACTGGCATCACCTCGAGCGTGGCGGCCTCTGATGTGGCCTCCGGCACCCCGCGGGCCGTCGGCTGGCTCGA
>CAMBSN010000114.1 GCA_945870505.1 Candidatus Kuenenia stuttgartensis | reverse complement strand
GTTTCTCGAGGAGCTCCGTGCGGCCCTCGTGAAGACCGACATGGGGCCGGCCGCTGCCGAGGCGATCGTGGCCGACGTCCGCGAGCGGCTGCGAGCCCGCGTGGTCGATCCCGAGGTGGTACTCGACTCGATCCGCACGCAGCTCCTGGCGCGGCTCAAGCCGGCCGAGGCAGGCATCGCGACCGCGGTCGGCGGCCCCACGGTGATCCTCGTGACGGGCGTCAACGGCTCGGGCAAGACGACGTCGATCGCCAAGCTCGCGAGGCTTTTCCTCCGCGACGGCAAGCGGGTGGTGCTCGGCGCCGGCGACACGTTTCGGGCGGCGGCGGTGGAGCAGCTTGCCATGTGGGCGGGCCGACTCGGGGCCGAGATCGTCCGCGGTGAACCGGGCTGCGATCCGGCGAGCGTGGCGCATCGGGCGGTGGCCAAGGCGGTGGAGGGGGGCTTCGACGTCTGCATCATCGACACCGCCGGCCGGCTGCAGACGCAGGCCAACCTGATGCAAGAACTTGGCAAGATCCGCCGCGTGATCGCCAAGCAGATCCCCGACGCACCCCACGAGACGCTGCTCGTGATCGATGCCACCGCCGGGCAAAACGCCCTCTCGCAGGCCAAGGGCTTCAAGGAGGCGGCCGGGTGCACCGGCATCGTGCTCTCCAAACTCGACGGCTCGGCCCGCGGCGGCGTGATCGTGCCGGTGGCGGAGCAGTTTGGCCTGCCGGTGAAGTTCGTCGGCGTCGGGGAATCGGCCGACGATCTCGAGCCGTTTCGACCCGAGGAGTTCCTGGCGGCCCTGCTCGAGGGCTCGTTCGCCCCGGCGACCTGACCGGCGCGGTTGCGCGACCCGCAGAGTCTCCCACGGCGGGGTTGCGGTGGCGAAGAATATGCAGCCCTCGGAGACCGAAGGCATTGTTTCGCAGGAGCGGGGTCGATTCTCCTCCTCGGGGACGGGGGGCTGGGCCGGCGCGGATCGGCGGATTCCGCGTTCGGTAGGTGGACCTCCGTGCCCATGTTCATAGTGCCGGGTCGCGGTCCCGCGGCCCGGAAATCACACCAACGGATTGGGAGCCTATCCACCATGCGTTTTGCGAAGTTCACGCTACCCCTTTGGGTGGCCAGCGGCCTGATGGCCGTCAGTGCAGCGAATGCCGCCGACCCATCGCTGCCGTCGCGGATTGATCCGAACCTCTACAGTCAACTCGCCCAAAACACCGCGCCCGTCGCGTCGGCTCCGGTGCTGCCAAACGTGCCGCAGGAGGATGCCTACCAGATGCGGGCCCTTCCGCCGCAGGAGGCCGCTCAGGAGGCTTCCGCCGAGGAAGGCCCCACCCGGTACCTGGAACTCGACGCCCTCACCAGTCGCGGGATCAACACCTACGGCTGGATTAACGCGGGCATCGGTGCCAACAACTGGGGGAGCCCCTTCAACGGCCCGATCACGTTCAACGACCGCAACTGGCAGGGCCAGATGAACCAGCTCTACCTCGTCAACGAGCGGCTGCTCGATGTCGACAATGGGCGGTACTGGGGCGGACGCGTCGACCTGCTCTACGGTACCGACTACATCTACACCACGGCCCGCGGTCTCGACGCGAACCTGCTGAATCAGCCGAATCAGTACGGCGTGACGGGCGCACCGTCGTGGGCGTCGAGCAAGGACTACGGCCTCGCGATGCCGCAGCTCTACGGCGAGGTCGGTGCCGGAAACCATGCCGTCAAGTTTGGCCACTTCTACACGATCATCGGGTACGAAGTGGTGCCGGCCATCGGCAACTTCTTCTACACTCACGCCTACACGATGCAGTATGGTGAGCCGTTTACCCACACCGGCGTGCTCGACACCTGGTCGCCCAACGATCAGCTGGTCGTGTACGGCGGTATCACCAACGGCTGGGACAACTTCAGCGACCCCATCAACATCGTGGGGATCAACAATCCGGGCTATCCGGGGGCGAATAGCAACGCCGCCTTCCTCGGTGGTGTGACGTTCAAGAACTCAGACGCCACGCAGGCTCTGACGACGACCGTGTCGAGCGGCAATGAGCCGGGCTCGTTCGTCTCCGCGACCGGCCCTGCCAACATCGGCAACCGGTCGATCGTGAGCACGGTCTACGTGAATGAGTTGTCCGACAAGCTCACCTACGTGTTTCAGAACGACAACGGCTGGCAGTTCAACGCCAATCCGGCGTCGCAGAACATCGGGCAGGCCGATGGCCTCGCCCAGTGGTACGGCATCAACCAGTACATGTTCTACAACATCAGCGATACGCTGGTGGGCGGCATGCGGCTAGAGTGGTTCCGCGACAACAATGGCACCCGTGTGCTCAATCCGATCCGCAACTACTACGTCAACGGTCCCTACGGTACTGGCTACGCTGGTAACTTCTGGCAGGCCACGTGGGGCCTCAACTGGAAGCCCAACAACAACTGGATCATCCGGCCCGAACTGCGGTACGACTGGTATTCGCCGGACGATCCGAACGGCAACCTGCCCTTCGGCAAGATCGCCAACGGGTCGGGCGACCAGTACGGCCAGTTCTACGGCGGCTGCGACGCGATCTGGCAGTTTTAACCTTCCCGGCTGCCGGGCCATCCATGGCCCCGGCAGCCTCCGCCAGCCGCGGGCACCGCCAAGGTGTGCCCGGGCTGGCAGCGGCGGACCTCCTGTCCGCCGAGCCTGAGAGCATCGAACGAATGAGCAGGGCCCACCGGAAAACGGTGGGCCCTGCGGCTTTTTACGGGTACGGGCCAACCGCGGGGTCAGTCAGCACGGGCCAGTGTCCTGCCTGCCTCGCGGTTTTTTGGCCCCTCCGTGACTTCCTGCGGCGCGACGTAAGTCCAGCCGCGACGGAGAGCGTAGGGGGTTTTGGTAATCTGCGCAATCTGCACAAGACTCACAGTTTTACAGGTTGACCTCGTTCAGCCTACCTTTTTGCCATGTTTCGGCCCGCGAAGGCTCGCGGGCCCGGTGAAGTCCACCCGATGAAATGGGTACGGGACGGCAGGGAGGCAAACGACGATGAGTCTGAGCAACGCGACGGGAAGGTTTCAGTTTTCAGGGGCGGCGGCATTCGCTGCCGTAGGCCGCCTGGTGGCGGCCGTAACGGTCTGCCTCGCGGTGGCCGCGTCGGCCCAGGCCAGCGACCGCTGGCTGCGGAGTTATGACGAGGCCATGGAAGCCGCCGAGCGGACCGGCCGGCCGGTGCTCACGATCTTCACGGGGAGCGACTGGTGCCCCCACTGCGTCACGCTCGAGAAAAAGGTCCTCGACTCCCAGCAGTTCCTCGCCTGGGCCGAGAATCGCGTCGTCCTGCTGATGATCGACCTTCCCCAGCAGGGCATTTCCCAAGACGAGCGGAACGCCAGGTCCCGCGTCTGCATCAAATACGGCATTCGGACCTTTCCAAACACCGTCCTGATCGCCCCGGACGGGGCCAAGATCATGGCCCAGTCGGGCTACCACGGCCAGACGCCGGAAGCCTGGCTGGCGGCCCTGGAAAAGCACGTTCCCGCCCCGGTGCTGGCCGGGAATCCCGAAGACGGGGATGACGACGACCGGATCCTGTCGTCGATCGACGAGGCTGTGGAAACGGCTCGGGATACCCGCAAGCCCGTGCTGCTGCTTGTTTCCAGGCCCAGTGATTCGGCCGCCAAGACCAGGGTAGCGACCCTGATCAAGGATCCCGAGTTCGATTCGCTCACCCGGGAAAACTTCGTCGTGGCCCAGGTTCCGCCCCAGGAAGAACAGGCCTTGGGCCAGGCCGCCGGGGCCCCGGCTGACCTGCTCGGTGGCGAGGACCTGCCCCCGGAGGCGGTCGAGGTGATCGTGACCGAGGACGGCGAGACCCCCATCCACGTTGAATCGGGCTCCCAGACGGCCACCCGAATCGTCACTGGCCTCCGCCGGTTCCTGGCCAACCGCCAGGCCGCCCGCCAGACCGACGCCCGCCGGTAAGCTGTCCGCACCGGGTCGCCGGCGTTCCAACCCAGCCCGCCCATGCCAGAGACAGCGATGCTTGGGTTCCGTGTCCCCTTTCCCTCGAGCAGGAGTCACTCACCATGTTGCATGTTCGGACCATCACCCGGGGCTTGCTGCTCGTGTCGTTCGCCGCGGCCTGTTGCCCCGTGACCCGTGCCCAGTCGGCTGCGGCCGTCACGCCTGCCCAGGAAGCCGCCATCGAGGCGGGCATCAAGGAGCTCTCCTCCCAGTGGTCGACCGCGTATCTCAGGAATGATCCCTCGATCCTGGAACGGATCTGGGCCCCCGACTTCGTCTACGTCGAGCCGTCCGGCCACCGCTTCACGAAGGCGGAGGGAATCGCCGCGCTCAAGGCAAGCGGTGAGAAACACACCGTGTCCGAGGCCAGTTCGATCGACGTGCGACTGTATGGCGGCGGCACGGTGGCCGTCGACATCGGCGACTATAAGGAAGCCGGCAGCGACAAGGACGGCAAGCCCTTCGAGCGACGGTCGCGGTTCACCAATGTCTGGGTGCTCAAGGATGGGGCCTGGCGGTGTGTCAGCGGCCACGCATCGATGATCCCTGCGACGCCGTGAGTCGGCGCCGGCCCCGATCCCGTCGCCGGACACTCGCTACGGCCATGCGGCGGTCGCGCCGCCGTCCAAGCCCAACGCCGTGAGGCGTGGGGTGAACCACCACACGATGCAGCGTCCAGCGTGGTTCGCCCGCGGCCTCACGGCCGGTCGGCTTTGACGAGTTTCATATGATCCTCGCCCGCCCGCATCTATGTCCAAGCCCAACGCCGTGAGGCGTGGGGTGAACCACCACACGATGCAGCATCCAGCGTGGTTCGCCCGCGGCCTCACGGCCGGTCGGCTTTCACGTACCGTGCACTCGAGCGCGAGCATCAAGTGTGACCGCGTCTCAGGCCGCGTCTGGCTGATCGTCGTGGGTTTGGAACCGGGCGACCTCGGCGTTGAGTTCCGCGATTGACCGCCGCAGTTCGGTAAGCGACGTCGTGAACATGGCAAGCGACGCGGCCGACTCGCCGGCGTCGGTCCGCAGCGACTCCATTGCGTCGCGGATCTGCCGGGCTCCCTGCGACTGCGACTCCATGCCCTGGTGCACGGTCTCCAGCGACCGGGTGACCGACTGCACCGGCTCGATGATCTTCCCGAGCTTTTCGCTCACCTGGGCGACCTCGCCGATCCGGCCGCTCACCTCGTTGCGAAATCGGTCCATCTCCATGGTGCCGCTGGCCACGGCTGCCTGCATGTCGCGAACCATCCGCTCGATGTCTTTCGTGGAGAGGGCCGTCTGGTCGGCGAGCCGACGAATCTCCTGGGCGACGATCCGGAAGCCGCGGCCCGACTCGCCCGCCTTCTCGGCCTCGATCGTGGCGTTGACCGAGAGGAGATTGGTTTGTTCCGCCACCTTCGCGATCGTGGTGACCACCGACGTGATCCCGCTGGCCCGCTGGCTGATCGTGGCGAGCTTTCGCGTGAAGGCGTTCATCGCCTCGTCGAGGTGCTCCATCGAGGCAGTCATGCTCTCCAGGCCGCCGCGTCCCTGCTCGGCCACCTGGGCAGCCTCGCGGGCGATGCCGGTGACGCTGCTGGTCGCGTCGAGGAGCTGCTCGCCGGTGGCGGAGATCTCCGTGACGGCGGCGGCGATCTCGTTGGCCGATCCGTTCACGCTGCTCACGGCCCGCTCCTGCCTGGCCAGCGCCGCTGCCGCGTCGGCCTCGACGGTCGACAGCCGCTCGCCGGCCGACTTGATCCGGCCGATCAGGCCGGCGAGTGACTGCGTCATCCGCTCGAAGGAGCCGAGCAGCCGGCCCATCTCGTGGGTGCCCTGTCCCTTGATCCGCTGGGTCAGGTCACTAGATGCGATCGATTCCGCCACCGAGAGCGCCCGGCGGACGGGCTCGGCGATCGACCGGGCCAGCCAGATCGCGGCCAGCACGCCCGGCAGGCCCACCATGAAGGCCGAGGCTGCCGCGCCGGCCGCCTGCCACCAGAGCACGTCGCGGCTGGAGTCGGTGGCCAGGCTCACGAGCACGGCCCCCGACGAGCGGCCGTCGGAGCGCGACACTGGAGCCGCCACGCGGTACGTGTCGGAGGTGAACCGACCGACGGGCGCACTGACCGCCATGCTCTGCCGGATGAGTTCGGCGTCGGCCTGGGACAGGGCGATGGGAACGTCGGTCGCCGAGCCGCTCGCGTCGATGCGGCGGGTGACGAGCGGCACGAGCTGCCGGTCGAGGACCTGCACCTCCTTCACGTCCCCGCCGACGACCTCGCCGACGAGGCGGCGGACGCCCAGATTCTTGTCGAGCCGCGCCCGGAAGGTGGACTCGATGCCGACTTCGACGATCCGCGGCTTGTCGAGTCCACCCACGCCGGCGTACTTGAAGACCTTGCCGTCCTGATCGCGCCGCAGCGATTTCTGCACGAGGGTGGCGATCTCCCCGGTGAGCAGTCGGTGGAAGGCGTGGGCCTCGGGCTGTCGAGCCGCGTCGGGCAGGAAGACGAACGGCTTCTCGGGCCGCTCGGTGTCGATCGTGCAGACGCCGTCGGTGCCGGTGACGAGGAGATGGTCCACGACGGTTTCGTCGGTGACGCTGCGGAGCCGGTCGACGATCGCCTCGGTCGACGTGCCAGCCTGCTCGGCGGCGGCCACGTAGGCGGCGAGCAGCCGCGCCTCGGCAAGCATGTGCCGGCCAATCTCCTCCTCGACGGCCGGCGGCACGTCTTCGGCGAATGCGGCGACCCGCGCCAGCATCGTGGCGATCCCGTCTCCACCAGCCCGGGCCTGATCGAGAATGGCGCGGCGGGCGGCGAACGTCTGCAGGACGGTGCTGACGGCGACGGCAGCCAGCACCAAGAGCGCCGCCACCAGCGCGATCCGAGAACGAAGCGACATGCAGAATCTCCGTGGGGCTCGGGCTCGAAACCCACGAGCAAAACTAGTGTGCCGGCCGTCCCCACGCCACCAGGCGTCGCGAAGGTCAGCGAGACGGCGTCACGACCGTCACCATCGTCGCGACCGGAGCGGGGCCGGGCAGGGGATAGGTGGCGGTGGAACTGGCAGCAGGAGGCCGGCGGGCGGCAGCCGCAAAACCGCAACCCCCGATCGGTAGCAGGAAGAAGAGGGGGGCGGAGAGCCAGGGCAGCCAGACGAGAGGCTGCCACGGCCGTGGCTCAGGGTGCGGGGGTGTCGATGACGTGACCATGCCAGGGAAATAGCGGGCGGGGCCCGCGTGGGGCAAGATCGACCGCGGAACGTCATCCACGATTGGCCGAGGCGGGGATCGAACCCGCACGGAGATCGCTCTCCACGGGATTTTAAGTCCCGTGCGTCTGCCAGTTTCGCCACTCGGCCGGCCCGATGATGGTAGCCGCCTTCCACCCGCGGCGGGCAGGCCCTGGGCTACAATCAGGGGCTCCGCGCGAATCCCCCACCTTCCGGGCTATCGATTCCGGGCTGTCAAGGAAGAGACCCGTGCAGCACGATACGACCGAGATCCAGGCGTCGCCGCGAGGCATCGACGGTTTCCTCGGCACGCGAGCCTCGCTGGGGATGGACGTGGTGCTCGTTGGCCTGATCGCCCTCCTGCCCGTGCTCGCCTGGAGCGTGAGCCTCGTGCGTCGCGGAGCCTACGTGGCCCACAAGCGGCTCCAGCTATTCATCGTCGTCGCGCTGCTGGCGGCGATCATCGTCTTCGAGATCGACGTCCGCCTGATCAGCGACTGGAAGCTGCGTGCCGCCGGCGGCGTCGCCTGGGGAGGAGAGCCCAATCCCTGGTGGCCGGCGGGCGTGCTCGTGGCGCTTGGCATCCACCTGGTGTTCGCCGTCTCGACGCTCGTGCTCTGGGCCTGGGTGGTCTGGGAGGCGCTGGCCCGCTTCCCATCGCCGCCATCGCCGGGAAGCCACGGGCCCCGGCACCGCGTGATGGCCCGAGTGGCCGCCGGGGATCTGCTGCTCACCGCCGTCACCGGCAGCGTCTTCTACTGGCTCGCCTTCGTCGCCTGATCGACGGCGATTCGGCCCGCTGGTGGGGCGTCGCCGAACCAGCGGCAGAGGGCCACGCCGCCGAAGTAGAGCAGGCAGAGGGGCGCCGCCAGGAAGAGCATGCTGTAGGGGTCGGCGGGCGTGAGAACCGCAGAGGCCACGACGATCACCAGCACGGCCATCCGCCACTGCGACGTGTAGGCCGCGACGTCGAACACGCCGATCCGCTCCAGGAAGAGCATCACCAGTGGCAGTTGGAAACCGAGGCCGAAGCCGATTGGCATGATCAGCACGAAGCTCAGCCACTCGCTGATCCGCGGGTCGGGGTCGAGGCCCAGCCAGGCGTTGAACTGCAGCAGATAGTCGAGCACGAAGTCGAACACGAAGAAGAAAGCGATGAACACGCCGGCGAGGAACAGGACCACACTGATCGGTAGGAACGTCCAGACCCACTTCCGTTCGTGCCGGTAGAGGCCCGCCGCAACGAACGTCCAGAGTTGGTAGAAGATCCACGGGCTGGCGAGCACCACGCCCACGAGAGTCGCGGCCTTCACGTAGATCCCGAAGGCCTCTTGCGCAGAGAGCGTGGTGATGCTCACTCGCGGGTCGCGGGAGAGTGGCTGCCAGAGGAGCACGGGCACGAGGGCGTCGGTGTCGAAGGCGTTTGTGCCGGTTGCCGCCGTGGCGGCGGTGCCACCGATCACGGCCGCGAGCCGGTCGGGATGCACCTCGCGGAGCTCATAGGTCATGCCGTGCTGTTCGACGGCATCGCGGATCTCCGCTTGCGAATAGGGAAGCGGGGGTCCGTCCGGCGTCCGGGTCTTCCAGTCGGCCGCCGTCTCGATCGCCCGCTTGGAGTAGTAGTCGCCGAGGGCCCGCCGGAGCGGCTCCTCGATCAGGTGGACGACCGGCCGCGCGACGAAGAAACCGATCAGCACGGCCACGGCCAGTCCCGCCGCGGCGCGGATCAGGCAGCTCCGGAGTTCCTCCAGATGCTCGCCAAACGTCATCGTCGAGCTGTTGAACAGGTCGTCTTCGGAGGAGCGGGGCATGACTGGCGGGGTGCTCTGGGCGTCGGGCCGGACCCCCCGACTCTAGTTGCGATTTGCGAGAAACCCCAGTCCACCCAGGAAAACGGCTCGCGGTCGCTCAGGGGTAGCTCGGGGCTGCCCATGCCCCGTGAGCCGGGCTATGGGAGCAAGCGGAGTCAGGATGACGAAGCGCAGCAAACTTGCAGAGAGCCGAGGCCTAGAGGGCCGAGGCGAACGTCCGGCGATGGGGCGTGGGCAGCCCCGAGCGGCGCTGCGCATCGATCAGCCCGCGGCCTTACGGCCGGTCGGCTTGGACGGCAACGGACACACCCAGCGTTAGGCGCCGTACTTGCCGAACCGCTGGGCGTGGGCCATGGCCAGGAGCATCAGGTGCTTGGCCGGGAAGATTCCGAAGCCGCCGCGGAGGCAGTCGCGCTCCGAGAACGACGTCAGCCCGTCGGGCCGGCAGGTGTCGGCCGCGAGCAGCGTCGGCACCGGATGCCACGAGTGGCTCTTGAGCTTGCTGGGCGTGGAGTGGTCGCCGGTCACGATCAGCACGTCTGGCTTGAGGGCCTCGATCTTCGGGATCGCCCGGTCGAGTTCCTCGATTCGCTTCACCTTCTGGTCGAACGCCCCGTCTTCGCCGGTGGAGTCGGTGTACTTGAAGTGCATGAAGAAGAAGTCGTAATCGTTCCAGCACTTCGCCAGCTCGGCAATCTGCTCGTCGAGCGACTGGGCCTTGCCCACGAGCGTCATGCCGACGAGCTGCGCGAGGCCCTTGTACATCGGGTAGACGGCGATGGCCGCCGCCCTCAGCCCGTAGAGCTGCTCGTAGGTGGGCAGCGCCGGCTTGGCGGCGAAGCCGCGAAGCACGAGCCCGTTTGCCTTTGGCTCGCCCTTGAGGATCGCGCGGGCCTGCTTCACAAACTCCTTGGCCACTTCGGCCGTCTTCGCGGCCGCGGGATCGACCGCCTGCGGATCGAGCGGGGCGACGCCCACGGCCTGCGGGTCGGTGTCGGCCACGCGACCGTCGAGCCCCTTGCCGCGGAACACGACCACGAAGCGATGTTCCTTGACCGGCTTCACGAACGTCTCCACGCCCGG
>CAMBSN010000113.1 GCA_945870505.1 Candidatus Kuenenia stuttgartensis | reverse complement strand
CCGGGCGTGAAAACGCCCGGCCCCCCGCTTTTTTGAGTCCCAGAGTTGCCTGTCAGCCGGCTTTCTGGTCGATTGCTGCTCGCCTTGACCGGGACCAGGCGGGTTCCGGAAGATGGCCGCAGGGAGGCTGACAGATGCTCGAGGCCCGTTCGGACCATGTGGCCTGTTCCACGGCCGCTGCACCGAGAGGTGCCGACTGTTGGATTCACGACGTCCGCCGAGCGATCGGTCAGGGACGCATCGACTTCTTCCGCCCCTCCCCTCTGCGGTATTGGGCCGACTTCCTTGTGAGCCTCGTTGCCGCCTATGTCGCGGCCGGTGTCTACCTGACATCTCCGCTGGGCTCATGGCCGCAACTCGTGGCCTTTCCGATCGCGGCCTTCTGGCTCTACCGCATGGGCTCGCTCGTGCACGAGGTGTGCCATCTCGGGGCGCACGAGATGCCGTTCTTCAAGGCCGCCTGGAACGTGCTCGGGGGCGTCATCATCCTCATGCCGAGCCCGTTCTTCACCAGGCACCACCGCGACCACCACAGCCAGCGGTACTACGGCACGCCGCAGGATCCCGAGTACGCGGCCAACATGGTCCAGGGGGGTAACCTGGCCAGCGTGCTGGGCTACGCCTTGAAAATCATGGCAATGCCCATCCTCGTGTTCCTGCGGTTCCTGCTCGTGCCGCTCACCTTCATCACTCCCGGCGTCCGCGAGTGGACGCTCCGGCACGCGTCGGCCCTGACCTTCAACCGGAGCTATGAACGGCGGCTCACCGCGGCCGACCGCCGGGCCATCCTTGCCGCCGAGATCCCCTGCTTCCTGCGGGCCCTGCTGATCCCGCTGCTCGTGATCCTCGGCCTCAATCCGTGGACGCGGATTCCCCTGCTCTATGCGCTCGCCGTCGCCACCGTGGCCCTCAACCACATGCGATTTCTCGCCGACCACCACTGCGAAGGCGACGGCTCGCATTCCGACATGGAGTCGCACATCACCGACTCGTGCAACTTCACCACCAACGACCCACTCACGCTCCTCTTCTTCCCGTTCTCAATCCGCTACCACGCCTTGCACCACCTCTTTCCCTCGATGCCCTATCACAACCTGAAGCGGGCGCACGAGCATCTGGTGGCGACGCTTCCCGCCGACTCTCCCTACCGCGCGCTCGAGCGGCCGGGTTGGTGGAGCGTGGCTCGCGGCGCGATCTTTGGGGCCCGGCCGTCGGCCTGCTGACCGGTCGCCCGCGGCTTGAAAGTCTTGGAGGGAAATGGTCTTTTGTTCTCGATCCTTCGCGGGCCGGTGCCGGCCCGCACGACCAGCATGGGGAGACAAGTCATGACGGTGTTTTCGGCCCTCGCAGCTGTTGTCCGTGGTGCGTGCTTGATGGTGGCGGTCTGGCTTGCGGTGGAGGCCGCGGCCTGGGCTCAGGCGACGACCGCGCCGGTCACCCCGGCCGTGGCGGCTGTGGTGAAGGCGGTCGCGACGGAGGCCGAAGCGACCGTCAAGGCCTTCAATGCCGGCGACTCCGCCGCCCTTGCGGGCATGTTTATCGAGGACGGCGAGGTCGTCGACGAGAACGGCGGTGTCACGGAATCGCGAGCCGAGATCGCGGCGCTCTTCAAGCGGTTCTTCGAACGGTTTCCCAAGGCGACGCTCGAGATGGAGGTGACCGATGCCCGCGAGATCGGCGATGAGGTGGTGATCGAGGAGGGCATTCGCCGGATCACGACCGACCAGGGTGCCGCCGCCGCGCAGGTTCGATACGTGGCGGTCCGCACGAAGTTGGGTGACCGCTGGCCGCTCGCCTCATATCGTGAGTTCTCCGACGACCCGCTGCCGACTCCAACCGAGATGCTCGCGTCGCTCGATTGGATTGTCGGCGACTGGGTCGATGAGAGCCCCGAGGGCAAGACACAAATCAGCTATCGCTGGACCGAGGACGGCAACTTCCTGATCGGCGAGTACAACCTTTCGGTTGGCGGCCAACCGGCGTCCAAGAGCGTGCAGAGGATCGGCTGGGATCCCGTCGAGGGCACGCTCCGCTCGTGGACGTTTGACTCCGATGGCGGCTTCAGTGAGGGTGAGTGGCTGGGCACGGACGACGGCTGGGTGGTGAAGTCGGAAGCGACGTTGCCCGATGGCACGATGGGCTCAGCCACCGTCACGATTCGTCCTTCCGATGCCGACCACTTCGTCGTCGAGAGCACCGACCGGATCGTCGGTGGTGTTGAGGAGTCCGACTTCAAGCTCGTGATCGCCCGGAAGCCTCCCCAGCCTGCCAAGTGATCCGAACCAACGAGCGGCGACGCCCGTAGACGGTTGGTCCCTGTTCGTCACCTCCTCGAGGAGATTTCACCGATGCGGCTATCTGCTGCATGTGCGTCGATCGTGATCGTCGTCCTGCTGGTCGCCGGTGTGGCCAACGCGCGGCCCGGCGGTGGCGGTGGCGGTGGCGGTGGCGGTGCTCGTGGCGGGAGGCCCTCGATGGGCCGCGTCGGCGGAGGGGCAGCGCGGCCGGCCATGCCCGCAGGTCGGCCGTCGATGCCGGCCAGCCGGCCGCAGATGGCGGCTCCTCGCCCCCAGATGCCGATGGCGCGGCCGAGCATGCCCACCGCGCGGCCCAGCATGCCGAACATACAGCGTCCCGCAGGAGTGGCCGGTGGCGGCATGGGCGGCATGGGCCGGCCCCAGGTGCCAAACTTCCAGCGGCCGAGCGTGGGATCGCTGCAACGGCCGAATCCCTCCCGTCCCTCGCTGCCGAATGCAACCGCTCGGCCGCGGCCTGCAGCTCCAGCGCCCAATATCGGGTCACGACCCGGGCTCGGCGCGATCCGCCCATCGGGTCCAGCACCCACCCCTGGCCTGGCAGGGCGTCCCGGCGGAGCCGGTCTCCCTGGGGCGGGCGCTGGGATCGGCGCGACGCGGCCTTCGCCGGCTCCGATGCCCGGTCGTCCTGGCTTCGGCGCCGGGCCAGGCTCAGCCAGCAGGCCAGGGGGCGGATTCGCGACGAAGCCGGCGCCGCTCCCGGGCCAGATCGGCGGGGCAGGGGGTGGTCGGCCTGGTGCGAGCACGCTCCCAGGCCAGATCGGCAACCGGCCTGGACTCCCCACGACGAAGCCGTCGTTTCCGAGTCCGAACTTCCCCGGCGCGGGCAGCGGGATGGCCGGCGGCAATAGGCCCGGACGCCCCGGGCTCGGCGACGTGAATCGTCCCACGACGCTTCCCGGAACAATCGGCGGTAATCGACCTGGTATCGGAGGCGGCAACAGGCCGACCACCCTACCCGGAGATGTGGGAGGCAATCGTCCCGGCCAGGGAGGCGGAAACCGTCCTGGCCTTGGTGGTGATAGGCCGGGCTTTGGAGGTAACAGGCCCACGACGCTACCAGGCGATCTTGGCGGCAACCGTCCCGGCGGCAACCGTCCCGGCGGCAACCGTCCCGGCGGCAACCGTCCCGGCGGCAACCGTCCCGGCATCGGCGGCAATCGCCCGGGCATCGGCGGCAATCGCCCGGGCATCGGCGGCAACCGCCCGGGTATCGGCGACGGCAACACCATTTGGAACAACGGCAACTGGAACAGCGGCAACTTCAATAACAACAACTTCAACAACGTGCACGTGGGTGGCGGGTACGGGAATGGCGGATACGGGGGCTGGGGTTGGAACGGCGGTGGTGGCTGGGGCTATCCCGGCTACGGCGGTGGTGGATACGGCGGCGGATACGGCGGCGGATATGGCGGTGGATACGGATGGAACAACGGCTTGAACAACCACGGCTGGGTCAACCCGCACTACGGCAACTGGTACAACGGCGGCTGGGGTAACAACGGAGGCTATAACGGCGGTTGGTGGGCTCCGTTCGTGACTGGCGCAGCGACGTGGGGCCTGCTCTCCAGCATCGGCAGTTGGGGCCTGGGGTACGGCACGATGGGCTACGGGGCGGCTGGCTACGTCAACCCGTATTACTCCGCGATGCCGGCGGCTGTCGTGGCCTCGTCGCCCTACGACTATTCGCAGCCGGTCGTCATCAATAACTACATCCCGGCCGACACGGCCGCGGCTGCCACCGACGTGGCCGCCTCGCAGCAACCCACCACTGAGGTGGCGCCGGCTTCGTCGCCGGCCGACGCCGCTGTCGATGCGGCGCTCGGCAAGTTCAAGACGGGTGACTACGCCGGGGCGCTCGCCGGCTTCGACCAAGCCCTCAAGCTCTCGCCGAAGGACTCGGTCATCCATGAGGTGCGTGCGCTGGCGCTGTTTGCCCTCGGCCGTTACACCGAAGCCGCGGCGGCGCTCAACGCGGTGCTCGCCACCGCCCCCGGCATGGACTGGACGACGGTGAGCAACGTCTACGGCTCCGTGGACGCGTACACCGGCCATCTCCGCACGCTCGAGGAGTTCTGCCGCACGCATCCCGACGATGCGGCGGCCCACTTCGTGCTCGGCTACCACTACCTCGTCGGCGGCCACAGCGACATGGCCGCGGCGGCCCTCGGCGTGGTGGTCGCCAAGCAACCAGGCGACGTGGTCGCCAAGCGTCTGCTCGATGCCGTCACGCCTCCCGCCGCGGAGAAGTCGGCGCCGGTCACGGATACCGGTTCCGCGCCGGCCAAGACCGACGTCGAGGCGACGGCCGAGAAGGCTCTTCCTGAAATCGATCTCGTCGGCACCTGGAAGGCCACGAGCGACAGCGACACCGTTGTGCTGACCGTGACGGCCGACTCGGCATTCACCTGGAAGGCGCAGCCCGCCGGGAAGCCCGCGGTGGAACTCAAGGGCACGATCGAGACCTCGGCCGACGCGATCGCGCTGGTGAGCGAATCTGCGGGCACGATGGTGGCGAAGGTCACACCGAAGGCGGCCGACTCGTTCGAGTTCGCGCTCCCGTCGGCCCCGAAGGACGCCAAGCCACTCGTGTTCACCCGCCAGCCGTAATACGGCTCACACGTGATCCTCGTGCGCCGCCGCTGCAACGCAGCCGGCCGGCATTCACGGCATGGGGATTGATTGATGCAACCCGGAACAACACACAGATTGAAGACCTGTGCTACGGGGTCAGCGAGGGGCTGCCCGTACCCCAGAGCCGGGCTATGGGAGCAAGCGCAGCCACGATGGCGAAGCGCAGCGGACATGCAGTGAGCGTCGGGCAGGATGCCCGACGCGAACGTCCGGCGACGGGGTACGGGCAGCCCTGAGCGGCGTACCGCCCAAGGTCTCCACTGCTTGCGCCGTTCGGACTTCCTGACGCAGCGAGCGTCCGGCGACGGGCATGGGCAGCCCCGAGCGGATCACCAGCGGGCTTCGAGGCCGAGATTGGCGCCGTGGAGGAATACGCCGCCGGCACCGCGGACGCCGGTGCCGCTGGCGACGGTGTCGGTGAAGTCCCACTGGTTTGGTGCAAGAGCCACGCCGCTGAGCCAGGCGAGGTTGTAGCCCACGCGCAGGCCCCAGACATCGCTGAAACGGTACGCCATCGACATGTTCATGCTCGACAGGAAGCCCATGCCCGTGTCCGCCGCCGAACGGCCCGGACGGTAGTCAACGTTCGGCACGATAGAACTGGTAATCGGTGAGGCCGACTGCGAGAGCCAGGCACCGCCGAGGCCGGCCTTCAGCGAGCCTTCGAGCGAAAAGCGATCCCAGGTGCGGCGACCTCGGAGGCCCAGTTGGCCGCCGAACAGGTTCGAACTCGTCGCCACCCGATACGACGTCGATGGCTGGTCTGCGAACGGCGCCACCTGGAGAGCGGCCTGCTCTTCGAGGCCGGCCCAAAAAAGCCCGCCGATCCAGTCGATCTCCGTGTCGTGGCGACACCGCCGCTGCGGCCAGCGCGAGCACGGCTCGCAATCGCTCGTAAACTCGCTCGCCAACAGGTTCAACTCCATGACGTTGAGCGACGACGACCACGTCGCCCGTACAGAGTTGGCGGCGTCCCATCCCGGCACTGCCGCGCCGATCGCCCCAGGAACTGCGAGTCCCTTCGTCAGGTCCGCCCGGGCGTCGCCGTACCAGCCGTAGACGCCCCAGTAGCCCACCTCCCATCCGGTGGTATCGTGGCCGTGCTCGCCGACGAACAGCCGCACGCCCGGAGCGGTGGTCGGCGTGAGGCTCCGCGTCGTGAAGATCATTTCACCCGATCGCGGGCCCGCTGCGCCATCGATGAGAATGGTCTGGTTATTCGTCGCGTTGTCGCGGTCGAGAAACAAGACGTCGAAGACGACGTAGTCGCGCGGCGCGGCGGCACACCCGCACCCTTTCGCGTGCCCGCAGCCGGAGGGCACATGAATCCCGCTGTCGAGCGACGTGTCGGTGGTCATGACCGGGGCGTCGATCAGCATGTCACCAGGGAGCGCGTCAGGGACGACCGACTCGTCGCCCACGATCTCGCCATCGACCGTACCGCAGATCACGATCGGCTCGATCACGCACTCCTCGATGGATGCCCCCTGCCCCCAGGCCACCGCCCCAGACGCCAGAGCGGTCCCCGCGGCCACGGCCACGATCAGACGCAGTATCATGCTTGCCCCCCTTTGCGGTGCAGAGACCGGCACCGCCGGTCCACCACCATGCCCCCACCCGCACGATCCCTTCCCGTAGAGCGATCGGATTTTTCGTCGCTAAGCATGAGAATCGTCACGAACGTCATATCCGGGGCCGCCGAAGCGGCAATCTGCGGCGGCCTTTCCGCCGCCCGGCCCGCAGACCCCGGCCGGTGGCGGCCCCCCGCCCGAAACGCTAGGCTCTCTCACAGGGTTCCAGCCCGTTTTGCCCTGCTTCACCCTCTTGCCCACGTGAGCCGTCATGGACCAGTTCCGCCGCATTCAGACCGGAAAGACGGGCGACATCCACCTCGTCCAGTTCAAGGATAAGAAGATCCTCGATGACACCGTGCTCGATGAGATCCGCACGGAAGTCACCCAGCTCATTGGCAAGGCGTCTGGTCCCGACGTTCTTCTCGACTTCTCGAACGTCGAGTTCATGTCGAGCGCGATGCTGGGCCTGCTTGGGCAGTTGCATCGCAAGATCTCGAGCGGCCACGGCCGGCTGAAGATGTGCAGTATCCGGCCCGAGATCCTCACCGTGTTCAAGATCACGAACCTCGACAAGCTGTTCAGCATCCACAAGGATGCACCGACGGCCCTGGCCACGTTCACCTGAGGGGGCGACCGTGGCAGAGTCAGCCGATGGGGCACGGGCCGAACGGCCCGGCGTCGTCGATGTCGTGATCGCCGAAGACAGCCGCATGCAGGCGCGGATGCTCATCCGCCGGCTGGAGGAGGCTGGGCACACCGTGCGCTGGGGCGAGAACGGTGCGCTGGCGCTGGCGCTGGCGAAGGAACGCCGACCCGACATCATCGTCTCCGATATCGAGATGCCGGAGATGACGGGCTACGAGTTCTGTAAGGCGGCGAAGTCGGATCCGGCCCTCAAGAGTGTCCCCTTCATCCTGCTCTCAACGCTCTCCGACCCGATCGACATCATCCGTGGACTCGACTCCGGGGCCGACAACTACGTCACCAAGCCGTACGAGCCCGACTATCTGCTGAGCAGGATGAACTCGCTACTCGCGTCGCCGCTCGAGTCGGCCGACGACGCCTCGGCGACGATGCTCGAGGTGACGCTCCAGGGACAGTTGTTTCGGGTCAAGGCGGGCCGGCAGCAGGTGCTCAACCTGCTCGTCTCCACGTTCGAGAACGCCGTCGCGAAGAATCAGGAGCTCGTGGTCGCCAACCAGGATCTCTCGGTCGCCCGCGACGGCCTCCAGAAGTCGAACGAGGAACTCTCCGAACTCAACGCCGAGATCTCGCGGATCAACGCCCATATGGTCCGCGATCTCAAGGCGGCAGCGAAGGTGCAGCGGTCGCTGCTGCCGGCCGACGACGTCGATATTCCAGGCACGACCATCGCCTGGCGATACGTTCCCTGCCAGGGCCTCGCCGGCGACTTCCTCAACGTGTTTCCGCTCGACGAGGAGCATGTGGGGCTGTTCGTCGTGGACGTCAGCGGCCACGGGGTTCCCTCGTCTCTGATGGCGGTGACGGTGGGCCGCTTCCTGACACCGAAGGTCTCCGACCAGTCGCTGCTCGTCCGGCAGGGACCAGACGGCCGGATTACGGTCGCTCGGCCCGCCGAAGTCGCCACGCAGCTCAACCGGCTCTTTCAGGCCGACGATTTTTCGGGGCTCTACTTCACGCTCCTGTACGGCGTGCTCCATCTGCCCACCGGCCGCTTCGACTACTGTTCGGGCGGCCATCCGGCCCTCGTCCGGCTCCCCGCCGGGAGCGGTGACGTCGAACTCCATACCACCGAGAGTTTTCCGATCGCCTTCGTGCCCGATGTCGAATACGAGCAGAAAACGCTGCAACTTGCGGCCGGAGACCGGCTGTTTCTCTACTCGGACGGCGTGCCCGAGGCGATGGACAAGGACAGAAACCCCTACGGCGACGATGCGATGGCAGCCTGCATCGCCCAGTTCCGCGGTGCCCCGGTCGAGGCCGGCGTGAAGGGCTTGCTGGAGGCGGTCGAAACCTGGTGCCAGCCCAATGGCCCGCTCGACGACGTCTCGATCCTCGGCGTCGAGTGGCGGCCGTAGGGCGGCTCACACCCGACTCGCGAAAGCCGGCTGCGGGACGGTACGAGTTGGCTCGCCAACGGCCGGGGACGGCCGACGCTCGCCATCCTCGCACCGATCCCTCCGCCTGCCCCTCGCCCCTGCACCTCGCCCAAGGAGTCTGGGGCTGCCCGTGCCCCGGGAGCCAGCGTTGCTGACCAGCGAAGGCATGGATGCCGAAGCGCAGTCAGCATCGAGCGAGCGGAGCCCACGATGGGCGGAGTGAGCGTCCGGCGACGGGGCATGGGCAGCCCCAGACGGCGCACGTCAACGCCGTGGCTTCGGCTTGTAGTAGCTGCAGCCCCCTTGGGAGACGCGGTTCCAGCCGTCATCGATGCCGATCATCGTCTCGGCACTGCCCAGAAACAGCACGCCGTCGGGACGGAGCACGCGGCGGACTCGGGCCACCAGGGCCGATCGCGTGGCGACGTCGAAGTAGAGCATCACGTTGCGGAGAAATACGACGTCGGCCAGCGGCATCAGCGGCCAGGTGCCGTTGAGGTTCATGAAGCGGAACTCGACGAGCTGGCGACACTCCTGCACGATGCTGAAGCGGCCCTGGAGCGGCCGGAAGTACTTCTGGAGCAGGGCAGGCGACAGGCCGCGATCGGTCTCCAGTTCGCTGTAGACGCCCTCGCGGGCTCGGGCCAGGATCTGCTCGGAAAAGTCGGTGGCGATGATCCGCACCCGCCACGTGGCGAGCACGTCGCGAAAGTGCTCCAGCAGCACCATGGCGATGCTGAAGGGCTCCTGCCCGCTCGCACAGGCGGCCGACCAGATGGTGAGCTGCCGTTCCTTCGCCCGCCTCTGGACGATATCGGTGAGCACCGCCCGCAGAGACTCAAAGGGTGCCCGGTCGCGGAAGAACGACGTCTCGTGCGTCATCATGGCGCAGAGCACGTCTTTCTCGAGCGACGGGTCAAGCCCTTGCCGCAGCCGATCGATGAGCGTCTCGAGGCTCGGAATCTTCCGCTGCCTGACGATCGGCATCAGTCGGGCGACGACGAGGTATTGCTTCGACTGGTCGATGCACACACCCGTGCGTCGGCGCAGCAGGCCGCAGAGATAGTCGAACTGCGGGTCGGCGACCTTCATCGAGGCTTCGCGCGGCGTCAGCCGCTGCGCCTCTTGAGCCGGAGGGCCACCTCGACGCCGACCTGCGAAAGCGGCAGCACCGCATCCGCCAGGCCCGCACGCACGACCTCTCCCGGCATGCCCCAAACGACACTCGAGAACTCGTCCTGGGCGATCACACTGCCTCCGGCGGCCACGATCTCGCGGCTGCCAGCGAGGCCGTCCCTCCCCATGCCGGTCAGGACCACGCCCAGCGTGCCGCCGCCCCAGAGACGGACCGCCGAGCGGAAGAGCACGTCGGCGGCGGGCCGACAAGAGTTCTCAGGAGGATCGTTGGTGAGCCGGACACGGGGCTGAGCCGTATCACCGACGAGTTCGAGATGCCGCCCCCCGGGCGCGAGCAGCACCTCGCCAGGCTTGGCAAGGTCGCCATCCGCCGCCTCGCGCACCGGCAGCCCACCCGTCTTCGCCAAT
>CAMBSN010000112.1 GCA_945870505.1 Candidatus Kuenenia stuttgartensis | reverse complement strand
GGATGCCCGACGCGAACGTCCGGCGACGGGGCATGGGCAGCCCCGAGCGACGCGATGGACAGACACAGGTTGACAACCTGTGCTACGGGGCGATGCGGAACGCGTGCCGTGTTCAGCCGCAGCCGCACGTGCCGCCGCCGCACGCGGCAGCCCGCGCTGCCAGCCGCTGCTCGATGGCCAGCGACGTGGGCGTGATCGAGAGGCCGCCGAGTGCGGTGCAGCGGAGTTCGCGGGGCATCTGCTCCGCCACCCGCTTGGCCGTGGCCACGACCTCGTCGAACGGGATCACCTGATCGAAGCCGGCGAGGGCCATGTTCGCGCAGGCCAGCGCGTTGGCGGCGGCCATCACATTCTTCCCGAGGCAGGGCACCTCGACGCGATTTGCCACGGGATCGCAGATCAGGCCGATCATGCTCTGCATCGCCAGCGACGCGGCGGTGAGCGACTCATGCAAAGTGCCGTCGGCGAGCGTCACGATTGCCGCTGCCGCCATCGCGGCGGCTGAGCCTCCCTCGGCCTGGCAGCCTCCCACTTCGGCCGCAAACGACCAGGGAGTGCAGATGAACACGCCCACGAGCCCCGCGGCGAGCAGGCCCCGGGCCATCGCCTCCTCGTCGAGCCCGAGATCCTCGGCGAGCGTGATCACCGCACCCGGCAGCGCGGCGCAGGCACCGGCCGTCGGCGCCGCCACGATCACGCCCATCGAGCTTTTGATCTCCATCAGCGCCGTGACGGCGAGCACGATACGGTTGAGCGTGGCGTCGCCCACAAGCCGGCCGCCGGCGAGCGCCGCCGCATAGCCTGGCGCCTGGGCCGGCAGCACGCGGTCGTCGTAGCTGGTGCCGGCGATGCCCTCGACGATCGAGGCCCGCAAGAGCCGCACGATCCCGACCATGCGGTCCATCACTTCCCGCTCGGAAAGCCCGCCCCGCTCCATCTCGTAGGCAAGGGCGTGACGCCAGAGCGGGATCCCGTGGCCTGAGTCGGCGGCGAGAAGCGCGGCAGCCGATGAAAATGGCACGCTCGAGCCCCGTCGCGACCGCACCGGCAGCACCGGGGCGAGCGCGTGAATGCGTGCCGCCCGATCACCGGCCTCGATCGCGGCGACGGCGGCCGGCGGCAGCGGTGCCTGCGACTGGATGCGCACGAGATTTCCGGCGGCCGAGTCGAGGATGGTGGCGTGATCGATCGTGATACCCGCGAGCGATTCGATCCGGGCCACGAGGTTGGCAGCGTTCTGCCGGGAACCAGCCACGACGAGCGTCTCGTGGTAGTCGCCGTGCAGCGACAGGCTCCAGCCGTCGATGTCGAGCACCTCGATCATCCCGCCGCCGGTGGAGATCGCGCGGAGTGTGTGCGACTGCCCGTCGCGGGTGAGCGTGAGCCGATAGGTGTTGGGATGCGGGTCGCCGACATCCACCGTCTCGATCCGCACCCGCGTGCCGGCGTCGCGAAGCGCCGCACCGGAGCCCGGCAGCCGCGGGTCGGCCGCATCCCAGCCGAGCAGGCCGCCGAAGAGCCCCATGTCGGACCCCTGCGACTCATGCGTAGTGGGCAGCGAGCCGGCCCGGTCGAACTCCACGAGCATGTTGTCGGGCGTGCCGCCGACGAGGTCGCGGGCGAGCCGCCCGATCCGCAGGGCGGCCGCGCAGTGGGAACTCGAGGGCCCGCGCATCACCGGGCCGATCACGTCGTTGAAAATGCTCACCAGCATCGTCTGCCTCCCGCTCTCACTTTTCCCGGCCTCGCGTGGCAAAAGGCCGCTCGAGCAAGTATCGTTCATCGGCTATTTCCGCACACGCCGTCGGACAAAGAACCACGACATGACCCAGACCGATTGGACCGTGCTGTCGCTGCATCTGGCGGCCATGCTCGCCACGGCCATCGCCTTGGGATCCCTCGCCCGGCGGCTCGGCATCCCCGCCGTGGTCGGCGAGATCGCCGGCGGCCTCGTGCTCGGCCCCACCATGCTCGGCCGCCTGGCGCCGGACCTGTTCGCCTGGCTCTTCCCGCCCACGGGGCCGGTCGCTTCGGCGCGGGGGGCGATCGCCCGCGTCGGGATGCTGTTTTTCATCGTGACGATCGGGCTCGACATCAGTCTCAACGAACTCCGCCGGAGCGGCCGCAAGGCGCTGCTCGTCGGCAGCGTCGGCACGTTCGTGCCGCTCGTGCTCGGATTCGTGATGTGCTACCTGTTTCCGGGCGTCATCGGCGTGACGTCGAAGGATCAGTTCGCGACGGCGCTCTTCATGGGGTCGATCCTATCGCTCTCAGCCAACCCCGTGATCGCTCGGATCCTGATGGACATGGGGCTCTTCAAGAGCGACATCGGCCGCACGATCATGTCGGCGACGCTCGTGGACGACCTCGTCGGCTGGGGCCTGTTCGCCGTCATCCTCGCCGAGTTCGGGCCGCAGGCCTCGGGCGGAGGGACGGGCGTGGCGGTGCTGGCCTCGGTGGCGGTGTTCCTCGGGGGAGTCGTGCTGGCCGGCCGCTACCTGCTGCCGCCGCTGCTGCGCTGGGCTCGGGAACGGCTTCCCTACCCGGCCGGCTCGATCTCCTGCATCCTCGCGCTGGCCCTCGTGGCCGCGGCCGGCTCCGAACACCTCGGCCTGCACTCGTTCCTCGGCGCCTTCGTGATGGGTATCGCGCTGGCGGGAGTCTACGAGAGACAACCGGAGCCCTTCACGATCATCGGCAACTTCTCCTACGCCGCGTTCACGCCGATCTTCTTCGTGTCGATGGCGATCTCCGCCGACTTCATCAAGGGCTTCGACCCCTGGCTCGTCGCGTTGATCACGGCCGTCGCGTTTGTCGGCAAGATCTCGGGCGTGTACATCGGCGGCAAAATCGCCGGCATGGACGACCGGCAGGCCCTCGCGGTGGGCTGCGGCCTGAATGCCCGCGGCATCCTCGGGATCGTGATGGCGGCGGCCGCCCGCGATGCCGGCCTCATCGACCTCAGGCTGTTCGTCGCCTGCGTGCTGATGTGCGTGATCACCACGATGGCCGCCGGGCCCGCATTGGGAGCGCTCATCGGCCGGCAAGCAGCTACGCCGCCCACGTAGGTGCAGGTTGCCAACCTGCACCAGCGGCCACGCTCGCCATGTTTTTGCACAGGTTAACAACCTGTGCTACGGAAAGCAGGGTGACTGCCCGCCATCGTAGGTGCAGGTTGGCAACCTGCACCTGCAGCCACGCTCGCCATGTTTTTGCACAGGTTAACAACCTGTGCTACTGGGAAACCTGTGCTACTCATCCCGCACGGCCCGGCGACGCATCGTGAACCAGCCGATGCCCACGGCTGCCGCGACTGCCACGAGCGTGATGGACTGCGGCTCGGGCAGAAAGAGCGTTTCGGGGGCCGTGCCGAATCCCCAGGTGACGTTCGACCCGACCCATTCGGCGTCGAACGGGTTCAGGTCAGTGATCCCACCGACCACGCTGAATGTGAACTGCGCGTGGTTGCGGATCAGGAAGTTGTCCTTGAAACCGTTCGCGGGCAACAGGCCGCTCGAGCCACCATCGCTGTAGATCCCAAGGTTGATCATGCTTGCAGCGTCCGTGCCTTTCACAACGTTTCCGTCAAAGTTGATTCCCTGGGGTGCCAGTGCGCTGTTGCCCACCGTGCCGATGCCAAAGCCAAGCGTCGGCGGGATCGTCACCGGCGTAGCGAATGATCTGAACTGCCAGCCCTGGTCGCCGGGGTTCACCGCGATCAGGTTCGAGGCCAGCATCGAACTCCCCGTCAGCGTCTGCGGCGTCCAGGAGACGGGCTGATCCTGATGGATCCCGGTTTTGCTCACCGCATAGGCGTGGCCAGTCGCCGACACATACGTCAGCACCGGGCGGACGCCCGACACGGGATCGGCGATGTTGAAGTAGAAACTTGTCAGGATGTCGGTTTTGCGCTGCGATGCGGGGCCCTCGTTGAAGAGGTCAATCGTGAGGGTGGTATTCGTGCCCGTCAGCACGGCCCGCACCGACAGTGGGTGGCCGTCGATGGACGTGCCGCTCTCGATGAACGTCACCGTGGTGGCATTGGCCGACATGGCGAGTGGCACGAGTGCGAGGACGGCTACCGACACACGGGGAAAGAGCCGCGAACGAAACGACGAAGCATGGAAAATGGGCATGGAGCGATCTCCGAAATCGCGCCTGCCCTGGCGACTTGGCGATACATCGCGACCCGCGGGTCAGTTCTGCAAAACTTGGGAGAGCGGGCCTCCTTGGCGGCGGCGACGCCGCCACCAGGCAGCCCCGCCGGCGGCCACGACCGCGAGCGCCGCGTTCATGCCAGGCTCCGGCAGGGCGCTCACGTAGGCCGTGGACGTGCCCTTGATCGTGAACGAGTAGTCGCCCGGGGCCAGCGGCGCCGTCTGGAAATTCGCGACCCCCGGACCAGGATAGATGTGGGTGGGGACGTTGGTGTTGTTGTTGTAGACCTCGGATCCCGTCGCCGGGGAGGAGAGGAGCCGTGAGATCGCGGGGTTGGAACCGAGCAGCCCGCCGAAAACCGAACTGCCGAGACTATCGAGCACATCGAAGGAAAACGCATTCGAGGCGATGGCAATGTTGGTTAACGGCGCGTAGGAGTAGACCGCCATCCGTTCCACGACATTGAAGTCGAGCGACACGCCAACCCGGGCGTTGGGATCCTCGCTGATGACGGAAAACTTGCCCGCCACCGCCCAGTCCGATATGCCGTTGCTGATCGTGCCGTGCGTGGCGGAGGTGAGCAGCGTTTCAGCGATGAGGTCGACCGAGAGCGTGTTAGGCGAACCGATGCCGGCGAACAGGCGGTTGGTGTTGACCATGCTGCCGAGCGGCGGCCAACTGCCCGGCGGGAGCGTGGGAATCGTGGCACTGGCCGCGCCCGGGGGAAGCGGGTCGGGATTCGGGGGGGTGTAGACGTCTGACCGGGCGAAGTTGTTGTTCAGAGCGAAGTCACTCGCCACGGGAATCCCTTTCGTGATCCCCTTGGGCACGCCCTGCCCCGTGGGATTGAGCTGCACGAGCACTCGCTCGCTGACGGGCACGGAGTAGCCCAAAGGCGCATTGTTCGTCCAGTTCTCGGGCGACGGCAGCGGCAGGCCACTGCCGATGAACGACTGATCGGCATCAAGGCCGCCGATGTGGGCATTGATACCCGGGGCGCTGTCGACCGATGCCGCGGTGCTCATCTTCACCACGAAGCCGGCCGTGTCGCCGACCAACAAGGCACTGCCGCCTGGAATCGGACTGAGCGTCATGCCGTAGATCTTCTGCTGCGCGAAGGCGTACATGGCGGTCGGGGCCGGATCCGCGGCGCGGCTGCTCTGGGCGGCGAACGCCAGGGCCGTGGCGGCGATCATCATCACGATCGCGGCCGACGTGGTGTGCAGAAGTGAGCGTGTCCGGCCACAGATATGGGCGACTTTCGCGAGGGATCGTGGTGCGAATGTGAGGGTCGACATGGTGACGATCTCCGGAGGCTGAGTGGGTCGCCCCGGGGGGGAAAGGCATGGGCCGATCCACCCGAGGGAAACGAACGCTTGATCCGACGCTGCTGGAATGCAGTGAAGGCAAGCCGCCCTGCGGCGTTTCCTTCACGCGTCGGCCTACGCTGCGCCGGTCATTCCGCACGAGGCGAAACGACCCGCGACCCGTCTTCCGAAAACTGAACCCAGGCCCGCTCGCATCGTGCGGCGTTGCAGGCGGCCCCCGCTGACAGCAGGTGTTCCGCGCAATGGCTCCGGCTCGGCCAACCTTTCGCGAACCGCCGCGATCGGGACAGCGACGACGTCAAAAGCCTGTTATTTGCCGTCGCATCGCGAATGGAAAGCTTGGTCCTGGCCGAGAAACCGCCCATTCGATTGGCCGGTGCGACGATCGCGCGCACGGTCGCTCAGCCGATCGCGAACTTCGGCGGGGGCGGGCACTCGGGATTCACCCACTGAATCACCGCCGCCCAGTTGGCGCTCTCCTGGTCGTGCTGCAGGTAGCCGAAGATCGGCTTCACGACCTTCCAGCCGTCTTTCAGGTGGGCTGACAACACGGGATCGGTCCGTGCTCCGTCAACCACCTCACGGACATACTCCGCGGCGGGTACGACGCCAGCCACGGCCCCGTACCCGGGCAAGCGACTGCCACCGACCATCCGCCAGAGCTTCTCCTCGATCACCAGACCACGGGTGGCGTCCGTCAGGGCATGAGCCAGCCCATGATGCTGGTGCTGGGGACTCACGAACACGTCGGCACCGTAGAGCGTGGGGCCGGCTGGGTCGTGATCCGAGAAGGTGCCATGGGCCGTGAGCACGTCCCACGAGTCATCCACGTGGTAATCGGCCATCCGCAGCCGCAGCGTGAAGTGCACGCCCACCGGCTTTCCCGTCGGCGCATGCTCGGCCACGAACTGACCCTGCGGAAACACCGCGTGGTGCGCGGCCAGTTCCTCCGCTGTGTAGGGCGTATCGTGTGGATAGACCTCGCGGCAGATCTCGCTGATCGCGGCGTAGTCGGCAGCCTGCATGAGCCGGATGCGATAGTCGGGTGGCAGCGTCATGGTTGGATCGGTGGCGAAAGAGCGGGGAAGTCCCCTATCCTACCTCGGCAGGCATTGCCTGCATGAGCCACGACACGGAGGACTTGATCGTGACATCGGATGAAAACCTGCCGACCAGCGGCAGCGTCGAATCGAGACTCGGCAGGCTCGACCTGCAGAATGGCTATCCCACCCTGACGACGGTGGAAAAGGTGTTCGACGACATCGACTTCCAGCGGGCCTGCCAGGCCTACCTCTGGGCGCTGCCGCTGATGGCGATGCAGCAGTGGCAGAGCGAGCACCTCACGAAGTTTGGGGCGGGGAAGCTCGACTACGTCGATTACCTCACCTTCCAGGACAAGCTCGGCCTGCTCACCGCCAACGCCACCACGCCCTACATCATGGCCTTCCCGAACCTGACGGAGAGCGGGCCATTGGTGCTAGAAATTCCCGCCGGGCCCACCGCGGGGGGCTGCACCGACTTCTGGCAGCGGCCCATCACCGATTCAGGACAGACCGGCCCCGACCGCGGAGCCGGAGGCAGGTATTTGATCCTCGGGCCCGACGATCCCGACATCGCGCCGGAGGGATACCACGTCTTTCGCTCGCCGACGGTCAACATCTTTTCGGCGCATCGCGTGCTCGAACCCGACCCGGCGAAGGCCGCCCGACTCATCGCGGGCCTGCGGATCTATCCATACGCGCACCGCGAGGTCCCACCCCCGACCCGCCACATCTCCCCCGCCGGCCGGAAGTGGAGCGGAGAGCAGCCGCGCGGGCTCGCCTACTGGGCGGGCTTCGCCAGGATCATCCAAGAGGAACCCGTTCACGCACGCGACCGGATCATGATGGGAATGCTCCAGCCCCTCGGGATCGAGAAGGGCAGGCCGTTCGCCCCGACGCAGCGGCAGCAGCGAATCCTGGCCGATGCGGCACGGGCCGGCGAGGTGATGGCCCGAACGATCGCCTACCAGAAGCGGTTCGAGGGAGCGCGGCTCTGGCCCGATCGGCATTGGGAGAAGTCGCTGATGCTCGCCGAGACCGACCAGGAGGCCCAGCATCACACGCAGCTCGATGAGCGCACGAGCTGGTTCTACGAGGCGGTCGGCGTGTCGGTGGGGATGATGGGGCGCGCCGTCGGCGTCGGGCAGGTCTACCTGGAGGCCACGAAGGACCGCACGGGCAACTGGCTCGACGGCGGTAGGAACTACCACCTCACCGTGCCGAAGGATGTTCCCGTCGCGCAGTTCTGGTCGGTCACCGCGTACGACAACGAGACCCGCTGCTTCGTCGACACGGGTGTGCAGCCTGACCGGTCGTCGCGTGATCCGATCGCCATCAACGCGGACGGCTCAGTCGACATCTTCTTCGGCCCGGTCGCCCCTGCCGGGAAACCGGAAAGCAACTGGATCCAGACGCTGCCTGGTAAGGGCTGGTTCACCTACTTCCGGTTCTACGGCCCGACCCAAGCCTACTTCGACCGCTCGTGGATGCTGCCTGACATCGAACCGACCGAATGACCGCGAGGACAACGATTGACAGGAGCGTATACCTTTGTACACTCTTTGCGAATGTCGTATACTCATTCAAAGGAGTAGCTCCCCATGGCCACCATCCCGCAGCTTCGCAACCGGCTCCTCGAGGGCTTTTCCGAGAAGCAGGCTGATCTCCTGGCCCACGTCGTGATCGAAGCCCACGACGACCTCGTCAATCAGGCTGACTTCCACGCCCTCACGGGCGTCGTGAGGGAACTCGCCGACGCGCAGAAAGAACTCGCCGACGCGCAGAGGCGGACCGAAGAACGCGTAGAGGAACTCACCGACGCGCAAAAACGCACTGAGGGAACCCTCACCGACGTCGTAAAAACCCAGCAGAAAATGCTGATTCGGCTCGATCGCCTCGATGGCCATATGCTCGAAGACAAGGTCGCGAAGAACCTCCCGGCCTTCCTGGGCCGCGAGTTTCGCAGGTGCCGCGTCTTGGACCGGGCCGAGTTTGTCGAGAGCCTCGAGGCACGGCTGCCCGAAGCAGAACTCGCCGACCTGATGCGGGCCGATGTCATCGCCGTCGCCAAGCGTGCCGAACAGCTCGTGCATCTCGTCGTGGAAGTCTCCTGCACGGCCGATGCCGATGACCTCGACCGCGCAGTGCGGCGAACGGCAGCTCTCGCCTCGGCGGGATGCACTGCGATCGGAATCGTGGCCTGCGAGTCGATCTCGCCGCAAACGCTCGAAGCAGCCCGCAATCACGGCCTGCGCGTGCTCACCAACGGCTGGCTCCTCCCCGAAGCGGCCTGAGCGCCGAGACCGCAGGAAGCATAACGCCGTAAGGCGTGGGGCGAACCGTTACACGACGCCGTCTCCAGCGTGGTTCGCCCGCGGCCTTACGGCCGGTCGGCTTTTGTAGCTGCCGTACAAGCCCAACGCCGTGAGGCGTGGGGCGAACCGTTACACAACGCCGTCTCCAGCGTGGTTCGCCCGCGGCCTTACGGCCGGTCGGCTTTTACAGCTGCCGTACAAGCCCAACGCCGTAAGGCGTGGGGCGCACCGCCGCAAGACGCTGCATCCCGCGTTTCTCCATCAGCGCACGGCGCGGTTGCGGCCGAGGTGGGCCCGTTCCTGCCAGCGGAGCACAAGGATCGTGACGGCGGTCGCTACCACGATCTGCGTGGCGAGTGCGGCGATCGGGATCCAGATGGCCGGGTCGTAGTCGCCGAGGTTCTGCCAGAAGACCGGCACCCCCTGCCCCTCGCTCCGGCAGCCACGATGGGCCCAGTAGAGCGGCGAGAAGAGCATCGCGAGGACTTTGAGCACCCCGCCCGTGATCGGCAGGATCGTGGCCCCGAGCAGGATCTGCGGCGTGATCAATAGCGGCACCGCCAGCACACCCTTGTCGGTCGAGCGGACGCAGGCTGAAACGATCAGGCCGATCGCCGCGCAGGCCACCGCCGCGAGCCAGTTGCAAAACGCGGAGATGACTGGCCCACGCCGGTACATCTCCGCGGGCCCCTCGCCTCCAAACGCCTCGCGGACCATGAACCCCAGTTCGACGGTGGTCCTGAAGATCGCGATCTGCACCGCGAGCACGACGGCCAACGCCACGACCTTCGCGACCACATAGGCGGGGAACCGCAGGCCGTGCCGCCGCTCGAGGTCGAGCATCGGCCGCTCCTTGACGACCTCCCGGAAGCCGGTGACGAATCCGAGGATCACCATGCAGATGCTCATCAACGAGAGCCACTTGAACGTGCCGCCCGGGTCGATGATCTCCCGATCCGGCGCGGCGGCAACCGTATCGGTGAGGGCATGACGGACGATTCTTGCGGTGGACGGCTCCCGCAGATGGGCGAGCAGCTTCGGCTGACTGTCGAGGAACACCCGGATCTGACCGGGAATACTGGCATCCTGCTCGGAGACCGTTTCGGTGGCGATCGCCTCCGACACCTCCCCCCACACATCGGCCAGCACCTGCTTCTCGCCAGGGTCGAGAAGCCGCGTCAGCATGAGCGGATCCCGGAAGTTCGTGGCAGAGAAGCCGGCGAGCACGACCGCGGCGAGTGCCAGCGGCAGGAGCATGCCCATGCGCAGGCCCACGCGGTCGCGGACGGCTGCCTCAACTTCGCGACTGAAAAACGTGGCGAACTGTCGGCCGAAGCCGGGAATGGAGACCGCCGCTAGCGCCACCCGCTCCGGAGCCGCACCGGTGGCCGTGCGGCCGGCGTGCTGCGCCTCCGCCACGAAGCGATCCTCGTCTTGCCGCTCCCGCCAGCGGGCGGACCAGAATCTGGGCGGCCGGTCTTCGATGGCCACGTAGACATCGGCGAGCCGCTGTGACCTGCCCCCCTTAAACGTCGCCACTTTCAGAGAGAGAATCTCTGGTGGCTCAAACCAAGGGAGGGCAAGAGATGCCACGAGGAAAGAAGTTCACTGCGGAGCAGATCATCGGGAAGCTCCGCGAGGCTGAGGTTGGGTTGGCTC
>CAMBSN010000111.1 GCA_945870505.1 Candidatus Kuenenia stuttgartensis | reverse complement strand
GCCGGCGCGGTGTTCGTGCTCGCCGGGGGCGTGGCTCGGTCGGCCGGCCACCAGCACCAGTTTCTTGCGGCCGTCAGTGAGCTTCAGTCGCTCAAGCCGGATGTCCTTGAACTCGACCTTCATCGGCGGGCCGGCGTGCAGCTGCAGGGCGAGAATGCCCTGCATGGCCCGCTTGTCGGCCTGCTCGTCGAGCGTCTCCGACATCAGCTGGCCGTTGATGAAGTGCTGGAGCTTCGGGCCTCGGGCCACGATCCGATAGCTGTTCCAGTCGCCCTGCTTGATCGCCTTCTGGAGTTCGGCCGTATCGCCGATCGGTTCGCCGGCGACCTTCGTGCCGTCGGCTGCGATCGTGATCCGCTCGCCTCGTTGGCAGAGAATCCCGCGGCCCCTCTCCTCGTAGATGATTCCCGAGTACGTCGGGCCCGCCTCGAAGTCGGCCTGGTAGCCGCCGACCACGAGGTCGCCCAAATCCTTGCTGCGGTACTGGATGCCGCTGTTGGCCTTGGGAGTGCCTGTGATTCGGTAGGCGAGCGTGAGTTCGAAGTCGTCCACGAGCCCCTGCCGCCAGATCAGGAAGGTGTTGCCGTTGGTCGGGGTCTCGGCCGTGGTCTCTGCGACGATGGCGCCGTTCTCGACCCGCCAGAACTCCGGCTTCCCCTCCCAGCCTTCGAGCGACGTGCCGTTGAAGAGCGATACGCCCGGTTCTTCGGCGCGGGCGAAACCGCTCGTCCAGGCGACGGCAGCCACCACCAGGCAGACGGCCACGCGGCTCGATGCATGGCATGGGAATCGATGGAGCAACGAAGCGGACACGGGCGGTCCTCCGAAAGGAATGCGCCGGCTACGGGATCGCGCCGGCTGGCATGAGTATGCCACGAACGCCTCTGGTCGGGCAGATCGTGGGCCCGGCGAACCGCTGGGCCTACCGCGTCGCGGCCCGCGGGAGGCTGTTGGAAGTGAGTGCTGACCGCGACAGGCCCAGCATGTCGAGTAGCGCATCGATGCCGACCACGCGAACACCAAACTGCTCGGCCGTCTTCAGGTTGCGGGCCTGCCGCCGCGCCTCCTCCGCGAATCCCTCTTCGCCGCGTTCGACCGGCGGCTTTCCGCCATCGACCACCATCGCCGTCATCGGTGTGACGGAGTCGACCACGCGGCCGCCGGCCCGCCTCACCAGTTCGACAAGCCGCTCGCGGTCGTTCTCGCCCACCTCATCGAGATTCACCCAGCCCACGATCACCACCTCCGGGGCCGTGCCGGCCGTCCAGAGGCTCGTCGCCACCCCGTCACCTGCGAGGATCGGCGACCTGTTGGAGTCGCGACGGATCGTCGCCCGGAGCAGTGCCGGTCCCTCGATCGAGGTCACCTCGACAACACCCTTGCGGTCACCCGCCTGCGGCCGCTCGTCGTCCGGCGAGAAGACGTGGAGGATCATGCCGGGGCGGATCCCCCGCGTGGACGAGGCCGACACCAGCACGCTCCGGTCCCGCTCGTCGACGGAAATCACGCGGCCGTCGAAGCCGTCGATACGGTCGTCCTTCGGCGTGGCGGCGAGCACCGTCTCCTGCAGGCCGCGGTCGGCGACCCGCAGGGAGGCGAGGATGCGGTTCTGTTCATCGATGACCTTCGCGCGGTCGCGGAGTTCGGCGTAGATCAGATCGAGCCTGTCCTTGGCCGCTTCCTTGGCTGTGAAATCCTTCTGGCGGTTCGCCGAGAGAAACTGGCCGCCACCGGCGATCTCCGCGATCAGTAGTTCGAGACGGTCGGCCTTGTCTTCGGCACCCTTCTGGGCCTTGAGCAGTTCGGTCTGCTTCGACTCGTGCTCCGTCCAGCGGGTCTGAAAGTCCTGCTCCTGCTTCTGCCGCTTCGCCTCGGTCTCAGACTTGGCCTCTTCTGCAGCCTTGAGATTCTTCTGGGCGGCCGCGACCTGCTGTTCGGTCTCCTTCTTCGTCTTCTCCTGGTCGGTCTTCGCCGACTGGACGGCCTTGTCCTTATCGCGAAACTGACCCCGGAGCCACGAGACCAACTTGCCATACGACTTGGGCTCTTCGTTGAAGCCGGCGAAGTCGTTCGCGAACAGCGTGTTGAGGTCGGTCTCGATCGTCTCGAGGGTGGAGCCCTCGGCCGCGCCAATCCACTCGCGGAGTTTCTGGTTCTCCGCTTGTGCGGTGTTGAGCGCTTCCTGCTTTTCGGAGGAGGCCTTTTCGGCCACCTGCGCCTTGGCCCGCTCGTCCATCCGCTGCTTGAAGAACAGATACGTCGTGATCGTGAGGATGAAGGTGAGCAGGACGAACACGATGAGCGCGATGCTCAGCCGGTAGACGGTCGGGTTCGTGGTCGCCATCGGTTGCGTCCCTCGCGCGGCACCCAGCCATCCCACCGGGAGGCGGGCCGCGCAGCCAGCTCCCCCGTGCCCGCGGTGCCGGGCATCGGCCGAGTCATCGACTCGGCCGCAGTCGCCACATCACACCATTGGCGATTGTAACGGTCGTGAGGGCAGCGGGGCCGAAGACGGCCGCCAGAGATCGTGCCAGGCAACCGGGGCCCCGCTGGCGGCTGCGGACCGGGCCATCACCGCCAGCATGGTGCTCCGGCAGGCGGCGGCGAGGTCGTCGCGGTGCTGGCCGCCCTTCAGCGACTCGATGAACGACGCCATGCACGTGGCGTGGCCGCTTGCGTCGCCCGGCGCTCCGGCGAAGGCTTCACCCCCGATCGTGCATTGCCGGAGATCCGCACCGCCGCGGCTGCCAAGGACTGCTTCCTCCACGCGATCCTCGATGCCCTCCCGGCGGATGATGCCGATCTCGAGGGTGGTGCCGCCGGCAAACGCGATCCGCGCCGCTGACTCGATGCCGCGGTTCAGCAGACGCGGCAGGGCGACGGCTGCGGGAATGGCGGTGGCCATCAGCGGCGTTGGCTCGCCAAGGGCCCACGAGCAGCGGTCGACGGCATGCACAAGGTGCTCCAGGAAGACTCCCCCCGAGAGCTGCTCGTCGCCGATCCAGTTGCGGATCGCGGCCTCCTCGGCAGACCAGCCCAGCTGACGCGGACGCACCCACGGCAGACCGAGGTGATGGATCGCAACCGCCCGCAGCGGCCGGCCGATGCTTCCGGACGCGACGGCGGCCACCGTCGAGCGAGTCGGCGCGTGGTGCCGCGACTGCAAGCCCGACGCCAGCGAGAGCCCGCGACGTTGTCCTTCCTCGACGGCGGCCGCAGCAAACCGTACACCCGCCGCGTCGATTCCCACGGGCGCCTCGGCGTAGACATGCCGCCCGGCCCGCACGGCGGTGGCGATCTCGGTAGGGCGGAAGCGGGGGGGCGTGGCGAGAATCACCGCGTCGATATCGGAGCCGATCACGAACTCCGCCGCCCGTTCGCCGTGAAACAGTCCGCTGACGAATGGACTGCAGCCGGCCGCGGCGAGCGTCGCTGCCGCCACATCGAGCTGATCGGCAAAGCGGTCTCCCAACGCCGCGATCACGACGCCTGCATCAGCGGCGATCGCCTGCAGCGCCGCCCCGACGCCTCGGCCACCGCAGCCCACGAGGCCCACTCGGATCCTGTCGCTCCCGGCCGCAAACGCGCCTCCGGGGATCGCGGTTGCGGCGGCCAATGCGACCGAGCCTTCGAGGAACGAACGGCGGTTGACGGTGGTGGCGGAGGGTGAACGGCTCGTGTCGGTCATGGCTTCTGGCCTCCGGAGCTGGGGAAGGAAATCCTGTCGCCGACAATGTACCACTGGAGCATCACCGCGAGGGACGGGATGCCAGCCGCGCCATCGCCTTCACGACGTCGGCTTCGACCTCCGCCGGCGACGCCCCGAATGCCTTCTCGAAGTCGCGGAGCCGCTCCTCGGGCGAGTCGTCGGTGAGTGGCTGCTTGGCGGCCTGGAGCCTGACGTAGTCGACGAACGCTCGCTTTCGCGTGTCGACGAGATACCGCGTGAGGGCCCAGGCGGCGGCGTAGGCGTCGAGTGGACCCTCGGCCGAGCGGAAACGGTCGTCGGATGCCACGATCGCGGCGATGTCGCCGGGCCGGTGTGCGGCCAGGAACTGATCGAGCCGCGGCCGGTTGATCGCGCCGATCCCCCGCCACCCCCGATCGCTGTCGAGTTCGGGCGTCTCGAAGTAGGTGGCGATTCCCTCGCTCAGCCAGAGCGGCACCGGCGCGAGCCGGCGATGCATGCCGCAGTTGAAGGCCATCTGATGCGTGGCCTCGTGGACGAGCGTCGAGACGAGGCCGGCGGCGGCAGGGCTCGCCATGATCTGGGACGCCGCGGCTCCCCGCTGGCCGCCGCCGGGTCGCGGGACGCCGTCGGTACCGGTGAGGTCGAAGGTCGTGACGCGGTTGGAGAGGAGGTTGTAGTAGCCGACGACGCGGTCGGCCGCGGCGCCGAGATCACGGGCGGCGTGCGCCTCGTAGGCGGCCCGGTCGGCGAAGATTACGACCACCAGCGGTCGGGGGGGGTCGACGACTTCGAGGCCCGCCTTCGTCCAGAAGTTGCCGAAGGCGTCGTGGAGCCGCTCAAACAGCGCCGCGCACCACTTTGCGTAGTCACGCGAGGTGTCGAAGCAGACCACGTAGTGCTTCGTGATGTGAACGCTGAAGCCGGGTGGCAACTCGGCGAGAATCCGCTGCCCACGTTCGCGGGGCGTCTCAATGCCGCTCGCCTCGTCGAGCGGCTCTCGCGACACGATCGCCGCGGGCTGCACCACCTCATACCGCTCGTCGGGTAGTTTGAGCAGCACGCCACCGTCGACCGCCTCCACGAGCACTTCACCCTCGAGCGTGCGGAGGCCGTCCGTGCCCCGGACCGTAAGCCGCTCCGGGGTGGCTGCCGAGTCGGGCGGAGCCTCCGCGGCGCCGACAACCCACCCCGCCAGCGCAACCGCGGCAGCGGTGAAGACGGGCAGGCGAGGTACGCGGGGAGACATCCGAAACCTGCTGGTGAAAGCCCGGTGGCGACCGTGCTGCCCAAAAGGAAGCACGTCGGCGGCCAAAAGGGAAGGGCAGTCCCTCCGGCTGGCCTTCACCGGTCGTGGCTCCCCCGCTACGCTCCCCCGCCCCAGGAGACCGGTCAACATGCGTGGGACGAACCTGAGCGGTTGGAAAGCCGCGGCCTGGCTCGCCGTGGTCGCGGCCTGCCTGCCGCTCGCGGGCTGCAAGACGTGGAAGAAGCTCACCACCAGCGAGAAGATGCTCGCGGAGGAGCGGAAATATGGCCCCACGGCCGACCAGCGGATCGAGGAACTCGCCGCCGACGCCAAGCAGGCCAAGGCCGGCAGTCATGCTGACCAGGTCGAGTTCACGCGGAAACTCTCCGAGGAGATCCTCCAGGAGCACGATGCCCGCGTCCGCTGCGTGATTCTCGACACGGTCGCGGAGTTCGAAACGCCGGCAGCGAAAGCGATCTGCACCGGGGCGCTCGAGGATCCCGACGAGCGGGTGCGGATGGCGGCCTGCACCGCCTGGCGGAAGCGGGGCGGGCCTGAGGCGGTGGAACAACTCGCCGCGCGGTATCGCACGGACCGCGAGATCGACGTCCGCCTTCGCGCCCTGCGGGAGTTGGGGGAGTTGGGCGACAAGGAGGCGGTGCCGGTGCTGGCAAAGGCACTCGAAGATTCCGACCCAGCGGTTCAGTATCGCGCGGTCGGCGCGCTCAAGAAGGTGAGCGGCCGCGATCTGGGGGACGACGTCAACAAGTGGCGGGAGTGGGCGGCCGATCCGGATGGTTCCACGGCCGAATGGTCGATCGCCGAGGAGTTTCGCAAGGTTTTTTGATCGTACGGCTGCCTGGCCGATGCGCGGGGTTGCCGATGCCCCGGCGCCTGACTTTGGCTTCGGGGCACGGGCACCCCCTCGTGGATCACCCTTTCCGGCGGCCTTCATGGGAAGCCGGAGCGATTGGCGCGAGGTGGCAATCTGGCCCGACCCTCGGGGCCGCGCGAGCGGTCGCCATGATTCTCGTGGCAGGCCGGACGATACCCCGAACACACGATCGCGCTCCAGCCCCGACCGCAGCCCGAAATGCCCAATCACGACGCCACGACGCCGGCGCCATGTACGCCCGTGCCTTCCGCGCGGACGACGCGTGGCGGGTGGACCAGCCTGCTGCCGGTGGTGCTCTCGGCCTGCTGCGTGGTGACTGCCGGCGATCGACCGGGGGCTGCCGCCCCTCCGTCGCGAAGCCGCGCGGGCCGCTTCTTGGATGGCATCATCAAGAAGGTCGAGCCCACGCCGGCCTTCATTCCGCTGCCGCAACCGCCCAGCCAGGAAGAGGTCGATCGCGTCGCGGCCCAAAAGCCGAAACGTTCTGCCCCGGCGACCCGGCCGGCCCCGGTGGTCGCCTCGCCTGAAGCCGAAGCCGATGGCGCGCGACCGCCGTCGTGGAACGACGCCGTGACCATTGGCTCGCAGCTGAAAGAAGCGGCAAGCAAGGTGGTGGATGACGCCACGAATCCTGAATACAAGCCGAAGACCGTGCGGCCGCCGACGGCCGTCGTCGCCCCATCGCCGAAGGCGAAGCGGCAGACTCCGCCAATCGTGGTCACGCGTCTTCAGGCCACCGGTGCCCCGCCCCCAAAGACGCAACGCTTCGAGCGGCTCCGCGCCCGGATCGCCCAGACGCTCGCCACCTACCAGCGGCGTCCGCTCAACACGGCCCAGAACACGCCCTGGGAAGTGATGCACGGGTTCATCGCCTTTGGCATCCCCACGCAGGTCCGCGTGGGCGGTCCGTCGGGTGATCTCGCCAGCGCGATCGGCTGGTCGAATATGGGCGGTCGCTGCCGCGGCCAGGTGATGCTGGCGGCGGCCGACGACCGCGTTGTCGCGCTCAAGGGCGTGGGCGTGCAGGGCCATTCCGCCCAGTATCTCGCCATCCTCGCCCAGTGCCGGGTGGCGGCGAACTCGCCGCTCACGGTGCAGGGCAAGCAGTTCACCGTGGCCGACCTCATCGAGGAAGAGAAGCGGTCGTGCAAGTCGAAGACGGAACTGACCTTTGCCCTGATCTCGCTGGCGCACTACCTGCCATCCGACGCGACCTGGACCAGCCGTGATGGTGAGAAGTGGTCGCTCCCCCGACTCGTCGAGGAGGAGATCGTGCAGCCGATCCGCGGGGCGCCCTGCGGCGGGACGCACCGCCTCTACGGCTTGGCGTACGGCTGCCAGCGGCGGCTCCGGGCCAACGGCCAGCTCGATGGCCCCTACATGCGGGCCGACAAGTACGTCCGCGACTACCAAAACTTTGCGCTCACGAAACTTCAGAACCGCGACGGCTCGTTCAGCACGGAGTGGTTTAAGTACATGGCCGACCGCGATGATGACATCGACCGCAAGATCCAGACGACGGGGCACATTCTCGAGTGGCTGGTGTCGTCGCTCGATCAGGATCGGCTCTATGAATCGCGGGTCGTGGCTGCGGCCGAGTACCTCTGCGGCGCGCTGATGAGCGAGCCGTCGCGGGAGTGGAAGATCGGCCCCCTCAGCCACGCCCTCCATGCCCTCAATATCTATCAGGAGCGGGCCTGGGGGATGGTGCTGCCGGGCGGGATCGCCGCCTACAGCGGATCGATGAAGGCGACCCAGCAGCCGGAGATGATCGCCGACAAGCCGGAGCCCACGAGGGGCAAAGCGGACGGTTCGACGACCCGCCGCTAAGGCACCGTCCTTGAACACCCCCCGGCCCCCGCGTACGCTTCCGCGGCGGGGTGTCGCGTTCGTGCCGTCCTTCCCGGGTGGCCCTCTCGCCCCGCGGCCCCACGGCATGCAGGGAGCGGGTTTGTGTCTGCCGCTGACGTCACTCCACAACTCGAACGGTTGCTTGAAACAGCCGTCCGGCTGTTCGAGTCGACGACGGCCGAAGCGATCCTGATCCTGGTCGAGGAACGTCTCGACTGGTCGCGGGTTCGCGAACTCGCCCACTCCGGCCCCGTGCTTGTCGCGGCCGATGACGCGGCCCACCTCGAGGGGGCGGCGGACCACGGCATGAAGCAGGTGACGCTCGACGTCGCCGGCCTGCCGGTGCACGAGCGTCTTGCCCAGGCACTGCTCGAGTGCGTGGCGGCGGAAATGGTGGCGCCCGAGGCGCAGGTGGTGGCCGTCTACAGTGGCTTCGAGGCCGGCACGATCGACTCGGTGAGCCTCCTGCGGCTGGCCGAGCATCTCGGCCAGCTCACGGTGCGCGACCTGCGAAACCTGGAGACCAAGGTCCCGCTGGAGACGCTCAAACTCGTCGTTGACCTCGCCGTGGAAATCGGCCGCGAGGGCCGCGAGGGCAAGCCGGTCGGCACGCTGTTTGTGGTGGGCGACACGCGGAAGGTGGTGCAGTCGAGCCACTCGGCCGGATTCGATCCCGTCCGCGGCTACAGCCGCTCCGAGCGGCGGCTCACCGATCCCCGCGTCCGCGAGGGCCTCAAGGAGATCGCCCAGCTTGACGGCGCCTTCGTGATCGGCCCCGATGGCACGGTCGAGGCGGCGGCTCGCTACATCGACGCCTCGGCGGAAAACGTCTCGGTGTCGAAGGGGCTCGGGGCGCGGCACTGGGCGGCGGCCGCGATCACCCGGCGCACCAAGAGCGTGGCAGTGGCGGTGAGCGAGACGAGCGGCACCGTCCGCATCTTCCAGAATGGCGAGGTGGTGCTCCGTATCGAGCCCTTCCGCCGCGCCATGAAGTGGAAAGACTTCGAATACGAGCCGCCCAGCGGCGACTGACTCGCCCCCGTAGCACAGGTTGTCAACCTGTGTCTGCCAACCGCGCCGCGTCGCTCGGGGCTGCCCACGCCCCGTCGCCGGACGCTCGCTCCGCCCATCCTGGGCTCCACTCGCTCGATGCCGACTGCGCTCCGCCTGGCGGCTTTCGCGCCTTCGCCGCCGTCCCGGCGTCGGCTCTGGTTTACGGTCGTCGTGCAGAGCACGACTCCCAGGCTTTCGGCTGCGCTGGTCGGCAACGCCTGCTCCCGGAGCATGGGCCGCCCCTCGCTCGATCGTCGTCGGCAACTTCCCTGCCCCCAACCCCACCAATCACGCAGCTGGTCGGAGGCCACGCGCAGGAGACGGTGACATTTGTGAACGCTTGGCTCGGCTCTTCCGCTGGAGCAGAGAACTCACAAATGCCGCCGGCTCCGAGCATGGTCCTCCGGCCGGCGGCGCCCACCGGAGCGGCTTGCGCGCCACTCCCCGGCTATGCTGACCGCGACATGACCACCGATACACCCGCCGCCGACGTGCCGCCCGACCTCTCCGGCAAGACCGTGCTCGCCCTCGACACGCTGTCGCGGGTCTACCAACTCTTTCACGCGCTCCCCGAGATGACCGCGCCCGACGGCACGCCCGTGTCGGTCATCTTCGGGCTCACGAGAGACCTCCTCGACATCATCGAGAAGAAGAAGCCCGACTACCTGCTGTGCGCGATGGATCCACCGGGGCCGACGTTTCGCCACGAGATGTTCGAGCAGTACAAGGCCAACCGGGCCGAGATGCCGGCCGACCTCGTGCCGCAGATCCCGCTGGTGCGGCGACTGCTCGAGGTGTTCGGCATTCCCTGCCTCGAACTACCGGGCTTTGAGGCCGACGACGTGCTGGCCACGATCGCTACGCGGACGGTCGCGGCGGGGGGCGACTGCACGATCGCCACGTCCGACAAGGATGCAAGGCAGCTGCTCGGTCCGCACGTGACGCTGCTCAACCTCCGCACCAACCAGCCGCTCGGCAGCGAGGAACTGCTGGCCGAGTGGTCGATCCGGCCCGATCAGGTGGTCGATTTCCTGTCGCTCGTGGGCGATGCCGTCGACAACGTGCCCGGCGTGCCCGGCATCGGGCCCAAGATCGCGTCGGAGCTTCTCCAGGCGCACGGCACGCTCGATGGCCTGCTGGCGAACATCGATGCGGTGTCAGGAGCGAAGCGCAAGGAAAACCTTCGCGCCCACGGCGATACGGCCCGGGCTGGCCGGGAGCTGATTCGGCTGGAGACCAACGTGCCCATCGACGTGCCCTGGCGGGCAGCGGCGCTGCACCAGCCCGATGCCGAAGCGCTTGGCGGCCTGCTGCGCGAGTTCGGCTTCCGCAGCCTGCTTGGGCGGGTGGTCAAGGGTGGCGGGCCGCCGGCACCGGAGAAACGCGCGACCGCCGCGGCCCCGGCGGCGCGGAAGGCTGGGCCGCCGACGCTGTTCGACATGGAGGGCGACGATTCCGCTCCTCCAGCGACTCCGGCCCCGGTCGAGCAGGTGGTCGAGCAGCCGGGTGACGCCGCCGGCATCGCGGCGGCCGTCGCGGAACTGCGAACGGCGGGGCCGCTCGCCATCTGCGTCGTGACTCCGGTCAACGGAACGATCCTCTCCCGTCCCGTCGGGGCGGTCGTCGCGTCTGCCGCGCGAGCCGTCTGGTTCACCGCCGAGTCGCTGGCGTCGCACGCCGAGGCACGGGGTCTGCTCGCTGATCCATCCATTCCCAAACGCGGCCACGACATCAAGCGGCAGGACGTCGCCCTGCGGACGCTCGGGATTTGCCTCGCAGGGGCCGCGTTCGACACACTGCTGGCCGCCTATCTCCTCGAAGCCGGCGAGCGGAATCTCGGGCTCACGGAGACCGCGGTCCGCCACGGCGTGGCGGGGGTTGACGCCGCGGCCGCCGCGGCCGT
>CAMBSN010000110.1 GCA_945870505.1 Candidatus Kuenenia stuttgartensis | reverse complement strand
AACGCCATCCATACGCGCCGCCCTCGCTCGACCGCTGAAACGGATGCATCGTGCACACTCCTCTGGACAAACAAACGGCTCACTCGCTGAATGATTCACCCTTCCAGGTGACAAAGAAAGTCGTCGGGACAAAAAGGGACGAATCGGGCACCGTTAGGGACGAATCGGCGGCCTTAGGGACGAATCGGGCACAGGCAGGGACGAATCGGCGCGGTCGCGGCAGGACCACGCGGCACCGTTTTCGAGATCCAGCGGCACGTCGGACTGGCTTGCAGATCTCACCGGAGAGCGCGCCGTCACCCAGGGGTGGCTGGAGACAACGTAAGGCACCTCGTTTCTCTTTGATCCACCGCAGTGGTATCATCAGAGTATGACAAGCAGTATCAAGGCTAGTGGCGGCAAGCGAGGTCGGAGGCCCGTGCGGCGAACACCGGCCTCCGGGAAGTTCGTACTCCGGCTCGATTCACGACTCCACGGTTTGCTACGGGAGGAGGCCTTGGCGGCCGGCCTGTCGCTGAACGACTGGTGCGGCCGCACCCTCGCAGCCCCGGGCGCGGGCGGGCTCGATGCCGCTTCGGGCGTCGTCCTGACAATCCGATCGCGGCTCGGCAGCGACCTCGAGGGGGTGATTCTCTACGGGTCGTTTGCGCGGGGCGAACTCGCCACAGGATCGGACGTCGATCTCCTCGTGGTGCTCAGGGCTGGCACGCCGATCACTCGGTCGCTGTATCGCGATTGGGAGGAAGCGGTGCCAGCATGGAATGGACGCGAGATCGATCTGCATTTCGTGCATCTTCCGGCGCCGGAAGACCGGGTGTCGGGTAGCTGGGCCGAGGCCGCCGTCTGCGGCATCGTGCTTTACGAAAATGATCTCGCCGTCTCCCGCCGACTCATCGGGATCCGGGAGCACATCGCCGCGGGTGGATTGTTACGGCGGATGTCCCAGGGCCAGCCCTACTGGATTCACGAGGCTCCCGATGCGCAGCCCTGATCTGGGGGCCGACTATGTCCGCAGGGCGAAGGCCCGGCTGGCGGCGGTCGACGCGCTCTTTGCCGAACGCAGCTGGGCCGACGTCGTGCGGGAGTCGCAGGAAGTCGTCGAACTGGCCCTCAAGGGCCTCTTGCGTATCGCAGGCATCGAGCCGCCGCGGATCCACGACGTGTCTGAGGTCCTCACGACGGAAAAGTCACGGCTGCCCGTGGCGATCCAGCAGCACGTCGAAGCACTCGCCGCAGGCTCGCGGACCCTGCGACGCGACCGCGAGTTGGCCTTTTACGGGGCCGAGGACCTTACGCCTTCCGGCTTCTACACGCGGGACGACGCGACTGCTGCCCGTGACATCGCCCGCAAGACCGTCGCTGCGGTGCAGCCGCACGTGCCGACCGAGGGGTGACGGCCGAGTCGTTGATGGTCCCTGATTCGACGGTGGTCCAGCCCCGAGCGAGTCACGCGTCGCTCACCCGCGATCCTCGTCGTCGTCGTCCGTATCCGCGAAGGCGTCGTCGAGGCCCTCCTCGTCGAGATCGTCGAGATCGTCCTCGTCGATCACCGTCGGGGCGGGAGCCGCGTGCGGCTGAATCTTCAGCTTCCGCGGGGCGGGATCAGGGGGCAGGGGAGCAGTGCCGCTGCGGGCGGACCACTCCTCGAGCGTGATCAGCACCTCGCGGGCCTGGCTGCCGGCATACTGCCCGACCACGCCGTCCTCCGCCATGAAGTCGATGAGGCGGGCCCCGCGGCCGTAGCCCACCCCAAGCGCCCGCTGTAGGAGCGACACGCTGCCGCGGCCCTCGCGAATCACCACCTCGACGGCGGCGTCGTAGAGCTCGTCCTTGTCCTTCGGGCTGGCCCCACCGGCCTTGTCGGCATCGTCGCCGCCTGCTGGCTTGAGGTTCACGAGTTCCGCGGCGTACTGCGGCTCGCTCGTGCCGATGGCCCCCATCACGCGGCCAATCTCGTCGTCGGAGAGATACGTGCCCTGCCCGCGGAGGATCTGGCTCGTGCCCGGGGAGAGGAAGAGCATGTCGCCGTTGCCGAGCAACCGCTCCGCGCCCATCTCGTCGAGCACCACGCGGCTGTCGGTCCGGCTTGCCACCTGGAAGGCGATTCGAGCCGGCAGGTTGCTCTTGATGAGGCCGGTGATCACGTCCACCGTCGGCTTCTGCGTGGCGAGGATCAGGTGGATGCCCACCGCCCGGCTCTTCTGAGCAAGCCGGATGATATGGGCTTCGATCTCCTTGCCCGCCGTCATCATCATGTCGGCGATCTCGTCGGCGATCATCACGATGAAGGGCATCGTGGTGGGGATGGCAGCGGCCTCCTCGTCGCTCTCGGGCTTCATCCGCTCGAGAATCGTCTCGCGGCCCAGGGCGTTGTACTGCGTGAGGTGTCGGACGCCGACCTTCGCGAGCAGCGCGTATCGCTGCTCCATCTTTTCCACCGCCCAGGCGAGAATCGCCTCGGCCTTCTTCATGTCGGTGACCACCGGATGCATGAGGTGCGGCAGCGACTTGTAGGGCGTCAGTTCGACCATCTTCGGGTCGATCATCAGCATCCGCACCTCGTCGGGCCGACGCGTCATCAGCATCGAGACGATGATGGAGTTCAAGCACACGCTCTTGCCCGTGCCCGTGCGGCCGGCGATCAGGAGGTGGGGCATGCTCGCCATGTCGACCACCATCGGATTGCCCGCCACGTCCTTGCCGAGGAAGATTGGGATCTTCATCGCGCGGCTCTTGGCCTGGGTTTCCTCGATCACCTCGCGGAGGCGGACCATCTGGCGGGTGGTGTTGGGCACCTCGATGCCGACCGAGTTTTTGCCCGGAATCGGCGCTACGATGCGGACGCTCGGCACGCGGAGGGCAATCGCCAGGTCGTCGGCGAGGTTCGTGATCTTGGAGAGCCGCAGGCCGGCTTCGAGTTCGATCTCGTACTGCGAGATCACAGGGCCGGTCTCGATCTCGACCACCTTCACCTTGAAGCCGAACTCGCCAAACGTCTTCTCGAGCACCTTGGCCCGGTCGCGGACCTCCTGCTCCTGCTGGTCGAGCTCCAAATACTCGGTCGCCAGGAGGAGGTCGAGGCTCGGCAGTTCGTAGTCGGCGGATGGGTCGGGTGAGAGTTCCAGCGCGGCCTGCGGCTTGCGGCGGCTGGAGAGCGAGCGGATTGGCACGAGCGGCTGGGCGGGCGCGGGCGTCTCCTCGGCGACGTCGGCGACTGGCAACGACTCCGAATCATCGACCTCAACGCCGGCGACCGCGTCGTCGGCAAGGGCGACCTCACGACGCTTCACGCGGATCGTAGGCTCGTCGTCGTCCATCGTGTCGTGTTCATCGGCATCAATCTCAGCAGCGGTGCCGAAGCGGTTACGAAGACCCGGGAACCGCGTGGTGATGTCATCGGCATCGAGCAACTCGGGAGTGGCCGCCCGGCTGGCGGTCAGGCGGCTGGCGATTCCGGAGATGCCTGCGGCAGTCGCTGCCAGAGCCGTACCGAGCGCTGACACAACCGCGAGGAGCAGCGTGTCGCAGGCCAGAAACATCCCACCGAGCGTTGCAGCGATCACCACGATCGTGCCGCCGGTCCGCGCGAGGTACGAATCCACAAGCAGGCGGCCCATCGCGCCCAGTCTCCCGCCCGGCCCCCAGAGCGGACGGTCGATCCAGTCGGACAGGAAGAGCGTGAGCAGCGTGCAGCTGCCCGCGAGGGCCACGGCGGCCCCGATGGTCCGCAGCGGCATGTCGGGCAGCGGCCGGCGGCGGAGCACCGCGATGTCCAGCCCAAGGAGCATCACCACCGCAAACCAGCTTCCAAGGCCGAGCGATTCGTAGAGCGCGCCGGCGACGGCCGACCCGATGAGACCGCAGGCGTTCACCGCCCGTGCGTTGGGCGGAAACACTCGGGAGAGCGGCGGATCGGCCGGATCGAAGGTGGCGAGGGCCGCCGCGAGAAACGCGCAGGCCGCGAGCATCACCAGCGCCGTCAGGTCTCGCACGCGATTCCGCGGCACCGCCACGTCGGTGGCGGGCCGTGGTTCGGACCTTTGCTCGGACCTCTGATAGGGAGCCGCGACCGCGGCCCCACGTTGGCCCGGAACAAAACGCTGGGAGACGGAGCGGTCAGCGAAGGCCATACGACGATCCTTGTCGGGGAGTGGTCCACGAAAACTCTACAGGCCGCTGGATGGCGGGGCGGACTCAGCGACGCCAGACGGGGGCACCACCTGCTCGGGTCGCAACGGCCATGAGGATTGCGCCGGTCGTGTAGGCTGTCCGCCAACCAGGACACCCGTGACAGACCACTTCCCACCTGCCGCCAGCCGCCCCGGTCCGCTCGCTCGCCAAGCCAGCCGCCAGATCCTGGAACTCGTCCTGATCGCGGCGGCCACCACGGCCTTGCTCGCCGCGTGGCATTCGATCCCCCTGGCGCCGCGTGCCGTCTGCCTTCTCGTCGTCGCGCTCGCCGTGGCCAAGACAGCCTATTTCTTCGTCGAGAACCTGCAGCACATCCTCCTCGCGACCGCGCAGGAGATTCCGTACCACCGCTTCCTCGCCCTGATGGGCGTGAATATGGCCCAGATCACGCTCTCCTTTGCGCTCGACTACTGGGTGCTTGAGTGGGCAGAGCAGGGGAGTTTTAGCGGGTTCACTACCGCCAGCGACGCCACCCGGATGTTCTTCGACTGCTTCTTCTACAGCGTGCTGAACTTTTCGTTCTTCGGCTTCGGCGACATCATGCCGCAGACGATCCCCGCGAGGATCGTCACGCTGCTGGAAGTCGTGCTGGCATTCTTCACGGTGATCTTCCTGCTATCCGACTTCATCAGCCTGAAGGACTCGCTCCGCCGGGAGCGGCACCGGTGACGTCGGCCCCGCACGCTCATCTGGGAAGCGGTGCGGTGGCGCTCGGCATCGCCGCCGGTTTCGTGGCCGCGTTGGCCAGCGCCGTCGCCTATTTCATCTCCCGGCACCACACCAGTCGGGGCGGCAGCAGCCCCCGCCTTCTCGTGATCGCCCATGCGCTGATGGGCGCGGCCTGCCTGCCCGTCGCATGGCTGCTCTGGCCGGCGGGCCTCCCGGCGGCGAGGGCGTGGATCGCACCATTGCTCGGTTCGTCGTGCTCCTACCTGGTCGGCCAGGCGGTGGTGTTCGCCGCGCTGGCGCGGGCCGACACCTCGCGGGTCGCGCCGCTCCTCGGCCTCAAGATCGCGATGCTCGCCTGCATCGTCTCATTTCTCCCTGGTGAGCCGCTCGACCTGCGGCAGTGGCTGGCGGTCGGGCTGAGCATCGTCGCGGCGGTGATGCTGCAACGGGGCGGCGGGATGCGACGGGCGGCGGTGGGCTTCACGCTCGCCGCCTGCGTGGCGTTTGCAGTGGCGGATCTGTTCATCGTGGCCCTGATCGACGGGCTGCAACGGACCGCGGCGGAGGCCGCTGTGCCACTGGGCCGGATCCACGCGGGCTTCCTGGCGATGCTCGTCACCTACGCGGTCTGCGGGGGTGCGGCCCTGTGCGGCCTTCTCCTCGCGCCGTCGCTCAGGCGATCCACGCGCGGCGACTGGATCGCCGGCTCTCGCTATGCCGCCACCTGGCTCCTGGGCATGGCCGGCCTCTACATCTGCTTTGGAATCGTCGGCGTGGTCTTCGGCAACATCGTCCAATCAACTCGCGGACTGTTCTCGATCGTGATCGGGGCCTCGCTCGCACACGCAGGCTGGCACGGGCTGGAGACCCAAGTCGACCGTCGAACGCTCATCCGCCGGCTCCTCGCCGCAGCTCTGATGACCGCCGCGATCGCGCTCTACGTGCTCGACATCGTGTGAGCCCAGGTGCCCCCCCGTAGCACAGGTTTCCTCCCGTAGCACAGGTTGGCAACCTGTGCCCAGTTCCCACGTAGCACAGGTTGGCAACCTGTGCCGAACCAACCCGTAGCACAGGTTTTCAACCTGTGGCAATTTCAGAGCAGGTTAAAAACCTGCTCTCCAGTTCAGCAGCACGGGCTGAAACTTCACGGACCGTCGGCCGCGTCGCCGGGTTCGTCCGCCGCTTCGGCCTCGGCGTCTTCAATCGCCGACTTCTTCGCCGGGTCACGCTCCTTGGGGAGGTGTCGGTAGTAGACCTGGAGCGTCACGAGCGAGAGCGCGGTGGCCTCCATCCGGCCGCCATCTTCGCCGTCGGGATCCCAGCTGCCGTCGAGATCGCCGCTCTGCCGCTGGCGTCTCACGAGGTTTTCGCGGACGGAGTGGTTCCACACGTCGAACTCTTCCCCGCCCACGGCGCGGAGGGCCTCTGTGGCGAGGAAGGGATACGGCATCGGGCCCGACGTGTTTTTGAGAAGGAACGCGCCGCCGGAGCGGACATCTGGATCATCCGCAGCCTTGCCGAGTTCCAGCTGTGCGGCCAGGCCGGCGGCGGTGGCGAGCGGGGTCACGGGCTGGCTCCCTGACAAGCGATACTGCGACATCGTCGCGTCGGCGGGACCAGCCGCGCAGGCTTCGACGAACTGCTGTGCTTTCTTCAGCGGTCGCATCGACGTGCCCAATCCGGCGGCCTGAACCGCCCGCAAGGCCTGCACGGCCCAGAACGTGGTCACCAGGTCGCCCTGACCGCCCGGCTCCCGCCCCCAGCTGCCGTCTTGGTTCTGCATTGCCCCAAGGAACTTCACCGCCTGCCGGATGTGGAGTTTCAGGCGGTCGTCACGCGACAGGGCGTAATCCTCGGCGATGGCGATCGTGGCCAGGCTATGCCCTTCCATGCCTCCCTTGAGAAAGCCGTCAGCTTTGCTGCGGTCACGCATCTGGTTCATGCAGAGAAAGACCAGACCCTTCTCCACCACGCTCTTGTAGTTCTGATACTCCGTAGGCTCGTTCGGCGCTCGCTGGTGGGAGATGCCCTCGCCGAGAAACGGGAGCACGGCCAACGCGGTGGCGAGCGTGGGATCCGCGGGTGGCTCCGGATCGGACGGGGCGTCGGGGGACGGCGTTCCGCTGCCTCCCTTGAGCGTCCAACTCCCCTCTAGTTGCTGCACGCGGGCGAGCCAGGCGAGCCCCCGGGTCACGGCCGCCTCGCTCTCGGGTGTTCCACCGTAGAGATCAGCGAGCGCCCGCCTGGCGGCGGACGTCAGTCGGCCACTCATCACACCCGGCTTCCGCGGACGGCCAAGTTCGCCCGCAGTGACCGCCGCGGGCAGCACCGCCTCCTCGCCCGGACGGGCGACTCGGACCACGAAGGCTTCATCCAGCCCGAATGGTCCTCCGGCGGTGCGGAAGTTTGCTGAGCGCACGCGGGGCTCGGCGTCGCTCGACGCGGTGAGCACGAGCGAGCCGCTCTCGGATTCTGCCGCAATGACGACCGGCTCCGCCGTCACGCCGGATGGCAGATTCGCGACGGTGACGTCGATCGGCCCCGCGTAGGCTGGCCGCGTGACGGTGAGCGGCACCTGCTTCGTCTCGCCGGGCGCAAGCGACACGGCCTTCGGCGGCGCCGCGGTGTAGGGGTGGGCGAGCACCTCCACCTTGCACTCGAGCGGAAACGCCCGGCCCATGGTGCTCCCAGAGAGCACGATCGTCCGGGGGCCATCCGGCGCCTCGGGCACGACCGAGAACTCGACGGTCGCGCCATCGGCGTCGGCCGCAATCGTCACTGGGGTGCACGTGATCTCGCGTGGGGTATCGGTCGGTAACGCCGCTGGCGGCTGTCCATCAGCACCAACGCCGGTGGCGGCACTGAGTTCGATGGGCCGGCCAACGTAGCCCTTCCGATCGATGCGAAACGTAGCCTTTCCCTTTCGTCCAGGTTGGACGATGGCGGCTCCATCCGGCTCAAACGTCGGAGCCTCGAACTGCGGCACCTTGACGGAGAGGTTTTCCTGAGCGGTCATCCCGTCGAGGGTCACCGTCACCTGAATCGGAACGATCGACTCCGCCATGCCGACCGACTCGGCAGCGGTCACGACGATCGTCCCGGTGCGGGTGTCGCCACCGATCGGCTCGGCCGTGACCGTGATGCCGGGATCCGAGGGCGGGGCGACGGTGACGGCGGCTTCTCCGGCATGGCCCGCGCGATTCACTTCGATGCGGGCGGTGCCACTCGTGCCGGCGCGCAGCACCAGTTCCGGGATCGGATCGAGGCTGATGGGCTTGGGCGGCGGGGGCGCCGCGGCTTGCGGCGGCGGAGGGGGCGGCGGCGGCTCCCCGCATCCGGCCGCGACGCTAACGACCAGCGCGATGGCCGCCAGGCCTGATCTCCACCGGTCATAATGTTGCGCACGCTTCATGATCATCCCCACAACGAGGCAGCGCGACGGCACTTTCGCCACCGCGACCTGATCAGAATAGCAAACAGGAAAAAAGGGGATCCCACCCGGATTCCACCTGATCCTTGCGCAGCCGTCTATCCAAGCCCAACGCGGTGAGGCGTGGGGTGAACCACCAACGGAGATCGGGTCCAGCGTGGTTTGCCCGCGGCCTCACGGCCGGTCGGCTTTCATGACGGCGAGATCGATGCGAGCCGGAGAGACACGCAGGTTGAAAACCTGTGCTACGGGGGACAGCGAGGGACTGCACGTGCCCGGGAGCCGGCGTTGCTGACGAGCGCAGCCATGGATGGCGAAGCGAAGTCAGCATCGAGCGAGCGCAGGCCTGGAAGGCCGCAGTGAGCGTCCGGCGACGGGCATGGGCAGCCCCGAGCCGAAGGCGAACCAAGAAGACACACAGGTTGACAACCTGTGCTACGAGAGACACACAGGTTGAAAACCTGTGCTACGGGGGACAGCGAGGGACTGCCCGTGCCCGGGAGCCGGCGTTGCTGACGAGCGCAGCCATGGATAGCGAAGCGAAGTCAGCATCGAGCGAGCGCAGGCCTGGAAGGCCGCAGTGAGCGTCCGGCGACGGGCATGGGCAGCCCCGAGCCGAAGGCGAACCAAGAAGACACACAGGTTGAAAACCTGTGCTACGGGGGAGGAACAGCGAGGGACTGTCCGGGAGCGTGGGTGTGCTCTGCGACCGCATCAATGGCGGTCGCGATTTCCCGCTCGTCACCGACCACGAGCCACGCGCGATACCGAAACACGCTCCGCGGACCGAGACTCGCCGTCGTGATCGGGGCCACGTGCATGCAGGGACCGGCCGCCGGGTCGTCACTCGCTCCTTGGCCGTGCGGCCCCACATTCCAGGCTTCTGTCGCATCGGGCGAGTAGACCGCCACGCCCTGGCCCGTCGCGTCGAAGCAGGCCACGACGCCGCGCGGCGGCATCACGCGGCCCCACGGTGGTCCCGGCGGGATCGCCTCGTCCCGCCAGCGGCCATCTCCGAGATACACCTTCAGGCTCCCGAACGACCGCGTGAAATAGCAGGCAGGCAGTTCCTGGTGCCGCGGCACCGGCGGGCCCCAGCGGTCGCCCTCCTGCCGCCGGCACTCGAGTTCGCATTCGAGCGACACGACGTTGTCGAAGCCCGACTCGAACCCCGTCACCTGCCGGATCACGGCCGCGGCCTCTTCGTCGGGCATGTCCCAGAGCTTGCCCAAGGTCTCGCCGATGAGGCGACCGTGGGCCGTGCGCTCGAATCGCGTTGTCCGCGCCCAACTCTTCACGCCGCCGGCCTGGATCGGATTCCACGGCCACGGCGTCCACGCCGCATGCTGGCCTTCGGGCGTGCGGTCGAGCAACTCGCCGGCGTAGTACGACTGCTGGATCAGCCGTCCGGGATCGTGGAGGTTGACCGCGTTGCCAGGATGGCCCCGCCACGATAGCCAGACGATCGCGCTCCCTTTCTCCCGGTCGATGCCCACCGTGACGGTGCCATTGTCGATCCGCTCCACCGCATCGGCGGCCCGCACACGGCCAGCCCACGTACAGCCCACCCATGCAGCGGCCACGATCACGCAAGCGGATACTGCGGATCGCATTGCATCACCCCTCGCCGCGGAAGTTGGGGCGGAGGCGGTAGAGCCCCGACTCGTGCCGCTTGAGAATCCCCACGAGGTCGCCGGCCTCGTCCACGGCCGCGAGCGCCTCGGCAGGCTCGTCACCGACGGCCACGAGCCCACCGCGAACGGCCTTCGCGAGCACGTCGTCGCCAAGCGCGAACCGCGGCACGAGCGGCACCGCCGCGACGGCCGGCAGCATCGCGGCCCGCACCGACTCAAGCGTCACCGCCGCCATCGCGAGCGACCGCGCCCGCTCAAACGGGCCGACGGCCGTTCGTGTCAGCGACTCCATCACGGCCGTGGTGCCAAGAGCCATGGCCAGATCCCGGCCGATTGCCCGGACGAACGTCCCTGACGAGCAGACGATGTCGACCCCGAGCCTCGGCCACTCGTAGGCCGTGACATCGAGGACGTCGATCCGCACCCGCTTCGCCGCGAGTTCGAGCGGCCGTCCCTTCCGCGCGAGCCGGTAGGCCCGCTTGCCGTCAACGTGCACCGCGGAATAGTCGCAGGGCCGCTGGAGGATTTCGCCGCGAAAGGAGGGCAGGGCGGCCTCGATCTCCTCCCGCGCCGGGACGCGCGGCTCGGCCTCCACCTCGATCGGCGTCTCAAAGTCGTCGGAGGGGCTCGATCGGCCGAGCAGGAATGATGCGGTGTAGTGCTTCGGCAGGTCGTGCAGGTAGTCGACGAGTTTTGTGGCGTGGCCGGCGCACACCACCACCACGCCGTCCGCGAGCGGATCGAGCGTGCCCGCGTGGCCGACCGTCTTCATGCCGAGCGCCCGGGCGACAGCATCGACGACCCGTCGCGACGTCGCACCGATCGGCTTATCAACCGGGATCAC
>CAMBSN010000109.1 GCA_945870505.1 Candidatus Kuenenia stuttgartensis | reverse complement strand
GTCGGTCCCGCGGTCGCCTCCGTGGGCTGGGGTTGGAGCGTGATCTCGAAGGCGTAGAGTGGCGATGTCATGGGTGGGGGCGGTCGAGGAGGGGCAACAGCCCCATCATGCCGCATCGACGATCCGGCTGCCATGCGCCGCGGACGGCTCCTCGGCACGGATCGCAACCACCGCCGCGCGATGGTCGGCCGGAAGAATCGACTGCCACCGCGGCCAGCCCTCCGCCTCCAGGCAGGCGACCAGTTGCGGCACGGGCGGCTCACCGGCGTTGCAGTTGGGGCCCAGGCAGACGACCGACGAGCCCTTACCGGCATCGCTCAGGTGACCCAGCACCAAGCCTGGCGAGCCTCTGGGCGGCTGGGGACGGAGGCGGTCGAGGCCGGAGGGAATGCCGCCCTCATCAACGCAGGCATTCGTCAACCAGCCCGCAATCGCGTCCACGGCGTCGAACTCGACCTCGCAGGTGGGCACCGAACGCCGCGCCTCGTGCCACCACGCATCGACGCTGTGCCGCCAGATCTCGGCCACGCCTTTGCCATCGACACCGGATACGTGGGCTGCCATCACCGCCGGGATGCCGATTGGGCCAACGGCGGCGAGGCTGCGGACCAGTCGCGAGGCCCCGGCCAGAATCGGCTTGGCCGACGCCGCGAATCTCCCAACGAGGTCCACGGCAACACTCTCGGCAAGCGTCGGCGGGCGGTCCCGTGCTGGCGGTCGACCGTTGGCCGGCCTGCACGCCGGGTCGAGCTCGTGTCCGTGGCGGATCGTCACCCGGCCGTCATCCCAGCGACTTCCCACCGTCACCGGCTGCCGATCGTGCCGACCGCCCACATAGTCGTTGACCGCCGAATCTCGGTCGCCTGCCAGCAGCGTCACCCCCACGGGGATGCTGACCTGCGCGCGGCCCGGCCGGCCCCGGGCGGCCGCCGGCACGGGAAGACCTTGACGGGCCCAGTGGATCACCGGGCCGAGGAGTCGGCGGGCGGATTGAATCGACCGTCTTGCGACGCGGGCCGCCGTTTCCCGAGCCGCCGCGGTGCCGTGCCACGGCTTCAGGCCCGACTGCCACTCGGCCGACAAGAGCCAGTCAAACGTGTCACCGGCCAGGACGAGATCGAGTCGATCGATCGGGCGATAGGAGCCGTCGCTGCGGATGCCGGCACGGAGCGCGGCGCGGTGGATGGCAGACGACAGCGTGCCATGCCATGCGGCGGCAGCTGGCACGAGCGTGCCATCCCCGAGGGCCCAGTTTGACGTGACGACGAGCATCCCTGCCTCCGCAGGCAGTCATCGTCCGGCGTCCGAGAGACGATTCACGCCAGACTGCGTGGTCGGAGCAGCCGTGCAAACCCGTCAAACCGCACCACCACCGGGTCAGAGCCGAGCATCAGCGTTCGAGAAAACTCGTCTGACAGGTCCGTTCGACCGTGCCGTCGAGGTCGGCGCTCGAGAGGATCGCCGAGGCTCGTCCGGTGCCGCCCGCAGGCAGTTTGTAGGTGATCTCAAAAGACCGCTGACCGCCGGGCGGGATGGGCTGGATCGGATCGAATGAAACCCGGGCGTCGTCGATCCGCACGCGGGACGCCGACCGATCCGAGTCGAGGCGAGCCTGGTCCGGAAGGATCAGGATGAGGTCGAGCCTGCCGGTCGGCTCGGTGCCGGCATTGGTGACGGTGCAGACGAGCGTCGTCGCATCACCCGGCCGCACCGGGTCGTCGAGATCGGCCAGTGACATCTTCAGGCCGGCCTCGGAGGGGGTGCGAATCCGCGGCCGCGGCGCGGTGGAACTGATCAGCGCGCAAGCTTCGTCGGCGATCATCACGGTGCCGCCGAGACCGCCGAGCACGGCTCGGATGCACGATCGCGTCGCTGGCGTATCGCTGTAGGTGCCGGCTGGGGCCTTCGCCCGGAGGTTGATCTGCCGCTTGAGCTGGCCGCCCGGCTCGATGGCGGGAAGGTTCCACGACACCTTCGAGGCCACGAGGTTGTAGCCGTCCGACGCCTCGAGCGGCGTCATGTGGTCATCCCAGGAAAACTCGAGGGACGTTGGTGCCGACGCACCCGCGCCCTTGTTCTTCACCGTGGCGACGTACTCCACAACTCCGTCCGACAGCACCTCGGCCGGGCCGGTGAGGTCGAGTTCGAGCGCGGGAGTCGCGGGCAGCGTGACGGAGGTCGTCGCCGTGGCACGCGGCAGCGGCACGGGGGTGGGCGGGGCGAGCGTGGCGGCGGCGAGCGGCGCGGCGGCAAGCGGCGCGGCGGCGAGTGGTGCGGCGGCGAGCGGGGGTACGGCCGCGACGGGCGCGGGTACCGCGACCGGAGCAGGTGTCGCGACCGGAGGGGGCGCCACGACTGGCGGTGCCGCATACCGCGGGGCAGTGGCAGCGGCCACAGCGGGTTGCACCTCGACGCAGTGCGTCGCACCGCCGACGAAGACGTGCGCCGGATCGAGGATCTCGACGCGGTGGCACTGGCGGCCCGGCTCATCGAGCAGAAAATCGAGCGTGAGCCGCCGCGCCGTCCCCGGCATCAGGTCGATCGTGCCCTTCTGCTCAATCGGGCTCGTCGAGGCCTCGTGGTGGAATCCCTTGTCGAAGTAGTCGATGACGCGAAGGCCTTGCAGGGGCTTCCCGGATCGATTGACGAGTTCAACCTCGAAGCTTGTCCGCTCACCCACCCGGCCCACGAGCGGCCCGGTGATCGAGACCAGCACTGGGTCCTCCGCGCGGGCTGCGGCGGCGCACACGAGAACAGCGGCCACCGCCACGAACGAACGACTGCGAATCGAGCACACCACCATCGGCACGTCTCCCGAGATAAGCCCGGTTTTCCCGGCCGGGAGAGGGTACCACGCCGCCGCGGCGAGCGCGAACGCCGAAAAAGAGCCGGTTTTTGTCGCGGCTCGGCTGAAAGCCGCGGAGCACAGATTTCCGAACGGAGCAGGGGTGTGCCGCAGGTTGACAACCTGCGCTACAAGGCAGGGATGTGCCGCAGGTTGAAAACCTACGCTACGGGGCAGGGATGTGCCGCAGGTTGACAACCTGCGCTACGGGGCCGTCAGGCCTCGGAGCGGTGGCGCACGATATCGCCCTCCACCATGTAGACCACGTCCTCCGCGATGTTGGTGGCCATGTCGGCAATCCGCTCGATGTGCTTGGAGACCGAGTTGATCCGCAGCAGGTTCTCGACGTTCTCGGGGTGGTCCTTGATGCCCTGAAGCACCCGCCGCTGGATCCGCTGGCGGGCCTCGTCCACGATGTCGTCCTCCTCGCGAACCTGCCGGGCGAGCGTGGGGTCGCGTTTGACCACCGCGTCGAGACACTGCCGCACCATCTCCTGCGCCTGCGTCGCCATGGTGCGGATCTCCGGCGGCAGATCGTAGGGATCGCCTCCTTCGAGTTGCGTCACCCGCTTGGCGATGTTGCGGGCGAGATCGCCCATCCGCTCGAGGTCGTTGTTGATTTTGAGCGCCGCCACCACGAACCGCAGGTCGGCCGCCACGGGCTGGTAGAGGGCGAGCATCTTGAGGCATTCCTCCTCGACCTCGACTTCCATCGCGTCGATGTCAGAGTCGTTGACGATCACCCGCTGGGCGAGCGACGTGTCGCGGTTGATCAGCGCGGTGATCGACTTCGAGATCGCCTCCTCCACCAGGGTGCCGAGGCGGAGAATCCGCTCCTTGAGGCTCTCGATCTGGCGTTCGATGTGCTTGGTCATGGGTGCGAAATCGCGGATCAGCCGAACCGGCCGGTCACGTAAGCCTCCGTCTCGCGGAGGACGGGCTTGGTGAAGATGTCGGTCGTGGCCCCGTATTCGATGAGCCGACCGAGATACATGAAGGCGGTGTAGTCGCTCGAGCGGCTCGCCTGCTGCATGTTGTGGGTGACCATCAGCACCGAATACTGGCCCCGGAGTTCCTGGATCAGGTCCTCGATCTTGCCCGTGGCGATCGGGTCGAGCGCCGAACAGGGCTCATCGAGCAGCAGCACCTCTGGTTCGGCAGCGATCGCTCGGGCGATGCAGAGCCGCTGCTGCTGCCCGCCCGACATGCCGAGGGCGCTCTCTTGGAGCCGATCCTTGACCTCGTCCCAGAGGGCCGCGCCCCGCAGGCTCCGCTCGCAGACTTCGTCGAGCACGGCCCGGTTCGTCTCGCCGTCGATCCGCAGGGAATAGACGACGTTCTCGTAGATGCTCATCGGGAAGGGATTCGGCTTTTGGAACACCATGCCCATCCGCTTCCGCAGCTCGATCACGTCCATCCTGGGATCGTAGATCGAGTCGCCGTTGATCCGCATGTCGCCGGTGATTCGCACGCTCTGCACGAGGTCGTTGAGGCGGTTGACGCTCCGCAGGAGGGTCGATTTGCCGCAGCCGCTCGGGCCGACGAGAGCCGTCACCTTGTTGAGCGGGACCGGCATCGTGATCCGATGAAGCGCCTGCTTGGTACCGTACCAGAGGTTGAACCGATCGACCTCCAGGACCGGCGGCTCCGCGAGCACGCTGTCGTGCACTTCCGCCTCGACCTCGCGGCCCGCGGCCACTGCGGCCAGTCGATCCCGCGGCGCCCCGGCTTCCCGCGGCGGTTCGTCGACAGTGGGCATGGCGGGCTCAGCTCCGGTGATGCCCCGGCGGGGCAGAACGAGGGAATCGTACACCACGGTCCTCAGAACTGCTGCGCGACGAACCGCCGCCGCAGCCGCGACCGCAGCCAGATCGCGGCCACGTTGAGCAGGGCAATGATGGCCACAAGCAGGAACGTGATCGTGAACACCATCGGCCGGGCCGCCTGGCTGTTGGGGCTCTGGAACCCGACGTCGTAGATCAGATAGGCCAGATGCATGAACTCTCGCTCGGGATGGATGAATGGAAACGTGCCATCCACCGGGAGTTCGAGGGCGAGCTTCTTCACGCCCACCAGCATCAAGGGTGCCACCTCTCCCGCTCCGCGGGCCATCGCCAGGATCAGGCCCGTCATGATCCCGGGCAGGGCTCGAGGCAGCACGATCCGACGGATGGTCTGCCACTTCCCGGCGCCACAGGCATACGAACCCTCCCGCATCGAGTTGGGCACGGCGGAGAGCGCCTCTTCGGTGGCCACGATCACCACCGGGAGGGTGAGCAGCGCGAGCGTCAGCGAGGCCCAGAGCAGGCCCCCGGTGCCGAACGTCGGCTGGCCATCGGCCACGAGGCTTGCCTTGAAGAACAGGTCGTCGATGCCGGCACCGAGCACGTAGCAGAAGAAGCCGAGGCCGAAGGCGCCGTAGACGATGCTCGGCACACCGGCGAGGTTGTTGATCGCCACGCGAACGGCGGTGGTGATCGGCCCGCGGCCGGCGTACTCGCGGAGGTAGAGCGCCGCGAGCACGCCGAAGGGGGCGACGACCACCGCCATGATCAGCGTCATCGTCACCGTGCCCCAGATGGCGGGAAACACGCCGCCGGCGCTGTTGGCTTCGCGCGGGTCGTGGGCCAAAAACTCTCCCCAGCGGGAGAAGTAAAGGCTGAGGCGTTCGCCGAGAGAGAGCCGATTGGGCTGCCAGGCGCGGACGATGCCGTCGAGCGGCACGGCCGCGATGCCTCCCGACGCCGTCTCGAACTCAACGGCCCAGCCGACGTTGGCACCGCGGAGTCGGGCCGTTTCTTCGTCGAGCGATTGCTCGAGCCCGCCGATCACTTCAGCGAGAGACTTCTCGCGAGCTTCGGCGGCAGCGGTCTCAGGGCCCGTCTCACCGTGGTCGATGCCCGCCTGCACGACGGCGAGCCGCGCCGCCCGGAGCCTTCGCTGGAGTTCGCCCCGGTCGTGCTTGTCGATCCGCTGGGCGCGAAGGGCACGCGACCGTGCATGGGGATGCTGCTGCCGATACGCGGCCCAGACGGCCTTCGGCCCCTCGGCCACGACCTCGTCGCCGTGAAGCAGCCGCTTCGGCACGCCGTGGAGCCTGCCGGCCTCCGCCCGCTCGACCACCGTCGCCCACTCTGGCTCGGCCGTCGCGGTGATCGCGGTGTCGTCGATCCACTCGTAGTGGTTGCCAGTTCCGTCGAAGTCGCCGGTCCGCACGAGTCGCCGCGCGGGGTGGCCCACCGCCTGCTGCGTGGCGGTCACGGCGGTCTCGCGTTCGGTCACCTCGCCGAGCAACGCCCGGCCGTCGGCGAGTGTGAATCGCTCCATCGTCACAGGCCAAAACGTGGCGAGGCCACGAACGGCGATGAAGGCGAGCAGCCCGACGATCATCGCGATCGCGATCGCCAGCGACGCGGCGGTCAGCCAGACCCACGGCTCGCCGTGGGCGGTGAGCATGGCATGGCCCGAGCGGATGCGGCGTGCCGGCCGGTCAGAGCTCATACGCCCTCCTCCGGAATCGCTGCCGCACCACCTCGGCCACCGAGTTGACCACGAACGTGATCGCGAAGAGCGTCAGGGCCGCCAGAAAGAGCACGCGGTAGTGGGCCGTGCCGCGGGCCGCCTCGGGAAGTTCTGTGGCGATCGCAGCCGAGAGCGTCTGAAAGCCGTTGAAGAGGTTCCAACTCACCAGCGGCGTGTTGCCCGCAGCCATCAGCACGATCATCGTCTCGCCCACCGCGCGGCCGAGGCCGATCATCACGGCCGAGAAGAGCCCGCTCGCCGCGGCGGGCACGATCACGCGGACCGCCGTCTGCCAGGGCGTGGCCCCGGCGCCGAGCGAGGCGCTGCGGAGGTGATCGGGAACGCTCGACAGCGCGTCGTCGGCGAGCGTGAAGATTAGCGGGATGATGGCGAAGCTCATGCCCACCGCGACCACGAGGGCGTTTCGCTGCACGTAGGTGCCGAAGATGCCCCCCCGCGTGTCGAGCCGGAGCGAGTCGAGGAGCACGGCCACGGCCACCGCCATCGCGAGCGTCGCGGCCACGCCGATGAGGAACGACGCGAGCGCCGCCAGCGCCGACCGCCGCTGCGACCAGCCGGCCGTGGCCCGCCGCAGCCAGGGGTTTACGACCCGGCCCACAACGGCAAGTGCGGCGAGCGCCGCCAGCGGCAGGCTTGCGACGACCCAGCCGCCAAATCCGCTTCCCCCCCGGCCGTCGAGCCAACCTCCCACGTCTCCGCCGAAGAGCAGCCGCTCGACCACGGGTGCAGTGGCCCTCGACAGCCAGATGCCCGCCGGCACCGCGCCGCCGGCGATGGCCACGAGCCGCCAGCCCGGATGCCGCGTTCGCCAGCCCGAGGGAATCAACTGCCAGAGGTGGGCGGCCAGCAGGATCGCGACCGGCATCACGAAGAATCCGGTGATCAGCGGCATCAGGCCGCGTTCGATCACGGGCGAGAATACAAGCCCCGCCATGAACCCGAGCACCACGCTCGGCAGGCTCGCCATCATTTCGATCGTAGGCTTAATTCGCGACTTCCACCGCGGGTGCATGAACTGGCTGGCGTAGATCGCGGCGAGGATCGCGACGGGCGTGGCGAAGAGCATCGAATACAGTGTGGCCTTGATCGTGCCGAAGATCAGCGGCACGAGGCCGAACTTCGACTCGAATGCCTCATGGCCGGTCGTCTCCCAGGCGTGCGATGCGGCGGCGTAGTTTTCGTACCACACCGGCATGAGGAGCGACGCGGGCGAGACCTCGTGATAGCCGGGATCGATCGACCAGGCGGTCAGACTGCCGCGGCCCGCGGCGACAAGCCTGTTCTCGCCAGACGCGATGCAGAGATGGTCGGCGATCAGGGCGGGCGCGGCATCGGCGGCCGCCTTCGGGGCGGGTACCTCCACGACTTTGCGGCCGGTGGTGGACTGCAGCAACCGCACGGCACCAGTGGCATCGGAAACGGCGAAGAGCCGTGAGCGCGGGGATGCCGCAATCGCCACCACGGCGGCTGGCGGTCCCGACGGCGGTTCGATGTCGCGGGCCTCGGCCATCCTCAGGCCGTCTTCGGCCCCGGATGCCGCGACATCGGCCGCGGCGTCGCCACGCGTCGAGAAGAACACCCGCACGTGACCTGTGGCATCACCCACGGCGATCGCAACACCTCCAAAGAGCCGCTCGACGGCGGTGACGCTCGTGCCGGCGGGGGCTACGGAAAACCGCTCCATCTCCACCGGTGCGTCGAGATTACGGATCAAGTAGCGGCGGGCGGTGCCGTCGGCGGCGATCAGGAAGAGTTGGTCGCCGAGCGTCGACACGCGAATGAACCTCGTCGCGAAGCCGTCGGTTGGTTCGATCGACGTGCCTCGCGGCGTGGTCGTCATCTTTCCGGTCATCATGTTTCGCTTCGAGGTGATCGTCTCGATACGAACTCGCCCCGCCTCGTCCACGGCAGCCACGAGCGGGCCGCCCGCAAGTTGGACGACGTCGACGTCGACCACCGGAGCAGCGAGCGGCTGCGCCGGTGGGTCGCCGAGTTCAGCGACCAGCGAGACCCGCGAGAACCGATCACTTGGCAAGCGAATGACGACGGCGTTGTCGACCCTCAGCGCATCGCCCACGCGGGCGGGCAGGGATTCTCGCCCCAGTTCCTCAGCAGGCTGATAGGCGGCATCGAGCCCAATCCGCCCGATCTTGAACGTGCCGTCCGCAAAGCCGACGGCGGCGAGCATGCCGCCAGCCGGCACGCGGACGGCCGTCGCCCCCGCGAGGCCCGTCTCTGCCGGCGTCTGCTCCAGGAGCGTGGCGCCGTCGGCCAGCCCGACGACGGCGATCCGGCCGTGGCCGTCGCCCTCTCCGTCGAGCAACCAGGCCACCGACCCCGACTCGTCGGTTCCCACGAACGACGCACTGACGTCGGGCAGCGGTGCGATTCTGTCGAGCGCGGCCGTGGCGGAAGTGAAGAGGGGCGCCGCGACGGCCAGCAGGAACACGCCCACGGCGAGCACGGCGACGATCGTGCCGATGCCGCCGAGCGTGATCACCGCCCGCGCGATCGTGTCGGAGGCCCTCACCCATGGATGGGTCGTGCGCCGCCGCGAGCGACCGGTGAAGGAGGGCTTGGGCTGCATACGATCTGACCGGAGGCGGCGTGGGGACCCGGCGGCAGCCGCCGGGCGACGAGATCACTCGATCCCGGCGTCCTTCACGGACTGCTCGACGACCGTCGCGGGAAGTGGAAGGTAGCCGTCCTTCTTCACGTCACCTTGCCCCGAGGCGCTGAGGACGTAGCGGAGGAACTCGCGGCGGAGCGGGTCGAGCGTCGTGCCGGGCTTGCGGTTGACCGAGAGGTAGAGGAACCGGGCGAGCGGGTAGTCGCCGGAGTAGGCGTTGACGGCGATGGGCTCGACCGCGGCGGAATCAGGCTGCGGGGCAAGCGGTAGCGCAAGGACATCGGCGGTCTTGTAGCCAATGCCGCTGTAACCGATCGCATACTTGTCGCTGGCGATCGCCTGCACCACGGCCGAACTGCCAGGCTGCTCCTTCACCGTCGACTTGAAGTCGCCCTTGAAGAGGGCAAACTCCTTGAAGTAGCCGTAGGTGCCGCTGGATGCGTTGCGACCGTAGAGACTGATCGGCTTGTCCTTCCATTCCCCCTCGAGCCCGAGGTCGCCCCAGGTGCGGATGTCGCCGGTGGCGCCACCGGTGCGGTTCTTCGAGAAGATCGCATCGACCTGCTGAAGCGTGAGCGATTTGAGCGGGTTGTCACGGTGCACGAACACGGCCAGCATGTCGATCGCCACCGGCACCACCATGGGGGGATAGCCGTGTTTGGCCTTGAAGGAGTCGATCTCCGAGGGCTTCCAGTCGCGGCTCATCGGGCCGAAGGAGCAGGTGCCTTCGACGAGCGCCGGCGGTGCCGAGGCCGATCCCTTTCCCTCGATCCCCTCGCGGACGCTCGGATAGACCTTCTTGAAGCCCTCGGCCCAGAGAGCGACGAGGTTGTTCATCGTGTCGGAGCCGACGCACTTGAGCGACCCGGCCACTTCGCCGGCCACCTTGTGATAGGGCTTCAGGCCCGGATCAACGTCTTGCGCGGGGGCGGTTGCGACCACGGATGAGGCGCCAGCAACCATCAGGGCTACCAGGAGCGACCGGCGAGACAGACTGCCGAAGAGAATCATGCAACCGACTCCGGGGTGGGACGAGCGGGTCGGCGCACACGAGTCGCCGGGGATGAAAACGGATTTCGACGGCTTGGGTCTAGACGCCGATTGTCAGGGTTTCGTGAGCGGCCGCCAGCCCCCGGAAAACCCGTTGGTTTTCAGCTTTTTTGGCCGTCGCCGCCGGGTTGCACCGGAGCGAAGCCCCGCCGCATGGTGTTTTCGGTGACCGTCCGGGGCACCACGAACTGCAGGAGGTAGTCGGGGCCGCCGGTTTTGCTGCCGATCCCGGACATCCGGTAGCCACCGAAGGGCTGGCGATGCACGAGCGCGCCGGTGATGCCGCGGTTGCAATAGATGTTGCCCGCCTCGAGGGTCTCGCGGGCTTTGGCCAGCCGAGCTGGGCTGCGGGAGAACACGCCGGCGGTGAGGGCGTAGCGCGAGCCATTGGCCAGTTCGAGGGCGTGGTCGAAGTCGCGGGCCTTCAAGATGGCAAGCACCGGCCCGAAGATCTCGTCCTGGCCAAGCGGCCCGGCGGAATCGACGTCGGCGAAGACGTGCGGCCCGACGAACCAACCACGGTCGGTGAGGTCGCCGACATCCACCGCCACGACCTCTCGCGCGGTGCGGCGGCCGATCTCGATGAACCGCCGCACCCGGTCGCGGGCCTCTTCGTCTACGAGGGGCCCGAGGCGGCTGCCGGGATCGGCGGCGGGGCCGACGTGCAGGCTCTGCACGGCGCCGGCAAGGCGGGCAACGAAGGCGTCGTGCACGTGGTCGAGCACGATCACCCGCGAGCAGGCGGAGCACTTCTGCCCCTGGAAGCCAAAGGCGCTCGCGGCCACAGCCACCACTGCCTCATCGAGGTCGGCGTCATCGTCCACGATGATCGCGTTCTTCCCTCCCATCTCGGCAATCACCCGCTTCACGAGCCGCGCGTCGCCGGAGGCCGACGACTCGGCG
>CAMBSN010000108.1 GCA_945870505.1 Candidatus Kuenenia stuttgartensis | reverse complement strand
AGGGGTACGATCTCGAGATCACGGCGGCAGTGAGCCGGGCGGTGGGCATCCCGGTCGTGGCCAGCGGCGGAGCGGGCGCCCCAGAGCACCTCGCCGACGCCGTCGAACGCGGCGGGGCGGACGCGGTGCTCGCCGCTGGAATCTTCCACTTCGGCCAGTGTACGATCCGCGAGGTCAAGGATCTCTTCGTCCGCCGCGGCATTCCCGTCCGGCCCGCCTGCTAGCTCCCCGGTCCATTCCCTTCCGCCCAGCGACCGCCATGTCCACGATCGACTCAGCTCCGAGCGACATTGCCAAGCCTGTCGGCGCCAACGGCCACAAGCACGAGATCGACCGCCTCTTCGAAGCCCTCGTCAAGCTCAGCGGCAGCGACCTCCACCTCAAGGCCGACCAGCCGCCGATCATCCGCGTGAAGGGCACGCTCCAGCCGCTCAAGCACCCCAAGATCGACGACGCGCGGATGCGGCAGATCTGCATGCCGATCATGAGCGATCGGCAGCGGAAGATCTTCGAGGAGGAGGGGGGCGTCGACTTCGCACACACCTGCGTGGTCGACGGCGTGAGGTGGCGGTTCCGCGTCAACCTCCTCACCCAGCAGGGGGCGATGGGAATGGTCGCTCGCCGCGTCAACAACACGATCCCCGACTTCAAGGGCCTCTTTCTGCCGGACAGCATCGAGCGGCTCTGCGTGCTCGACCAGGGGATGGTGCTCCTCGCCGGCGTGACGGGCTCCGGCAAGAGCACGACCATCGGCTCGATGCTCAACTACATCAATCGCACCTACCGCAAGCACATCCTCACGCTCGAGGATCCGATCGAGTTCGTGTTCACCGAGGATAAGTGCCTGATCAACCAGCGGGAGATCGGCTCCGACGTCAAGAACTTCGAGATCGGGATGAAGCACGCGGTCCGCGAAGACCCTGACATCATCCTCGTGGGCGAACTTCGTGACGTGGAGACCTTCAAGACGGCGATCCATGCGGCCGAGACGGGGCACCTCGTGTTCGGCACGATCCACGCTGCGAGCGCCTCCAGCTGCATCGGCCGCATCCTCGACCTCTTCCCTCAGGAGGAGCACGCGTCGATCCGCAGCGCCATCGCCTTCAACATGAAGGGGATCATTGCCCAGAAACTGCTCAAGTCCATCAAGCCCGGCGTCAGCCGCGTGCCGGTCTGCGAGGTCATGTTCTTCGATGTGCTCGTGCGCAAGTACGTGCTCGAAGAACAGGACCACCTGCTCGCCGACCACATCAAGAAATCGTTTCGCGACGGCATGCAGGACTTCACCCAGAGCCTCAAGAGCCTCATCGACCAGCAGCTCATCGACCGCAACGACGCCATGGAGATCGCGCCCAACCGCGAGGCCCTGGAAATGGCGCTCAAGGGGATCGGGGTAACGTGATGCGAACTTGCCGCTGCCGCGTCCCCTCGGCGGCATCGCTCGCCGGGACGATCCTCGCGGCCATGCCTGCGCTGGCAGCCGTGCCGGCGCTGGCCGACGTCGCCACCGGCTGGCCGCAGCAACTGCCCCCGGGCTGGGACGGCCGCGGTGGTGGTGGCGGCCTGGCCATCATCCCGGCGGTCGCCTGGTGGCTGTGCGTGCTCGCCTGGATGCGGACGGTCGACTGGGTTTCCCGCGACGCCACGAAGCACAAGTGCCAGCCGGCCTTCTGGGGCATGGTCTGCGGCCTGCCGATGTTCCTGGCCGCGATCATCGCCTGGTGGATCCCCTCGGCCCTCGGCGGGATCGCCTTGATGATCGTCTCGTGGCTGGCTCCGACGATCGCCTACGCCGTGGTCCGCAACAAGGCTCTTCCCCCATCGGAGCAGGTCCTCACCGTCGGCCACGGCCGGCGGATCGTTGCCGGCCTGCTCGCTCCGCTCGGGGTCGAGATCGACGCCGGGTTCGACGAGGCCGATCTGATCCCCAAGGTCGAGTTCGCTGCGGCCGGCGGCAAGGATGCGGCGGAGAACGCGGCCCGCCTGGAAGCCGCCACGAAGCTCGCCGGCTTCGAGGAGGCGAGAAAGACGATGCTTGGTGCGGTGATGGCCCGGGCCAACACGCTCGTGATCGACCTCGAGCCCGTCGGCATGGGTGTGCGGCACGAGGTGGACGGCGTCTGGGAGAAGGCGAAGATCCGCCAGCCGCCCAAGAGCCGCAGAGAGAAGGAATCCTGGGTCGAGGCTCCGAAGTCGAGCCTCGAAGTGGGCCAGGCGGTCACGGCGGCGATCAAGGCGCTCTGCGGACTGCCGGCCGGGGCGAAGGAGTCGAAGTCCGTACCGTTTGTGGTGCAGGTCGATGGGAAGCCGCGGAACTGCAGGCTCTCCATCGGACGCCAGCCCTCGGGCGAGCAACTCGTGGTGAAGATCGACCCGCCGGCCACCATCTTCAAGAAGCTCCCCGACCTGGGCATGCCCGCGGCGCTCGCTGAAAAGCTCGTCGGCCTGACAGCGGTCGAGAAGGGGTTGATCCTGGTGTCGTCGCCCCCGGGCTCCGGGCTCACCACCACGTTCGACCTGATTCTGCTCTCCGCCGACCGGCTGCTTCGCGACTTCATCTCGATCGAGGACGCGGCGACCCCGTCCCGCGAGATCCAGAACGTCAAGGCGGTCCCCTACGACGCCCGCACCGGCGTCACTCCGCTGGCGGCACTCGAGGGCGTCCTCCGCACCTACCCCAACGTGCTCATCACCCGCGATGTCCGCGACAAGCAGCTCGTCGTCAAGCTTCTCGAACTCGCAGCCGACGACAAGTTTGTGATTATGAGCCTGAAGGCGACCGACGCCACCGACGCGATCCCCCGGATCCTCGCCTGCGGCGTGCCCGCGAACACGCTCGCCACCACGCTGGTCGGCTCGGTCTCGCAGCGGATGGTCCGCAAGTTATGCCCCAAATGCCGCGAGGAGTATCCGCCCGAGCCGGAGCCGCTCCCGAAGGTCCTGGCGCAGCTGAAGCTCACGCCCGAGCAGCGCGGCCACGTCCGCAAGGCATCGCCACACGGCTGTCGCCTCTGCGGTGGCACCGGCTACCTCGGACGGGTTGCGATCTTCGAACTCGCCAGTGGCCCGACCGTCCGTAAGGCGGTGGCGGCTGGCACCGACGCCGCCACGCTCCGCAAGGCGGCGCTCCAGGACGGCATGACGCCGCTCGTTGAAGCCGGCAAGGCTCTCGTGCTCGAGGGTGTGACCTCGATCGATGAGATCCAGCGGGTGTTTGCCGCGGCCCAGCCGCAGCAGCCGCCCCCCGCGACAACCGCCGCCAAGGGAGCCCCAAGGAAATGACAATCAGCCTTGCGCTTCTGGGCCTGTTCGTGGCGGTGACCTTCGCCTTGTGGCGCGAGGGGCTGTGGAGTTCGGCCGTCATGCTCCTCAACACCCTCGCCGCGGCGACGTTCGCCACCGCCTGGTACGAGACGGTGGTGGCGTTTCTCCTCAAGCGGGGCATGTCGAGTTACGACTACCTGCTCGACTTCATCAGTATCTGGGGCCTGTTTGCGATCCTGCTGCTGGCCCTTCGGGAGATCTCTGACCGCGTCTCGCGAACGAAGGTCCGTTTCCGCAAGCCGGTTGAGATGTTCGGCTGCCCGATCGTGGCCGCGGCCACGGCCTGGATCGTGGTCTGTTTCACTGCGGCCACGCTGCACACTGCCGCCGTGCCTCGCGACCTGATCCAGGCGACACCCGAGGCGCGGATGTTCTTCGGACTCTCCCCCGACCGCCGCTGGCTGCAATGGGTTCGCGGCTCGACGCTCCACGGCCCCTTCGGCCGGCCAGAGCACGCCTTCGACGAGAAGGCCGACTTCATCGTCCGCTATGCGACGCGGCGGAAGCAGCTCGAGGCGCAGCCCGAACTCCGCGTGAGGCGCTGAGCCGATGACCGTTGATCCGCCCGTCGACGCGACGGTCGACTACCGGCCCGTGAGTCCACTGGCCGTGGCGGCCCTCGTTGCCGGATGTGCTTCAACGCTTGCGGTCATCACGCGGTTCGCCTGGGCTGTGCCCCTCGTCGGCATCGCCCTGGCCGCGGCGGCGCTTGCTGACGTCGCGCGGCCCGAAGCCCGCAAAGCGGGCCGGCTGGCAGCCCTCGCCGCCCTGGCGCTCTCCATGGGATTCGGCGCCCAGGCGGTGACCGGCCAGTTCGTCGATCGCTGGATCATGGCGAGCCGGGCCAAGGCCGCCGCCCGCGCCTGGATCGAAGCCGTCCGCGAAGGGCGAACCTCCGAGGCGCTTCGCCTCAGCGTGGCCACCGTACTCCCCCCTTCGTCGCTGTCGCCCGACCTCGAGCACGAGGAGGCCGAGTCCGAGCGGCTGAAGCGGTTCTCCGAGTTACCCGCCGTGAGGGCCGTGGCCGGCTGTGCCGCATCGACGCCGCCGATCATCCAAGCCGCGGCCTTCGGCACGGACGACGGCGCGTGGACGCTCCAGGCAGACCTGGATTCCTGCGGCAGCCCCAACGCCACGCTGAACCTCGTGGTCGTGCCCAAGCGGGTTCGCGGAATCACGGGCGACGTCGAGCAGTGGCGGGTTGTGTCCACCGCCGTGGACCGCTGACGCTCACGCCTCGCCGGAAAAGCACCGGACAGCGGCGATCGAGTCGGCACCGGCCGCGAGCATCACCAGCCTGTCAAAGCCGAGCGCCGCCCCCACGCCTTCCGGCATCGTCTCGCCGTGGGCGGCGAGCAGCCGCTCCGGGACGGGCAGCACGCCGCGACCGTCGGCCGCGCGCGTGGCATTGGCCGACGCGATCCGCTCTGCGAGCACCTCGCGGCGCGGATCCTCTTCCCAGCCGTTGGCGAGTTCCACACCTTCCACGAAGAGTTCGAACCGCCGGGCCACCTGCGGCGACTGCGGATCGAGCCTGGCGAACGCGGCCTGGGATGCCGGCCAGTCAACGAGCATCGCGGGGCGACCGCGGCCGAGCCTCGGCTGCACCACCTCGGCGAGCAGGAGTTCGAAGGCCCTGTCCCACCGTTCGGCTGCGGTCGCTCCGACGGCCGGCGCCACCACACCGAACCGGGCGACGGCGGCCTCCAGTTCCGCCACGGACGCGGTGAGCGGATCGATGCCGGCGTGGGCACTGAAGGCGTCGCGGCATGTCAGCCGGTCGAGCCCTTGGCTCCCGAGCGCCGCCGCACAGATCGCGCTGAGCAGTCCGGCCACGCTGCCGAGCGTGCCTCCCGGCTCGTACCACTCCAGCAGGCAAAACTCGACGTCGTGCTGCCGGCCCCGCTCCCCGGCCCGAAACGACTCCGCGAACTGGTAGATGGCCCCGGCATCGCGGGCAAGCAGCCGCTTCATCAGGGCTTCGGGGCTCGCCTGCAGGTACCGTGGCGCATCGTCGCCGTCGAGAAACACGGCGATCGGGTCGATCTGTGCTTCGGGGAGCACCTCGCGCGAGAGCACGGGCGTATCGACCTCGACGAAGCCCCGGTAGTCGAAGACGTCACGGAGTCCGCGGCGGATGCGGGCGCGGAGTTCGAGGATCGGTCGGGCCGTCATGCGAATTGCGAAATCACGCCGGTACGGTGGCCTTCGTCTTCGCGAGCCGCGCCGGCGTCTCGCGATAGACCAGCACGGGACACGGCGCCCGGCGAACCACGGCCTCGGCGACACTTCCCATCAGGAGCCTCGTCACGCCGGTCCGGCCGTGGGTGCCAAGCACGATCATCTCGGCCCCCTCGTCTTCGGCGATCCGCACGATCTCACCGGCGGGGTCGCCCATCGTCAGCCGGTGCGTGAAGGGCACGGACGCATCCTTTGGCTTCACCTCCTCGAGCATCTTCAGGATCCGCTCCGAGTCGGGCTCGGGCAGGCCGTAGTAGAGTTCGCCGCCGCCGTAGGCCAGCGGCGGCTCCTCGACGTGCACGATGCGCAACGACGCTCCTGTCGACTTCGCGAGCACGGCGGCGTGTTCGAGCGCCGCATCGCTGGCGGTGGAGAAGTCGGTGGGAAACACGATCGTCTTGGCCATGGTGAGGTCTCCCGTCCACGGGGTCAGGTCATACCCCTGCAGTGTACCGCTGCGACTCGCCACGTTTCCTCGAGGCGACGTCGGCGGCCGAAAAACCCCAGCGGTCACTTGGGGCGCCGCGAGGGTCTGCCCATGCCCGTCGCCGGACGCTCGCTGCGGGCATGCAACTGTCGCGCCGTCGCCGCCGTCCCGGCGTCGGCTCCGGCTTACGGTCGCCGGGCGCGGCCCGGCTCCCAGCATCCTGCCCTTCGCTCGCTCGATGCTGACTTCGCTTCGCCATCCATGGCTCCGCTCGTCAGCAACGCCGGCTCCCGGGCACGGGCAGCCCCTCGCTGCGACCACTCCAAGTAGCACAGGTTTTCAACCTGTGTGTCTTCACGGTGCGACGTGAGTGCCGGGATCAAGGCTGACCAGGACACGGATGGCCCGTCAGCCGTACGCGCGAGCCCGGAGGGCGAGCCAGCCCGGCATGGTGAAGCTCGGCTTCACCATGGCCGGGTCAAGGCTGACGGGGCCATGGATGGCCCGTCAGCCGCATGTTCAGTGCAGCCGCATACCGGGAAGCGCGCCAGCGTCAGGCGAGAGCAGGTAGACACCCGTGGCGCCCGCACCGCTGGCCGCCACCACCATGCCTTCGCTGAGGCCGAACTTCATCTGCCGCGGCGCGAGGTTCGCGACCACGACGACGAGCCGGCCCACGAGCGCAGCCGGCTCATGAAAACCCTTGATGCCGGCAAACACCGTCCGCGTGGCATCTCCACCGAGGCTCACCGTGAGCTTGAGGAGCTTCTTGGCCTCGGGCACCTCCTCGGCCGCCACGATCCGGGCCACACGGAGGTCGATCTTCGTGAAGTCGTCAATCGAGCAGGTGGCCGCGAGCGGTTCGGCGGCGAGGGGCTCGCCGGAATCGGCGGTAGTCGGCGTCATGTCCATCGATGATCCTCCTGGGGTTGTCTTCTCGGCGACGGCAGCCTGCGAGGCGGCGATCACTGCGTCGATCTGTTCCCGCTCGATCCGTTTCATGAGCGGCTTGAAAGGGGCGACCGGCAGGCCGGCCAGCGGTGCCTGCGACTCGTCCCACGAGTGGATCGGGCCGCCCACGAGATCTCCGGCCTGTTCGGCGAGCCCCGGGAGCACGGGCGCGAGGTAGACGGCGATCTGCCGAAAGAGGTTGAGCGCCACGCTCGCCACATCGCGAAGGCGGCCGGCCGCCTCCGGCCCCTGCTTGGCGAGTTTCCAGGGCTGTTCGGCATCGACGTAGGCGTTGGCCCGGTCGGCCGCGAGCATGATCGCCCGCATCGCCCGGGCGAAGTCGCCCTCCTCGTACACGGCGGCGATCTCACCGCCGTCGGCAGCAGCCTGCGCAAACAGTCCGCCGTCATCCGGATACGACGCCGATAGGCCGGTTGACTCCAGCCACCGTGCGGTGCGGCTCGCGAGATTCACCACCTTGCCAACCAGGTCGGAGTTCACCTTCGCCATGAACTCGTCGAGGTTCAGGTCGAGGTCGTCGATGCCGCCGGAAATCTTCGCCGCGTAGTAGTAGCGGAGGGCGGCGGGATCAAGGTGGTCGAGCCAGGTCCGGGCGAGCACGAACGTGCCCCGGCTCTTCGACATCTTCTGGCCATTCACGGTGAGGAACCCGTGCACGCGGACCTTCGTCGGCAGCGCGAGGCCGGCCGCCTCGAGCATCGCCGGCCAAAAGAGGGTGTGGAAGTAGACGATGTCCTTGCCGATGAAGTGGTGGATCTCGGCGGGTGTGCCGGCACTGCCGCGGCCCCACCAGGATTCAAACGCCTGCCCGCGGGCCTCGCACCACTCGGCGGTCGCCGCGAGGTAGCCGATCGGGGCGTCGAACCAGACATACCAGTAGTGGCCGGGCGCATCGGGAATCTCGAAACCGAAGTAGGGTGCCGGTCGGGAAACGTCCCAGTCGCGCAAGGCCTCGCCGAGAAAGTGGCCGGCGAGGTAGTTGGTGATCCGCGGATCGAGCGCACCGCTCGATCGGGTCCACTCCGTGAGGAATCCGTGGAGGGCCTCGATCGTCACGAAGAGGTGCTCGGCTGACCGCACCTCAGGCCGTGCGCCGGAGAGCGTGCTCACCGGATCGACGAGATCCGCCGGGGCGTAGGTGGCGCCGCACTGCTCGCAGGTGTCGCCATATTGGTCGGCCGCGCGGCAGCGGGGGCATGTGCCCTTCACGAAGCGATCGGCGAGAAAGGTGCCGGCCGTCGCATCGTAGAGCTGCTGGACGTCGCGGGTGACGACGAGGCCTTTCGACGAGAGCGCCTGCCAGACCTCTCCGCAGAGCCGGCGGTTGGCGGGGTTGTCGGTCGAGCCGTAGTGGTCGAAGGCCACCTGGAAGCCCGCGAAGTCGGCGAGATGCGCCGCCCGCATCTCCGCGATCAGCTCCCGCTCGCTCCGTCCCTCGGCGCGGGCCCGAATCATGATCGCAGTGCCGTGCGTGTCGTCGGCGCAGACGTAGGCGCACTCGTGGCCGCGGAGCTTTTGAAACCTCACGAAGACGTCGGTTTGGATGTATTCGACGAGGTGCCCGAGGTGGATGTGCCCATTGGCATAGGGCAGCGCCGAGGTGACGAGGATACGGCGCCGGGGAGAGAAAGGCATGCGGGGGCTACACGGGCGGAGAGGGAGGATTCGAGCGGATTGTAGGAAGCGGCAGGGAATCGAGGGAATGCCGGCCGACTGGGCAAGCACGCGGGCGCGAAAGTGGGCTTGTCGCCCCCCGGTGCCGCGGGCAGTATCCCGCCCCTCGCCGGCCCGGAGCGGCCCGCGACGGCGACGGCAACGCCGCCCCAGCTCAGTGGAGTGACCGATGATGCGTCTGCTTGTGATCGCTGCCGGCTTCGCCGCCTGTAGCCTCTTCGCCCCCGCGAGGCCCGCAGCGGCCAACCCCGCCGCGGCCGCCCAGTCGGGCGACGTGCTCCTGCTCGACTTCGCGGCATCGTGGTGCGGCCCCTGCAAGCAAATGGCACCGATCGTCGCCGAGGTTGCTTCCGCCGGATGGGTCGTGCGGCACATCGACGTCGATCGCGAAACAGACCTGGTGCGGCGGTTTGGCGTGACCGGCGTGCCCTGCTACGTGCTCCTGGTGAAGGGGCATGAGGTAGGCCGGATCAACGGCGCCACCACCCGTGGAGAACTCGAAAACCTCCTTGCCAAGGCGGCGGCTCCCCTGGGCGGCACCGGCCCGGTCGCCGCGCCCGCTCCAGCGACAGACCAACCGCCGATCGCCGGTGTGCCCCTGCCGGTCGTGGCGGCAGACGCCCACTTGGCGACCGACTCGCCCCCGTCGTCCCCGGCGCGGGCGGCGGCCACCGAGCCGACCATGCCGCGGTCGTTCGTGCCCGTCACCGCCATGGCGGAACCAGCGGCGGCCGCGTCGCAGGCGATGCCCGCGGCAACCGCCGTGGATTCTGGGAGCCGCGCCGCTCTCGAACAGCAGCTCCTGGCGGCCACCGCCCGTCTGCGGGTTGAAGACTCCTCGGGAGTCTCGTGGGCCACCGGCACCGTGATCGATTGCCGGCAGGGCGAGGCGCTGATCCTCACCTGCGGCCACGTGTTTCGCGACTCACAGGGCAAGGGCCGCATCGAAGTCGATCTCTTCGGTCCGCAAGGCCCGCGGGGCATTGCCGGACAGGTGATCTCCTGGGATCTGAAGCGCGACCTCGCGCTGGTGAGCATCTTCACCGAGGCGACGATCGATCCCGTCCGCGTCGGCGGCACCGACCGTGCCACATCCGTCGGCGCGGCCGTCGTCACCGTCGGCTGCAACGGCGGCAAGGATCCGACGATCCACCACAGCCGGATCACCGCAGTCGACAAGTACCTCGGCCCATCAAATCTCCAGGTGGCAGGCCAGCCCGTGCAGGGACGCTCCGGCGGCGGCCTGTTTGCGATCGACGGCACGCTGATCGGCGTCTGCAACGCGGCCGATCCGGCCGACAACGAGGGGCTGTTCGCGGCGCTCCCGTCGATCCACGACCAGCTCGACGAGACGGGCCTCTCTTTCGTCTACCGCAACGTCTACCCGAGCGGCGGACTCGACGTCGCCGCCGCCGGCCCGCACCTGCCGAACATGCCGGCGGAAATGCCAGATGTCTCGTTCGATCGTCGCGACCGCTCCGACGCCGTCCCCACGGCGTCGACCGGCGCCCTGCCCGATGACGTCTCAATCTCGATGCCCGCCGCGGCCGCTGCCGCAGCAACCACTGCCTCCGCAACCTCGGCGCCGCTGGCAAGCGGCCGTGCGGAAGCACCGCCAGCCACGCTCTCGGCCGGCGAAGCCGCGCTCATCGACCACGTGCGACAGCACGGAGGCAAGGCCGAGGTGATCTGCATCGTCAGGCCCCACGGTGCGGCCGATGCGTCGAGCGAAGTCTTCGTGCTCAAGGGGGCTCGGCCCGATTTCGTAGATCACCTGTCGCGGGCCCACCACGGCCACGCAGCCGATGCGGCCCACCAGCCACCGCAGAGCCGCTCCGACGTCGCCGTCCTCCCGACGGCCAACGCGGTTCGCTGACGATTTTTCGTACGAGTCACACGTGAACCTCCCGCGTCATTGCGGCACCGCGCAGCCGGCCGGAAACATGCTCGGCGCCGGCGGGACTTGTGAGTTCTCTGCTCGATCGCTTCGTCGCACCCTTGCGATGCACAAGTCGCACCGGCTTCTGCGCGTGCCTCCGATCCGTCTGCTCCCCCTTCCAGAATGACAGGCGATCCCAAGGCGAACCGGGAAGACACACAGGTTGAAAACCTGTGCTACGAGAGGCAGCGAGGGGCTGCCCGTGCCCGGGAGCCGGCGTTGCTGACAAGCGCAGCCATGGATGGCGGAGCGAAGTCAGCATCGAGCGAGTGAAGCCCAGGATGGGCGCAGCGAGCGTCCGGCGACGGGCGCGGGCAGCCCCGGGCCCAAGGCAGACCGGGAACACACACAGGTTGACAACCTGTGCTACGAGAGGCCCATATCAGTCCGTGACCTCGATCGTCACGGGCGCGGCGTTG
>CAMBSN010000107.1 GCA_945870505.1 Candidatus Kuenenia stuttgartensis | reverse complement strand
GTAGAGCAGGTTGGCAACCTGCTCTGGAAGCGGCACAGGTTGACAACCTGTGCTACGGGGGCAGGACACAGGTTGGAAACGGTGTGGGTTTGCTGAAGTCGTAGAGCAGGTTGGCAACCTGCTCTGGAAGTGCCACAGGTTGCCAACCTGTGCTACGGGGGCAGGACACAGGGTGGAAAACGGTGCTACTTGGACACCTGGGCTACGGGGGGCCTTACTCGACTCGTTTCGCCACGCGGAACACCTCGTCGAGCGTGGTGATCCCGCGGAGGGCCTTCTGGACGCCGTCCTCAAACATCACGTGCATCCCCGTGCCGACCGCCGCCCGACGAATCTCCTGGGTGGCCGCCCCCTGAAACGCCAGCTCGCGGATCTTGTTGTTCATCACCATCAGTTCGAAGATCCCAAGCCGGCCCTTGTAGCCCTTCTTCTGGCAGTTGGCACAGCCGCGGCCCTTCATGAACGTCGCCCCCTTGAGCTGCTCAGGGGTGATGCCGGCCGCCTCGATCTCCGACTCCAACGGCTGGAAGGGCTGCTTGCACTTTGGGCAGTTCACGCGGACGAGCCGCTGGGCGAGCACCGCGATCACGCTGGAGGCCACGAGATAGGCCGGCACGCCCATGTCGATCATGCGGGTGATGGCACTGGGGGCGTCGTTGGTGTGGAGCGTGCTAAACACCAAGTGGCCCGTGAGCGACGCCTGGATGCCCATCTGGGCGGTCTCGGTGTCGCGCATCTCGCCCACGAGGATCACGTTGGGCGCCTGGCGGAGCATCGCGCGGATGACGCGGGCGAAGTCGAGCCCGATCTGGTGCTTGATCTCCACCTGGTTGATGCCGGCGAGGTAATACTCGACCGGGTCTTCCGCCGTGATGATCTTGGTGTCGGGCCGGTTGAGCTCGTTGAGCGAGGCGTAGAGGGTGGTCGTCTTGCCCGAGCCCGTCGGGCCCGTCACGAGGACGATGCCGTTTGGCCGACGGATCAGGTTTTTGAAGTGCCGGAAGTCGTTTTCGGAGAGGCCGAGCTGCCGGATGCCGACCTTGATGTTGTCTTTGTCGAGGATCCGCATCACCACCGACTGGCCGTGGTTGGTGGGCAGCACCGACACGCGGAGGTCGTAGTCCTTGCCGTCGGCGGTGAGCTTGATGCGGCCGTCCTGGGGACGGCGGCGCTCGGCGATGTCGAGCTTCGAGAGGATCTTGATGCGGGAGAGGACCGCGCCGAGGAGGCGGCGGGGCGGGTTGTCGCGCTCGACGAGCCGGCCGTCGATCCGGTAGCGAATGCGGATGCGGTCTTCGAACGGCTCGATGTGGATGTCGCTCGCCCTGAGCTGCACCGCCTCGGTGATGATCAGGTTTACGAGCTTGACGACCGGGGCGTCGGAGTTGTCTTCCTGGGCCGCGGCTGCCTGCTGCTCGACCGCCGTCTCGGTGAAGTCGATGGCGGTGTCGGTGAACTCCTGGAGCATCGAGTCGGCACTCTCGCCATCGGAGAGGCCGTAGTGGCGGTTGATCGCCTCCACGATCTGCTCGCGGACGGCCAGGGCCATCTCGACGTCGCGGTTGAGGATGAACCGCAGCTTCTCCTGGGCGTCGAGGTCGGTTGGATCGCAGGTGGCGACCCGCAGGGCACCCCCCGACTCGGAGAGCGGGAAGATCGTGTTTTCGCGCGCCACGCTCTCCGGGAGCATCTGGACCACTTCCTCGGGCACGGAGATGTCGGCGAGGTTTACGAACTTGAGGCGATGAACCTTGGCGAGCGCCTTCATCACCTTCTCGGCCGGCGCGTATCCGAGGCGAACGACCTCGTCGTGCACCTTCTTGCCCGACGAGCCGGCAACCCGCATCGCCTCCGCGAGCTGTTCGGCGGAAACGATGCCTTCGGTGACGAGGAGCTGGGAGAATGCGTCGGGTGGCATGGCTGCGGGTGGGCGGGCTGTCGCGGGCGGCCGCGAGCGGGGGGCCGTCAGGCGGTGGGGGGCTGCTCGAGGAAGGTGTCGGAGTGCTCGTAGCCGGGGGCGCAGGTGCAGAGGAATACCAACTCGCCGCTGCCGGTGTTGCGGATCGTGTGGCGGACACCGGGCGGGATCGCGATCGCGTCGCCTGGGCCGACGGGCCGCGTCTCGTGGCCGAGGGTCATGTCGGCCGAACCGGAGAGGATGTAGTAGATCTCCTCCGTGACGGCATGGTGGTGGGGGGTGGTTGCACAGCCCGCGCCGAGCCGGGCCTCAGCGAGGCTCTGCTGGCGGATGGCGGAGTTGCGGTGGGCGAGCAACTCGCGAATCGTGGAGCCGTCGACCGTGGTGAACGGCGGCGCGTCTTTCTGGTTGACGACATCCATCGGTATCGGCACTTTTTCCCCGACCGTCGAACGCTCGGCCTTGCCCCAAAGATAGCAGACGGTGGGGGGCGAGGGCACGCAGGACCGTAGAGCAGGTTGGCAACCTGCTCCGGAAGGGGCACAGGTTACCAACCTGTGCTACGGGGGCGGGCCACAGGTTGAAAACCTGTGCTACTGGGGCGGGGCTTGGGCGGGACGCCAAAAGTGCAAAATGGCCGGTGGGACGGGGCGACTCTCCCACGGGCCCACCGGCAGGTCCAGGGGATCAAGCGCGGTGTCGCCCTCCACCGCGACCACGCTGCCCGGGGGGGCGGCGCGGGCGACCACGTCGATCAGCGTCAAAAGGTCGTCACGACGCGGGTGATCCACCCCAAAAAAAGACCACGGCGGCGACACGAACACGATCCATGGCAGGTCATGGGGCAGATCGGGCATCCGCCGAGACCAGAGCAAGACATCGCCGGCGCGGACGTCGCAGCGATCGGCCACGCCGAGTTCGGCCGCCGAGCGGCGGATGGTGTCGGCGGTCGGAAAATGCCGCTCCACAAAGACCGCCTTCGCGGCCCCGCGGCTGATCGCCTCGAAGCCGAGGGCCCCAGTGCCTGCGAAAAGGTCGAGGGCGAGGGCCCGACGGACGTCTGTGCCGAGCAGGTCGAAGAGCGATTCGCGGACGCGGTCTTTCATCGGACGGGTGCGGCCGTCGGGATTGTGGGCGAGCCGGCGGCGGCGGAGGTCGCCGCCGATGATTCGCGGCGGACTCGTGGCTTCGGCGTCGGCACCTCCCGCGGCGGCAGACGCGGGGCTTGGGCGGGCGGGGCGTCGCGACGGGCGGGGCATGCGTTGATTCCGGTGTTTCTGCTGCGAAAATGCTATCGTACCCCGATCCGACACGGAGGAACGAACGGCATGGAAGCTTGCTGGAAAAAGACGTGGCAACGAATCACGGCCGCGATGCTTGTGGCCGCCGTCTGGCAAGGGGCTGTGACCGCGGCCGACGCCAAGCCCGACGCGGCTGCCGCCAAGGCGGAGTTTGAGACCGCCGGACGGGAGCTCAAGGAACTTGTCTCCGACATGACGGTTCTCCAGGCCCAGTATCACCAGCCGAGGGCCGACCGCGACACGATCGAGGCCCGCTTCAAGGAGGCGAGCACCAAGGCCGTCGCCGCCAGCGAGCGGTTCGAGGCCGCAGCCCTCGCCCTCGCCGTGGCCGATCCGAGCGACGCCGAGGCGAAGCAGGTCACGGGCGAGGCTATCAAGGGCGCAGTGCGGGCCGACGCGCCCGAGGTGGCGCTCGAGAAGGCCGGGAAGCTCCAGGAGGCCGGGGTGGCTGACGGCGACACGTGCCTCGTGGCGACCACGGCAGCGCTGATCACCTCCCAACCCGACCTAGCCGCCGACTGGCTCGCCAAGGCGCAGGCCAAGGGAGCCCGCAAGGATCGCGTGAGCGAACTCGAGCAGGCGATCGAACGCGACCGGCTGAAGGTGGACGACGAGATGGCGAAGCGGAAGGCCGATGCGGAGGCCGACGACCGCCCCCGGGTGAAGCTCTCGACGTCCGCGGGCGACATGGTGGTGGAACTCTTCGAGGACGAGGCTCCGAATACGGTGGCCAACTTCATCAGCCTCGTGGAAAAAGGGTTTTATGACGGCACGCCGTTCCACCGTGTGATCAGCGGCTTCATGGCCCAGGGGGGCGATCCCACGGGCACGGGCGCCGGCGGCCCCGGCCATGCGATCGCCTGCGAGGTAGACAAGCCGGGCGCCCGAAAGCACTTCCGGGGCACCCTCTCAATGGCCCACGCGGGCGAAAACACCGGCGGCTCGCAGTTTTTCCTGACGTTCCGGCCTACGGAGCACCTCGACGGGAAGCACACGGTGTTTGGCCGCGTGATCGAGGGCCTGGAGGTGTTGCCGCGGATCATGCGGACGACGGACGAACAGGGGCGGAGCCTCTCCGGGGTGGAACCGGATAAAATCACCACGGCAACAGTGTTGCGGAAGCGGAACCATCCCTACGTGCCGCAAACGCTGCCCGAGGCCCGGCCGCGGTAGGTCGCCACCGCCCCCGTAGCACAGGTTGCCAACCTGTGGCACTTCCCCGGTCGCACAGGTTTTCAACCTGCGCCCGCCGCCCCGTAGCACAGGTTGTCAACCTGCGCCCGCCGCCCCGTAGCACAGGTTGTCAACCTGTGCCAAACTCCTGGAACGTCTGCAGTGCCCGATGGTGTTGGAGGTTGCGACTATGCGTTTGCCATTGCCCTCGATCGTCGTGTGTCTGCTTTCCCTCGCTGGTGTGGCGACGGCCATCGCCGCCGATCCCGCAGCCCCAACCCGTTCCAAGGACGCTAAGCCCATGCCCAGCCAGTTTCCCGCCGAAGCAACGCCTGCCGACAATCCCGCCCTTGCCGGTCGGGTGCCCGACGAGCAGATGCCGAAGACCGAGGCCGAGTGGCGGCAGCGGCTCACGCCCATGCAGTATGAGATCACGCGAAACAAAGCGACGGAGCGGGCCTTCACAGGCAAATACACCGACACCAAGACACCCGGCACCTACCGCTGCGTCTGCTGCGGCGAGCCGCTGTTTGCATCGGGCGAGAAGTTTCACAGTGGCTGTGGCTGGCCGAGTTTCTTCGCGCCGGTGGACGGCGTGAAGGGGAAGGCGATCGCCGAGCACGCGGACGATTCGCTGGCGAGCACGCCTGGCTTCGGTGTTCGTACGGAAGTGACCTGCCGCCGCTGCGGTGCCCACCTCGGCCACGTCTTCAACGACGGACCGCCACCGACCGGCCTGCGTTACTGCATCAACTCGGCCGCGATCACGCTCGACGAGAAGAAGCCCGAGTAGGTGCAGGTTGGCAACCTGCACTTGAACCACGCCGGACATGGCGGCACCGCAGGTTGCCAACCTGCGGCTACGTGATGTTGAACGCCTGCGGCGGCGTTGACGGCGGCGCGCTCCCGGTGTAGTGTACCTATGTACACTCTACGCGAGGCACGGTCCATGCAGGGGCTCTTCCGTCGCCGAAATCTTCCACATTGGGACGTGCCAGGCGGCACGTACTTCTTGACGTGCTGTCTGGCAGGCAGTCTCCCTGCGAGTGGTCTTTTGGCGATCGGCAACCGATGGAGGGCGGCCGCTCTCCGACCTCCGCCGCACGGTGTTTCCGCGGCTGCGTGGCAGCGAATCTGCGCCGCTCACGCGTTTCGCGAAACCGAGCGGTTGCTCGATGTGTCACCAGGGGCCCGCTGGCTCGCCGACCCGCGGATTGCCTCGGTTGTCGAGGACAGCCTTCTCTACCGAGACGGCAGGGACTATCGGTTGATCGCCTACGTGATCATGCCGAGTCATTGCCACATCGTCTTCGCGACGGGTGATGTCACGGGTCTCAGCGGCCACGATGTTTCTCGCGAGCGAATCACTCAATCACTCAAGCGGTACACGGCAAGGGAATGCAATCGGCTGCTCGGGCGACGCGGGGAGTTCTGGCAGGCAGAGTCGTATGACAGGATCGTGCGGGACGATGCAGAACTCGAGCGCATTGTGCTGTACGTCGACCAGAACCCGGTGAAGGCGGGGTTGTGTGAAAGACCCGAGGACTGGTCATTTTCGTCGGCCTCTCGACGTCAAGACGAAGGCACCGCAGGTTGCCAACCTGCGGCTACGTGATTCAGAAAGCCTGCTTACGTAGGTGCAGGTTGTTTACCTGCACCTGAGCCACGCCGGACGTGGCGGCACCGCAGGTTGCCAACCTGCGGCTACGTGATTCAGAAAGCCTGCTTACGTAGGTGCAGGTTGTTTACCTGCACCTGAACCACGCCGGACGTGGCCGTACCGCAGGTTACCAACCTGCGGCTACGTGATGCAGAAAGCCTGCTTACGTAGGTGCAGGTTGTTTACCTGCACCTGAGCCACGCCGGACGTGGCCGCACCGCAGGTTACCAACCTGCGGCTACGTGAGCGGAAAGCGGTACTACGCGTGGCCCAGGAGCCACGCGATTAGGCCCTTTTGCACGTGCATCCGGTTGGCGGCCTGCGTCACCACCACGCTCCGCTCCCCGTCGATCACCTCGTCGGTCACTTCCTCGCCCCGCCGGGCCGGGAGGCAGTGCATGAAGAGCGCGCTCGGGCAGTGGGCCATGAGGGCGGCATTCACCTGGTAGGGAGCGAAGGCCCTCAACCGCTCCTGCCGCTCCACCTCCTGCCCCATGCTCGTCCAGACGTCGGTGTAGACCACTGCCGCGCCTGTTACCGCCGCCACTGGGTCGGTTGTCTCGGTGATCTCGGCGGCCGGGAGGATCGACTTCAGGTGCCGGCGGAAGGCGGCGTCGAACTGATACTTCTCAGGGGCGGCGAGCACGAACCGCATGCCGAGCAGACCGCAGACCACGGCCAGCGACTTCGCCACGTTGTTACCGTCGCCCACGAAGGCCATCGTCAGGCCATTCACTCTCCCCACCTCCTGGCGGAGCGTGTAGACGTCGGCGAGCGCTTGGCAGGGATGGGCTTCGTCGGAAAGGCCGTTGATCACCGGCACGCTCGACACCTCCGCGAGCCGCACAATCGTCTCATGGGCCTTCGAGCGGCAGACGATCGCATCGACATATTCGCTGAGCACCCGGCCGAAATCGGCGATGCTCTCCCGCGACGACGCGAAGCCTGTGTCGGCGCCAAGGAACAGGCTCGCCCCGCCGAGGTGGGTCATCGCCGCCTGGAAGCTGACGCGGGTTCGCAGGCTCTGCTTCTCGAACACGAGCGCCAGCACGCGGCCGGGCAGGAGCGCATCGCGACGGCCAGCTTCGAACTTCTCCTGAAGGTCGCGCGAAATCGCAAACACGGCTTCGATCTCGGCCGCGGTCAGGTCTTCGGGGACGATCAGGTGTCGGATCGACATGGATCTCTCGTCATGTGGTGCCACGGGCAGCCACCTCGCGGATCGCCTCGGCGAGTATGTCGCAGCCCTCCTCGACCTCGGCCTCCGTGATCGTCATCGCCGGTAGCAGGCGGATCACCCGCCCCTGCGTGGCGTTGACGAGCAGGTTGCGGTCGAGGCAGGCCTGCACCACGGCCGCTCCGTCGATCGAGAGTTCGACCCCGATCATCATGCCCATCACGCGGACGTCGCGGACCACGTCGCACGACTCCTTGAGAGCGAGCAGACGTGTGCGGAAGGCTTCGGCGGCGCGATCGACGTGGTCAAGCAGGCCCTGCTCCTCGATCATCCGAATCGCGGCCACGCCCGCAGCAGCAGCAATCGGATTGCCGCCGAACGTGGCGGCATGCATGCCGGGCCGGAGGTGCTTGGCGAGATCGACGGTGGTGAGCATCGCACCGCCGGCGATGCCGGCGCAGAGGCTCTTGGCGAGCGTGATCACGTCGGGCGTGACGCCGAAGTGCTGGTAGCCGAACCACTTGCCCGTGCGGCCGCAGCCACACTGCACCTCGTCGAACACCAGCAGCAGATCCCGCTCGTCGCAGATCCGCCGCAGGCCTTCCAGGAAGCCGGGCGGCGCCGGCACCACGCCTCCCTCGCCCAGGATGGGCTCGATGAGGATGCCGCCGGTGCGTTCGTCGATCAGGTTCTCGACCGCGGCGAGGTCGCCGTGCGGGGCGTATTGAAAGCCCGCGAGCATCGGGCCGAGGCCCTCGTGGTATTTCGGCTGGGCGGTGGCTGTCACGCTGCCCATGGTGCGGCCGTGGAAGCCCCCCTGAAACGTCACGATCTTGTACTTCTCGCCGTTCGTGCGGAGGCGGACGAGCTTGATCGCCGCCTCGTTGGCCTCGGTGCCCGAGTTGCAGAAGAAGGCCTGGCCGCCAAACGACCGCTCGGCGAGCAGTTTGGCCCACTCGCCCTGGGGTTCGGTGTACCAGGTGTTGGGCACGTGGATCAGCTTCGCCACCTGTTCCTGCACCGCGCTCACGATCGGCTCGGGGCAGTGGCCGAGGAGGTTGCAGCCCCAGCCCGGGAAGAGGTCGAGATACTCGCGGCCCTCGGCGTCCCAGACCCGCGAGCCTTCCCCCTTCACCAGGCAGATTGGGAACCGCCTGTAGTTGGGCACCACGTAGCGATCGAAGGTCTCGATCACCCGGCGGGTTTTCGGACCGATGGCATGCGAGGCGGAATCGATCGTGGCCATGTGATGAACTCCCGAAGTGGGAAAACGGAGAGAGAACCGGGTGAGCTACCGCTTACTGGCAAGTTTGCGGGGGGCGAGCGATTCGTCGCGCACGAGTTCCGTGCCGACGCCGCTGGTGGTGTAGATCTCGAGGAGGAGCGAGTGCCGCAGCCGGCCGTCGATGATGTGGATCTTCTTCACGCCCTGCGCGAGCGTGTCGAGGCAGCCTTCGATCTTGGGAATCATACCCCCCGCGATCGTGCCGTCGGCGATCATCTGCCGCGCCTCCGCGGCAGTGATGTGCGTGATCAGGCTTTCGGGATCGTTGACGTCGCGGAGCACGCCCGGGGTGTCGGAGAGCACCACGAGTTTCTCGGCGCCAACCGCAGCGGCGACGGCCGTGGCGGCGGTGTCGGCGTTCACGTTGAGCTTCTGCCCGTCGGGGCCCATGGCCATCGAGGGGATCACGGGCACCTGGCCGGCATACATGAGGTTGTCGATCGTGAGCCGGTCAACCTTCGTGACCTCGCCGACATACCCGAGATCAAGCTGCTCCCCATCTGGGCCGTCGAGTGCGAGGGTCTCGCCGAAGAGCACGTTGGTGGAGAGGAAGTTGAGCGACATCGCCCGGCCGCCATACTCCTCGAGTTTGGCGACGAGTTCGTGATTGAGGTCGGTGGCGAGCACCTTCTCGACGATCGCGAGCGTGGCGTCGTCGGTGTAGCGCCGGCCCTGGACCCACTTCGGCTCGATGCCCGCCTCATCCATCGCTCGGTTGATCGCCTTGCCGCCGCCGTGCACGACCACGATCCGCATGCCGAGCGTGGAGAGAAAGACGATGTCGAGCAGCAGGTGGCGGAGCGAATCGGGGTGTTCGACGACACTCCCACCGAGCTTGATGACGGTGGTCGTGTCGCGGAACTTGCGGATCCAGCCGAGGGCCTCGATGAGGGTGTCGGCCTTCTGGATCGCCTTCTGCTGAGCCTTGCTGACGGTCGGGATGGCGGGCACGAGGCGGGCGGTCCTTCGAGGGGCGAAACGAAGCCCGTCATTCTAACAGCGGGCGTGTCTGTCCCCAACGGGGCTGTGGCGGCGTTGGGCGGGGGCTCGGGGCCACGCCTTACGGCGTTGGGCTTGTCCGGCAGTTGCATAAGCCGACCGGCCGTAAGGCCGCGGGCGTCCCCGACGCAGGAGTTCGTGTTCAAGCCGACCTGCCGTAAGGCCGCGGGCGCGATCATCAAAATGCGACCACAAGCTGGGTCTGGATGGCGGTGCCGGTGTAGCCGGCGCGGTAGGGGTAGAGAAAGTTCTGCGCGGGGTTGCGGTTCATATGAAGGGCCTCGAGCGTCAGGCGTGCCTGCCGCGACTCCTTGAGGTACCAGTTGAGGCCGCCGCCGTATTCCTGGCCGGTGCCGTAGGGGCCCGTGACCACACTCGAGCGGGCGTAGGCCTCGTAGGTGCGCGGCACGAAGCACCACGACAGGTAGGCCATGCCTCCGTGGTCGAAGATGCTCGACCGCTCAAAGGTGCCCTCACCGGAGAAGTTGTCGAGCAGGCGAAAGTAGTACTCGAAGGCGAGACCCACGCCACGGTACTTCCAGGCGGCGTCCACCGAGGCGAGCTGGTAGAGATACTGCTCGAGGAGCGAGTTGGGGCCGAGCGCGTCTCTCTCCGCGATCGGCGTGCCGTCGGAGAGCCGCACGATCGTGTCTTCGGGATTGCTGCCCTGGATCGGGAGGGCGTTGGTGAGGGCGTAGACGCCGCTGGTGCCCAGCCGCACGACCGGCTCGTCGTGATGCTCCATGTCGGATAGGCCGATGCCGAAAGGGCCAAATGGCTCCCACCAGGTGTTGCCGGCCCAGGCCATCGAGGTGCCGCGGCGAAGCACGCCGGTGGTGCCGCCGTCGATCGCGTTCCAGGCGCCCGCCTGATAGTGGACCGTGTGGTCGAAGAGCGAACCGATGGCCAGGGCCCCTGGACTGAAGCCGGGGCGAAAGAAGGTGTTGGCCATGCTGCGATCGATGCCGACCGTCCACTGGCTCGCCTCGATCCACTCGCGGGTGCCGGGCACGGGCGTCACGCCAACGCCGACGGTGGCCGCGTCGCTGAACTTCCAGCCTGCCAGGCCGATCGGCACCACACCCGACCGCACGCCCACGTTGGTGGTGCCGAAGAGGGCGAAGTTATAGACAAGCCGCTCGTCCACGACATGCCCGTGGAAGGAGAGCAGAAAGCGATTGATGTTGAACGTGTTGATGTTGTTGATTTGCCGCGTGACCGAGGCGTTGTCGGTCCACGAGGTGGCGTCGCGGGCGAACTCGAACCAGCGGAGCTGCATGTATCCGCCGAGGGCCATGCCGAAGGGAAACTCACCGCGCCGCGGGTCGGTCCTCAAGAACAACAGGCCCTTCGGGGGCACCAGGTCGGTGGCCGGGATGTAGCGGGGGTGGGGGATGCCGGCGAGTCGGGCGGCGACCGCCTGATCGACGAGCTCCTGCACCATCGCTTCTTGAGCCGGGTCTTCGAACGGGATCGCGTCTTGGAGATACCCCGCCTCCTCAACCTCCAACTCGGCCGCTT
>CAMBSN010000106.1 GCA_945870505.1 Candidatus Kuenenia stuttgartensis | reverse complement strand
GACCACGAGGTCCACGGCCACCGACTGGTGGCGGTGCGGAGCCTGCACCGCCCCCACCGGCAGGAGGCCAAACATCGCCCACATCACGTGGGTGATCGTCATGGTCTGCGGGAACAGGCGGCTGCCAAGCAGCACGCTCAGCCGGTTGGCGCCGGCGCTCGTGGGATCGTGGACCACGGCGTCGAGGGCCTCGAGGATCGCCTTGCGGCGGTAGACCGTGGCCGCAAACCGTGGCTGTCGCGGCGCTACCCCGAGATAGCGGAGCAGCGGCTCGTCGTGCACCCAGTAGAGGGCGGCATCTTCGGCGGCATCGTGGAAGGCCGGCCCGCCTGCGGGCAGCGTGAACAGGTCACCCGCATGCCACGAAAACTCCCCGCCGTCGGCCAGTCGCGTGGTCCCCGCACCCCGCATCACGAAGAAGAGGTGCGTGGTGGCGGCAGCCTCGGTGGCGATCGCCTCACTGGGGCAGATGTGGACAAAGTTCGCGGACAACCCGGGCGTCGTCGCCGGGCCCACGATCGCGAGTGCCGCACTCGAGTCGAGCGGCAGAATCCGGGTGGGACCCCGCTCGTGAAGTTCGGCCCCCCACCTCGCTCCCGGAATGCCGCCCAGCGTCCCGTCGGTGATCGGGTTGGAGGCGTAGCGGTAGTCGTGAAACCGCGCGGCTTCGGTGAGGTGTTCCTCGGACAGCGGGTTCATGGTGTGTCTCCTGGGACGAAATCTTCGACGGTCACTTCAGGTCAGCCGGCTTCACGCCCTTTTTGAACCCATTGTTCTTGAAGGACGACGGCTCGAACGATCCCACGATCGCCACGTCGGACTTCGCGGGAATCTGACCCTCGAGGCCCGTCGCCCAGTAGCTGGCGTTCACGAGCAGCCGCCGGAAGCCCTCCGAGAGCAGGTCTTGCGAGGCGCCCATCGTGGTGGTGAACACGCGGCCCGAAGGACCGCCCTCGATGGAATAGCTCTTCGTCCACGCGATCGGCATCATCGGGTTGTTCTTACCGCCTTCCACTGGCGGCGTTTCGGGCGTGAGCCCCGATACGACCTGCCCGAGCAGGAGCGGCTTCGAATCACCCGGCAGCGGTAGCCGCACGCCGTACACGTCGGTCGGGCCGTAGACATCGCCGTCGGCGATATCCCGCAGGATTGGATGACTGGCTGCATCGGGGATGACCACGCCGCGGGTGCCCTCGACGCCATGGTGGCCGTGGTGGTTGATCCAGGTCTCGCCGAGCACCTGGCGACCAAACCCCTCCTTGAAGGCATCGTCTTCATGCCGCCAGTGATACCGCTGGAATGTGCCCCCCTTCGGGAAGTCGAAGCCGTGGGTCGCCGTCCGTAGCCCAATCACGGGCTTTCCTTTGCGGAGGTAGGCATCGATCTCCTGCATTTGCTCGTCGGGCAGCGTGCGAAACCTCGTGGCGATCACCATCAGATCGGCATCACGCAGGGCCTCGAGGCCGGGGATGTTCGTGCGATTGTTGGGGTCGATCTCGCCGGTCGCCGGGTCGATCGCGTAGACCACGCGGCAGTCGAAGCCGTGGTGGGCGGCGAGGATCTTTGCCAGTTGTGTCAGGGCCTCCTCGCTGCGGTACTCCTCGTCGCCGCTCACGAGCACGACGTGCTTGCCCTTCCCCGGGCCGTCGCCCCCCGCGACGTCGAGCCACGGATCGCCAGCCCGAGCCGCCGCGGCCAGCACCAAAAGTCCAAGCACCACCGACGAAACGATGCGACGCACCATGGGCTCTCCTCGAAGCAGCAGCGGTGGCGCCGGCCGGGAGGGCCGAATCACGCGTCCGCAGGCAAGCATCCTACTCAGGCGAGGATGCCCCTGACCACGTGGCCGTGGACGTCGGTCAGCCGGAAGTCGCGACCCTGGTAGCGGTAGGTGAGCCGCTCGTGGTCCAGACCAAGGCAGTGGAGGATCGTGGCCTGCAGGTCGTGGACGTGGACCTCGTCGCGGGCGATGTGAAACCCGAGTTCATCGGTCTCGCCATAGGTGACACCCCCCCGGATCCCGCCCCCGGCCAGCCACATCGTGAAGGCGTTGGGATGGTGGTCGCGGCCCTTCGACCGGCCGAGCACGGCACTCGCCTCCACCATGGGAGTCCGCCCGAACTCGCCCCCCCAGACCACGAGCGTCGAATCGAGCATCCCCCGCCGCTTGAGGTCGGCCACGAGCGCGGCACTCGCTCGGTCGGTCGACTCGCAGTTTTTCTTCACGTTGCCCGCCACGTCGGAGTGGCCGTCCCAGCCCTCGTGATAGATCGTGACGAACCGCACGCCCCGCTCCACGAGCCGCCGGGCGATCAGGCAGGCCCGGGCGAAGCTCGCCTCCTCGGGCGTGCAGCCATAGAGAGCCAGCGTCTCCGGGCTCTCGTCGGCGAGGTTCATGAGTTCCGGTGCCGAGGTCTGGAGACGGTGGGCCATCTCGTAGCTGGCGATCCGCGTGGCGATCTCAGGGTCACCATCGATGGCCAGCCTCCGGCGGTTGATGGCCGAAACAACGTCGAGCGTGTCGGCGGCCAAGCGACCGTCAGCCCCGTCGGGGGAGTCAACATTGAGGATCGGGGCACCCGCGTTGCGAAACCGCGTGCCGGTGTACACGCTCGGCAGGAATCCGCTCGACCAGCAGGCACTGCCGCCGCTGATGCCCGACCCCGTGCTCATCACGACAAACGCCGGGAGGTCGCGGCTCTCGCTGCCGAGCCCGTAGGTCACCCACGAGCCGATGCTCGGCCGGCCAGGCTGCGCAAAGCCGCAGTTCATGAAGATCTGCGCTGGGGCGTGATTGAACTGGTCGGTACGGCAGCTCTTCACGATCGCGATGTCATCAACCACGCCCGCGAGGTGAGGCAGCATCTCCGAGAGTTCCGCCCCGCTCTGCCCGTGCTGCGCGAAGCGATACTGCGGCCCGAGCACGGCGGCATCCGGACGGATGAAGGCATATCGCTGGCCGCCGATCACCTCCGGCGGGATTGGTATGCCTTCGATGGCGGCCAGCTTCGGCTTGTGGTCGAAGAGCTCGAGCTGGCTCGGGGCGCCTGCCATGAAGAGCTGGATCACAGCCTTCGCCCGCCCGGCGCTATGCGGGGGTTTCGGAGCGAGCAGCCCCACAGGGAGCGTCGCCGCCGTAGCCGGACGGCCGAGCGACTCGGCAAGGAGTCCCGCCAGAGCCATCTTGCCGACGCCGATGCCGCAGTCGCGGAAGAAGTGCCGCCGTGTGAGATCGAGGAGTGGGTTCATCGCTTGACGATTGCCTCATCGAGGTTCATTGCTGCTCGGGCCACAAGCATCCAGGCCGCCCGCTCCGCCGCGTCGGGGCCAGCCTCACCCGTGAGTTTCACGGCGTCGAGTTCGCCGGCCGCCAGCCGCTGCCGCTGGGCGGCAAGGTAGGCGGCGAGGGCCGCCGTCTCGTCGGCGTCGAATCCGCGGGAGAGGAGCCGGCGGCCAAGGTCCTCAAGCCGCGTCGCATCGTCGGAGCCGGCCTGCATCGCGGCCGCCCCCAGCGCCCGGGCCACCTCCACGAACATCGGGTCGTTCAAGAGCGTGAGCGCCTGCAGCGGCGAGTTGGAGACGTCGCGGCGGACCAGGCAGGCTTCGCCCGTCGGCCCGTCAAACGTCGTCGCCATCGCAAATGGCGCCGTCCGCTTCTGGAAGGTGTAGATACTGCGACGGTGCCGATCTTCGCCCTTACTCACGTTCCACTTCGGGCTGCCGTAGGCTACTTCCGTTACTCCCTCGGGCTGCGGTGGCCGCACGCCGGGGCCTCCCATCTTCGTCGAGAGGAGTCCGGCCGCGGCGAGCATCGAGTCGCGGATCACCTCCGCCTCGAGCCTCACCCGCGGCCCGCGGGCGAGCAGCACGTTGCCCGGGTCGCGGGCCGCCAGATCAGTCGCGACGGTCGAAGCCTGCCGGTAGGTGGTGCTGGTCACAATCAGACGATGGAGTTTCTTCTGCGACCAGTCGAAGTCATGCATGAAGGTCACGGCCAGCCAGTCGAGGAGATCCGGATGGCTCGGCGGGTCGCTCTGGTAGCCGAAGTCTTCGAGCGTCTTCACGATCCCACGGCCGAAGAAGGCCTGCCAGTGGCGATTGACGGTCACGCGGGCCGTGAGGGGGTTCTCCGGGGAGACGAGCCACTTCGCGAGCGCCAGGCGGTCGGACGGCGCGTCGGCGGGTAGTGGCGGCAGGAAAGCGGGAGCGGCAGGGCGTACCTCTTCCTTGGGCTGCGTGAACTCTCCGCGGTGGCGACGGTGCGTCACACGGCGGCTGTCGGCCGGCCGCTCGCGGAGCACGAGCGTCGTCGTGCCGTCGCGAAGGCTGTCCTCGAGTTTGCGAATCTCCTTGACTGGCTCGGCCAGCTCCGACGCCGATGCCAGAAATCGCCTCTGCACGAGATCCCGTTCAGCGGCTGACCGCGAATCGGCGGGCTTTACGAGCGCGGCCTCCTCGGCGGCCGTGTGGCCTCGCGCCTCGGCATCACCACGACTCGACACCGACGCGCGGAAGCAGCCGATCGGGCACGCGTAATGCCGCTCGCTTCGGAGCGTGAGTGTGAGCGGCGTTCCCGCGGGCACTGGTTCGGCGAGCACAAACACCGCCGCACTCGGCCGACCCTGCTGACCGTCGATGCCCCAGCCGCTCGACATATCGCCATCGATGGTGTTTGCCGCCGAACTCGCCCCGCGGCTGCTCGACGGATTTCCGGCATACGACTCCGTCCCCTTCGCGACAGCGATCCGGCGATCGCTCGCCGTCACCTCGAGCTCCGACAGGAAAAAATCTCCCTTGTCTCCCTCGTACCAGACCATGCCTGGGCCGTGGGCTGGCAGGCTCTCGTCGGGCAGCACCTCGAGGCGAATCGCCCGCGTCTCCGTCGTGGCTGGCGGCAGCACGACCTCGTAGACGGTGCTCTTGGCCACGTCACCCCCTGCGAGCACGGAACCGTCATCGCGGACGACCAGGTGCGGCAGGCTCGAAGTCACTGACGTGGGCTTGGTCACCGTCCAGTCAACAGCCAGTCGCGACTCCTCCGCGTTCCATTCCGCAAACCTCTCTGGAGTCCCTGCCCATGTGCTCGGCAACTTCGCCCAGGCCTCCTCGATCCGGCGGCGAATGTCGTTCACCCGGCGGTCGCGATCCTCCGAGGGAATCGTCCACTCGGGCTCGTCGGCGTTGTCGAGCAGCGCCATGAGCGCGAAGTAGTCGGTGTGCGTGAGCGGATCGAACTTATGCGTGTGGCACTGCGCGCAGGCCGTGGTCAGCCCGAGCCACGCAGCGCCGGTGGTGCCCACGCGATCGACCATCGCGAGGTAGCGGAACTCGAGCGGATCGATACCCCCCTCCTCGTTGATCATCGTGTTGCGGTGGACCCCGGTGGCGATGATGTCGTCGACCGTGGCGCTGGACAGGAGGTCGCCGGCGATCTGCCGGATGGTGAACTCGTCGAACGGCATGTCGTGGTTGAGCGCTCCGATCACCCAGTCGCGATACGGCCAGATCGACCGCTGGCGATCCTTCTCGTAGCCATTCGTGTCGGCGTAGCGGGCGAGATCGAGCCAGCGGCGGGCCCACCGCTCGCCGTACCGCGGGCTGGCGAGCAGGCGATCGACGAGGCGTTCGTAGGCATCGGGCGCTTCGTCGGCGAGAAACGCGGCGAGTTCGGCCGGCGTCGGCGGCAGGCCGACGAGGTCGAGATGCACCCGGCGGCAGAGTGTGGCCCGGTCGGCCTCGGGCGACGGGGTAAGCCCCTCCTCGTGCAGTCGGGCCCGCACGAAGCGATCGATCCCGTTTCGCGCCCAGCCGTCGTTCTCGGCCTCGGGCATGCCCGGCCGCTCGGGCTTCACAAAGGCCCAGTGCGGCCGGTACTCGGCCCCGGCCGCCACCCACGCCGCGAGGATCCGCTTCTCATCCTCGGTGAGCTTCACCTTGGTGTGCGGCGGCGGCATCACAAGATCGGGATCGGTACTCGTGATCCGGGCGATCAGTTCGCTGTCATCGGGATGCCCTGGCACGATCGCCCGCGTGCCGCTGTCGAGCTCCGCATGAGCCGCCTCGCTGACGTCGAGCCGCAGGCCGGCCTCCTGGTGGTCCTCGTCCGGGCCGTGGCACTTGAAACAGCGGTTGGAGAGGATCGGCCGCACTTCGCGGGCGAAGTCGGGCCCCTCGGCTAGGCAGGCCCAGCCGACTGGCAGCAGGGCGGTGGCGGCGAGCAGCATCCGCAGGCGTGACATGCCGCGATTTTCGCATGATGAGCCCGCCTCAGCCAGTCGTTTTTCCCGCAATTCGACCTGTCCGGTGAGCGAGGGTAAGACTGTTTGTCCATAGTCCTGCCCGCACGGAACTGGTTTTCCCGATGACCGATCCTCGTTCACCCTTTTCCATCAATCGTGGTGGCAACCCGCCAAGCTTCGACGTCCGTGGCATCGCTGCCCTGGCCGTTCTCGCGTTTGTCGTCGCCGGCCTTGCCCGAGGCGTCTATACCGTCGGCCCCGAGAGCGTAGGGGTCGTGCAGCGGTTTGGGAAGTTCATCGGCACCGTCGGCCCGGGCCTGCGGTTCAAGCTTCCCTTCGGCATCGACACGGTGACGATCCTGCCGGTGAAGCGGCAGTTGAAGATGGAGTTTGGCTTCGGCTCGCCGGGCGTCACGAACCCCGATCAGGTTTCCGCCGAACAGAGGCAGGAAAGCGACATTGTCACCGGCGACCTCAACGCGGCCCACGTCGAGTGGGTGGTGCAATACGAGATCGCCGATCCGGAAGCCTATCTCTTCAACATGCGGGAGCCCGGCCCCACGCTTCGCGACCTCTCGGAGAGCGTGATGCGGGAGGTGGTGGGCGACCGCACGGTGGACGAGGTCCTCACGATCGGCCGCCAGGGAATCGAAACCGATGCGATTGCGAAGCTCACCGGGCTCGTGCAGGAGCTGAAGATGGGGCTCCGCGTCCAGCAGGTGCAACTCAAGAACGTGCATCCACCGACGCCGGTGCAGCGATCGTTCGACGAGGTCAACCGCGCCCAGCAGGAGCGGGAGCAGATGATCAACCAGGCCAACGGCGAATACAACAAGGTGGTGCCGCGGGCCAGCGGCGAAGCCGAGCGGAAGCTGCGCGATGCCGAGGGTTACGCCCTCAAGCGAGTCAACGAGGCCGAAGGCGACGTGGCGCGGTTTCGGGCGCTGCTTGAGCAGTATGAGAAGGCCCCCGACGTAACGCGGCGGCGGCTGTATCTGGAGACGATGGCCGACGTGCTCCCGAAGCTCGGCGGCAAGATCATTCTCGACGAAGACGCGAAGCAGTTTCTGCCGCTGATGAACCTACCGGCCCCGCGGCCCGAAGCCCGGAAGGACGCACGATGAGCCCGCTGCCGATCAACCATCCGCTCGTCCAGTGGTCGCGGCGGCTCGCCGACTGGCTGTTTTCGCCGCTCGGGGCGTTCGCCGCCCTGGCCCTCGGAGTGCTCGTGTTTGGCTGCGCCTACACGGTGGAGCAGACCGAACAGGTGATCCTCACGCAGTTTGGCCGACCGATCGGAGAGCCGATCAACTCCAACAAAGCCGCTGCCGATGGAGCCGGCCTGCACTTCAAGGTCCCCTTCGTGCAGCAGGCGAACCGGTTCGAGAAGCGAATCCTAGAATGGGATGGCGCCCCCTGCGAGATGACCACCCGCGACAAGCTCTACGTGGTCGTTGACACCTTCGCCCGCTGGCGGATCGTCGATCCGCTCGTCTACTTTCAAAGCCTCCGCGACGAGCGGAGCGCGCTGTCGCGGATCGACGACATCATCGGCAGCGAAACCAGAAACGTGGTCGCCCGCCACGACCTCATTGAGCTCGTGCGGTCCGACAAGACGCGGAAGCCCGAGCAAGACGCGACGCTCGCCGAGGCCTCTGCGACGGTGGGCACGCTGCCGCCGATCCAGTTTGGCCGCAAGGAACTTGAGCGGGAGATCCTCGCCGCGGCCGCCCCAAAGATGGGCATCTGGGGCATCGAACTGCTTGACGTTCGCGTCAAGCGGGTGAACTACAAAGAGGGCGTGATCGAGAAGATTTACGACCGCATGATCTCGGAGCGGATGCAGATCGCCGAGCGGTTCCGCTCGGAGGGTGCCGGCGAGGCCGCGAAGATTGAGGGTCGCCGCGAGAAGGACCTCCAGCGGATCCAGTCCGACGCCTACCGCAAGGTGCAGGAGATCAAGGGCGACGCCGACGCGAAGGCCTCGGAAGTCTATGCGCGGGCCTACGCCTCGAGCCCAGCGGCGGCTGACTTCTACGCCTTCTTTCAGACGCTCGACACCTACTCGAAGACACTCGGGAGTGACTCGACGGTGGTGCTGACCACTGACAGCGACTTCTTCCGGCTGCTCAAGCGGATCGACCCGCCGGCAGCGCCCGCCCGCTGAGAGCCGCGCCGGGGTGGCCCGCCGCCGCGGTGTGGTGCGGCCGCCCTGCCGAGTCTACGATGGTCGGTCTTCCGGCCGGTGGAGCCGGGGGCATGGCGTCTGGAGGCAGCAACCAACATGGCTCGGGTCATGGCTCGATTCGTGACGGTGGTCTCAGCGGCGATTCTCGCTATCGCTCCGGTGCGCGGCGACGACTGGCCACAGTGGGGCGGTGGCTCCCTCCGCAACCTCTCGTCCACGGAACAGGGGCTCCCGGCGGCGTTTCACCCGGGCAAGCGCCGCCGCGATCATCTTGGCCTCGACCCTGCCACGGCGAAGAACGTCCGCTGGGTCGCGAGGATCGGCGGTGAGAACTACTCCAGCGCCGTGGTCGCCGGCGGTCGCGTCTACATCGGCACCAACGACGAGGAGATCGACGACCCCCGCTTCGAGACAACCGAAGGGGGCGTACTCGTGTGCCTCGACGAGAAGTCGGGGAGCCTGATCTGGCGGCTGGTCGTGCCGAAGCTTGAGATCGATCGCTCCAAGGTGAGCGAGGATTTCGATGCCATGAAGCTCGGAATCTGCTCCACGGCGACGGTCGAGGGCGACCGTGTGTATCTCGTCACCAACCGCTGTGAGGCGATCTGTCTCGATGCCGACGGCATGGCCGACGGCAACGACGGGCCGTTCACCGACGAAGCCTCGTTCATGGTGCCGTCGGCGGCCAAGCCCGTCGAACTCGGCCCCACCGACGCCGACATCATCTGGCGGTTCGACATGCTCCGCGACCTGCCGGTGTTTCCGCATGACGCCACAAACTGCTCGATCCTGATCGCCGGCGACTGCGCTTACGTGGGCACCGGCAATGGTGTGTACGACGGCAAGATCGTGCTCCCGACGGCGGCGTCGCTCGTGGCGCTCGACAAGCGGACGGGCCGGCTCCTGGCCCGTGATGACGGCACGATCAGCGCCGGCACGTTCCACGGCCAGTGGTCATCGCCCACGCTTGCCGCAGCGGGCGGCCGCGAACTCGTGGTCTACGGTGGCGGCGACGGCGCCTGCTATGGCTTCGAACTGGCCCCGGTTGCGGGAGACGCCGCGGCGGTGTTCCGCCAGGCGTGGAAGTGCGACTGCAACCCGCCGGGCTACCGTGAGCGGGGCGGTGCGCCGATCGACTATTGGGCGCTCGTCCGCGGCGGCGCCCGGACGCTCGATGGCGACGGCATGCTTGTGAGCCCGAACGAGATCATCGGCTCGCCCGTGTTCCACGACGGACGGATCTACGTCACGATCGGCCAGGATCCGCTCCACGGCGCCGGCCGCGGGGCGCTCACCTGCCTGCGGGCTGACGGCTCGGGCGACGTGAGCCAGACGGGCGTTCTCTGGCGATATCTCGGGATCGGGCGGTCGCTCTCCACGGTATCGGTGGCCGAAGGCCTGGTGTATGCGGCGGAGCATGCCGGCAAGATTCACTGCCTCGACGCAACGACCGGCGAACTTGCCTGGGTCTACGACACGCGGGAGGAGATCTGGTCATCAACGCTGGTGGCCGACGGCAAGATCTACGTGGGAACACGTCGCGGCCTCACAGTGTTGCAGGCTGGTCGCGAGCGGAAGCATCTCGCGGATATCCGGCTTGGCTCGGCCGTCTGGTCGGTGCCGACCGCGGCCAATGGCACGCTCTACGTCGCCTCTCAGAAGCACTTGTTCGCTGTCGAAAACAAGGGCGAGATGCCCTAGGAAGGTTTGATCCATGCGCACCGGTAATCCCGCACTCAACGCCAACACATTCGAGAGCTTCGGCGCCTATCGTCGTGATGCCGCCGTCGCACCAACCGGCGCGATGACGATCCTCGGAACAGTCCACAAGACGCTCTTCCTGCTGGCGCTGGCGATTGGCGCAGCCTGCTTCACCTGGTCGCGGGCGACGCTGATGGCCGAGGCAGCCCCGGGCGCAGCGGTCGGCTCGGTCGCCGGGTGGGTAGTCGGTGGGGCACTCGTGGCGCTGGTGGCGGGCTTCGTGATCTGCTTCAAGCACACCTGGGCTCCGATACTGGCTCCGGTCTATGCGATCGCGGAAGGACTTCTCCTCGGCGGCATATCGGCCGGGTTTGAGGCACAGTATCCAGGCATCGTGGTTCAGGCGGTCGGCTGCACCTTCGGCACCCTTTGCTGCCTACTGCTCGCCTACCAATCGGGCATGATCCGGGCCACCGAGAACTTCAAGCTCGGAATCGTGGCGGCCACGGGCGGCATCGCGCTGCTCTACCTGGTGACGTTCCTCGCGGGCCTGTTTGGGTTTTCGCTCTTCTCGTCCCTCTACGGCAGCGGACTGGTCGGCGTGGGCTTCAGCGTGGTGGTCGTGGCGATCGCGGCGCTCAACCTCGTGCTCGACTTCGACTTCATCGAGCAGGCGGCGGAGCGCGGCGCGCCGAAGTACCTCGAGTGGTATGGGGCCTTCGCCCTGATGGTCACGCTGGTCTGGCTATATCTCGAGATCCTGCGGCTGCTTGCGAAGCTCAACGACCGCCGGTAGCGGGGCGGACGACCTCGTCGTACAACGGAAGCGTTTTCGGGCCCGTAGCTCAGCGGTTAGAGCAGGGGACTCATAATCCCTTGGTCGTGTGTTCGAATCACACCGGGCCTA
>CAMBSN010000105.1 GCA_945870505.1 Candidatus Kuenenia stuttgartensis | reverse complement strand
GAGCCGGCGTTGCTGACGAGCGCAGCCATGGATGGCGGAGCGAAGTCAGCATCGAGTGAGCGGAGGCCACGAAGGCCGCAGCGAACGTCCGGCGACGGGGCATGTGCAGCCCCGAGCGGCATCCCACCACAAGCTCGGGGCCTTACGGCCGGTCGGGTTGATGCTGGCCCAAGCGTGAGGGAGGCCCGCGGCCTTACGGCCGGTCGGTTTGATGCTGGCCCAAGCGTGAGGGAAGCCCGCGGCCTTACGGCCGGTCGGCTTTCAGCGGGGAGGGTCGGTGAGCACGCCACATTGGTAGACTCGACTCCCATGATCACGACCACCAGCACTCGTCTCTGCCTGCTTGCGGCCTGCATCGGCGGCGGCCTGCCCGCCCTCGCCCAAGAACGACCGATTGCCTTCACCAACGCGGAGCTGCTGCCCATCTCCGGATCGCCGATCGCTCCCGGCACGATCGTCGTTGCCGGCGGCACGATCGCCGCGATCGGCCCGGCAGCCACGACGGCGATTCCACCAAACGCGGAGAAGATCGACTGCACGGGCAGGGTGATCATGCCCGGCCTCGTTGACACGCACAGCCACGTGGGCGGCGGCTGGGGGGGCGATGCCAGTGCACCGATCCAGCCCGATGTCCGCATTCTCGATTCGATCAATGTCCGCGACTCGGGGTTCCACAAGGCCCGGGCCGGCGGCCTCACCACGCTCAACATCATGCCCGGCTCGGGGCACCTTCTCTCCGGGCAGACGATCTACGCAAAGCTCCGCAAAGCCTCGACGATCGACGACATGTCGATTCGTGACGCGGCCGGCAAGCCGCTCGGCGGGATGAAGATGGCCAACGGCACTAACTCGCAGAAGGATCCACCGTTTCCCGGAACACGGGCGAAGTCGGCGGCGCTGGTACGGCAGAAGTTCCTCAAGGCCCAGGACTACCGCCGCAAGGTGACCGAGGCGAAAGGCGACGCAGCGAAGCTGCCCGACCGCGACCTGGAGATGGAAGGCCTGCTCGACGTGCTCGACGGCCGCGTGGTGGTTCACCATCACTGCCACCGTGCGGACGACATCATGACGGTGCTGCGGTTAAGGGACGAGTTTGGCTTCAAGGTGGTGCTCCATCACGTCAGCGAGGCGTGGAAGGTGGCCGACCAGCTGGCGAAGGCCAAGGCCCCATGTTCGGTGATCGTGGTGGATAGCCCGGGCGGCAAGATCGAGGCGATGGATCTGTCGCTGGCCACGGGAGCGGTGCTCGAGAAGGCGGGAGCGCCGGTCGCGATCCACACCGACGACCCCGTCACCGACTCGCGGCTCTTTCTGCGGACTGCCGGGCTGGCGGTGCGTGCTGGCATGGGCCGGGAGAAGGCCCTCGAGGCGCTCACGCTGGCGGGCGCGAAGATGCTGGAACTCGATGCGCGGATCGGCTCGCTCGACGTGGGCAAGGATGCCGACCTCGTCGTGCTCTCGGGCGACCCGCTCTCCGTGCGCACCAAAGTGCTCGAGACCTGGATCGAGGGGGAGAAGGTCTTCGACCGCGACGACCCTGAGGACCGCCTCTTCGCCGTGGGTGGCTACGGGGCCGGCCGCGACCAGAAGGCCCACGCCTGCTGCACCGACGAACGGCTTTCGGAGACGAAGTGATGCAACCGTACCCACGGATTATCTGGTTCGCCCTGATCGCCATCGCGGTGACTGCGAAGGTCCGGGTGCCCGCGGCCGAGGCACCGCCGCTCGTGGCGGTGTACGGCGATGTCGTCCACACGATGGCCGGTCCGCCGATCGAAAAGGGCGTGGTCGTGATCGACGGCGGGAAGATCACGCTCGTCGGTTCAGCCCTCGACATCCCCGTGCCCCCGGCTGCTCGCGTGGTGCGGGGGAGAGTCGTCACGCCGGGGCTGATCGACGCCCACACCGCGGTTGGCCTCACGGGCTATCTCAATCAGGACCAGGATCAGGACCAACTCGACAAGGGCGAGCCGATTCAGCCAGAACTGCGGGCGATCGATTCCTATAATCCGCGGGAACGGCTCATCGAATGGGTTCGTGGCTTTGGCATCACCACGATCCACACTGGGCACGCGCCGGGCGCGCTCGTCTCGGGGCAGACGATGGTCGTGAAGACCGTCGGCGACACGGTGGACGACGCCGTGATCGTGCCGACAGCGATGGTCGCGGTGACGCTCGGCGACGACGCCCGGCCCGGCGACGAGAAGAAGTCGCCCGGCACGCGAAGCAAGGCGGTGGCCATGCTTCGCGGTGAGTTCGTGAAGACGCAGGACTACCTGCGGAAACTCGACCTCGGTGACCCCGAGAAGCGGCCGGATCGCGACCTCCGCCGCGAGGTCTTCGCCGACGTGCTCCGCGGCAAGGTGCCGCTGCTCGTCACGGTCAACCGCGCCACCGACATCGACGCCGCCCTGCGGATCGCGAAGGAGTTTGGCATCAAGATCGTCCTCGACTCGGCTGCCGAGGCCTACCTCGCGGCCGACAGCATCAAGGCGGCCGGCGTGCCCGTGATCATCCACCCCTCGATGCGGCGGGGCGGTAACGGCGAGACGGAAAACATCAGCTTCGAGACTCCCGCCACGCTGCGGGCCAAAGGGATTTCTGTGGCGATGCAGAGCGGCTTCGAGGGCTACGTGCCCAAGACGAGGGTGGCCCTCTTCGAGGCGGCGATCGCGGCTGCAAACGGCCTGACGACGGAGCAGGCCCTGGCGACGATCACCAGCGACGCGGCGGCGATCCTTGGCGTGGCCGACCGCGTGGGGTCGCTGCGGCCGGGCATGGACGGCGACGTGGCGGTGTTCGACGGCGACCCCTTCGAATACACCTCGCACTGCACCGCCGTCGTGATCGACGGCCGCGTCGTGAGCGAGGAGCCTCGCTAGCCACGGCCCATTGGAGACAACGAGGCCGATGCCCAACGCACGTTGCCCGTGGATGATCTACGGCGCAACCGGCTACACCGGCCGGCTCGTGACTGATCGTGCGGTCGCCCGCGGCCTGCGGCCGATCCTCGCCGGCCGGAGCCCGGCGGTCGAGGCGCTCGCCGCCCGCCACGGCCTGCCCAGCCGCGTCTTCGATCTCCGCGACCCGCAGACGGTCCGCGAGGCCGTCGCCGGATGTGGCGTCGTCGCCCACTGCGCAGGACCGTTCTCCGCCACGAGCGGGCCGATGGTCGACGCCTGCCTTGCGGCCGGCGCCGACTATATCGACATCACCGGCGAGATCGACGTGTTCGAGGCCGCCCAGAGGCGCGACGCCGAGGCCCGGGCCAAAGGCGTGGTGCTCTGCCCCGGCGTCGGTTTCGACGTGATCCCCACCGACTGCATCGCGGCCACGCTTGCTGAAGCACTTCCGGGAGCGACCCACCTCACCCTCGGCTTCGAGACGGCCGGAGGCATGTCGGCAGGCACGATGAAGACCACGATCGAAGGACTTCCGCGCGGTGGCCGCGTGCGGCGGGCGGGACGGCTCGAAACGGTGCCGCTCGGTTCGCTCACGCGAACAATCGACTTCGGCCGGGGCCCGAAGCATGCCGTCGCAATCCCCTGGGGCGACGTCGCCACGGCCTTTGTGTCGACCGGCATCGCGAACATTGAAGTCTACGTCCCGATCCCATGGGCGGCTGCCGTGGCACTGCGTGCCTACCATCCGGTGCGGCGGATCGTCGGTGTGCCCATGGTGCAACGCTGGCTGCAGGCCCTTGTCGGCCGGATCGAGGGACCAACGCGGGAGGCTCGGGCCACGTCGCCCACGTGGGTCTGGGGCGAGGCTCGCGATGCGGCCGGCCGCATCGCCGTCGCGCGGCTTCGCACGGCCAATGTGTACGACGTCACCGCTGCGGGCGTGCTGCTCGCTGCGGAGCACCTACTCGACCGCGACGGTCCCGGCGGTTTCTTCACGCCCTCGCGGCTCATCGGCCCGCGGTGCGTGGAGTCGCTACCGGGCAGCGGACGGATCGAGATCGAGGTGCGGGGGCCATGAGGCACCGCACCGGCTTCACGCTGTCGATGTGGACCGGCCCCCCGGAAGCAACGGAGCGGGCTAGCACAGGCCGGCCAACGGGGACCACGATTCCGTCATCGAGCATGCCGGGAGCCAACGCCACGGCTCCGGCCGTCAGCCGAGCATCCACTCCGGCAGCCGCTGGACCCTGCCTTCCCGGTCGACGCAGACCACGGTCGTCTCGCCGGTCACCAGGATGTGCGTGCCGCGGATCACCTCATAGGCGTGCTTGACGTGGGCTGCCCCGATCTTCTCGACCCGCGTCCGTAGCAGGAGCAGGTCGTCGTAGTCGGCCGGAGCCCGGTAGGAGACTTTCGCCTCCGACACCACCATGAACAGGCCGGCATCCTCGAACTGCCGGTAGGTGTGGCCGTGGGCCCGCAGCATCTCGGTGCGGCCCATCTCGAAGTAGGTGAGGAAGTTCGCGTGGTGCACCCTCCGCTGACCGTCGGTTTCCTGGTATCGGACGCGAATTTCCATCTCATGCACCGCCGCCATTGCCGCCTCCATGGCCCAGGGGTCGCGCCGGTCGTTCGTTGACCGCACCACGGGCCAGACTCTATCCTGCGGTCCGGCGGTGCCGCAAAGCGGCCCTTCCCCCTGTGGGCGGCCCGTCATCACTGAGCGGAGGCAACAGCGTGAGCCATGGTGACGCGGGCGAGGGAGCGGGTATCGGTTTTGCCACGGCGCGAGGCCGCAACTGGCCGACGCTCCGCCAGTTCACCGTATTCCTCGAGAACCGGGTTGGCCAGCTGCTCGAGGTTGTGCGGCGGTTCGAGGGCTCACGAGTGCGAATCGTGGCCCTCTCCATCAACGATTCCGGCGAATGTGCGTTCGTCCGGTTTCTGCTGAGCCATCCGGAGCAGGGCCGGGAGATCCTCGAACGCGCGGGCCTCGCCATTATCGAGAGCGATCTGCTTGGCGTCGAGCTTCCCGACGATCAGCAACCGTTGCTGCGAATCTGCACGGCGCTGCTGCAGGCGGAAGTGAACATCATCCAGGCGTATCCGATCATGGTCAGACCTCGCGGGCAGCCCGCCGTTGCACTGATGGTCGACAACACGGAGATGGGCATGGAGACTCTGGCCGCGAAGGGATTCAGCATGATCACCGAGGGTGACCTCGACGAGATCGAATGATCCGCCGCGGCCCTCGACCGGTCGGCCACGAGCAGGGGCCACGTGCAGGCTAGTCGAACATGTCGTCGGGTACGGCTGTGAGCTGCCGTACGACGATCCGCTGGACGGTGTCCCATGCCACGGCCGTCAGCGTGACGCTCCCATCGGCCGCCTGGCTGGCGAACAGTCCATGAGTGCCGCCAGACCAGCGCGGCGAAAACTCCTCCGGCAGGAGCACGGCTCCGCCGACAAGATGGAGTTCGACAAGGCCGCCATGATCACGCTCCGCCCAGAGCCGTGAGAGGAGCGTCGCCATCGGGTTCGACGCATCTCCGACGACGGACATCGGCGCTTGCCAGGACCCCTCAGCAAACGCGGCGCCGGCCGGCTGGCCGATCCCGGAGATAAAGTTCCAGTCCGCCTCCTCGGCGACTGGTTCGGGCGGTGCGACGGCCTCGGGTGGTGACGCGGCTTCCGCAGGTTCGCCGGCCGCGGGTGGCACGGGTTCCGTTGGGGAGCCACGTTCGGGAATCTGGAGCGGGACCGAGCACTTGCTGCACTTGCCTCGCTTGCCGGCCAGCGCCACTGGCACGACGAGCCGGTGCCCCTCCGGGCAGAAGAACACGATCTGGCCGTCCACGACCTTCGGCTCAGACGAGGGCGCGGGGGCGGCGGGGGCGGCATCCTTTCCGGGAAGGGCCCGGGTTTTATCGTCGGCCATGGGTGGCTTCCACGCGGACTGGGGCTGACGGGGCCGTTCCCGTTCGTAGCAGTGTATCCGCGACGCTGCGACTTGACGCGGCCTGAGGGGCGTCTGACACTGCCGCCACCGCCGCCCCTTCCCGCGACCGGAACGTTTCCATGGCCATCGCCGTCATCTGCCCCAGCTGCAAGTCGCGATTCTCCGTCAGCGACCAGTTCGCCGGACGGACGGGCCCCTGCCCAAAGTGCAAGAAGCCCATCAAGATCCCGGCTGTGACGGCCGAGGCCGTGGTGATCCACGAGCCTGAGGCGCCGGTGACGACATCGACGGGCACGGGCCGTGCCCCCACGGCGCCGATCCGCCGCATGGAAAAACCGATCGCGGCCATGCGGTTCGTGGCCGTTGGGGCCGTGGCGATCGCCGCGCTGGCGGCGGCATGGGGCACGGGGCTGATGGTGAAGCCCGCCGACCTTTCCCCATGGCTGTTGCTCGGTGCGGCGTTCCTCGTCGCGGTCCCGTGCGTCATGCTCGGCTACACGGCCGTCCGAAACCGGGAACTGGAGCCGTTCGCTGGAACGCCGTTCCTGCTGAGGTCCCTGGCGTGCGCCGCCGTCTACGCCGGACTCTGGGGCGTGAAAGGAATGCTGCCGCCCGAGGCGACAGCCGAGATGTGGCAGTGGGTCTACCTGGCCCCGATGTTCGTTGTCTCGGGAGGCATCGCAGCCCTGGTTGCTTTCGAACTGGAGTGGGGATCCGCCGTGGCCCACTTCTCCCTCTACGCAATGTTCACGGCACTCCTGCGGTGGCTTGTCGGCCTGCCGCCGCTCTGAACCATCGCCCCATGTTGTTCCCCAGCGTTCCGGAACTTGCGGCCCTCGATTCAACCGCCTCCGGCGTGCGCATTCCGCCCGGCGATACCGCACCCCTCACACCACGGGTGCGGGCGCTGCTCGACTCGGCCGAGATGCGGCGGCTCGCCCGCATCTCGCAACTCGGCCTCGTGACGCTGGTCTACCCGGGTGCAGTGCACTCGCGGTTTGAACACTCGCTGGGCGTCTATCGCCTGGCGCTTGAGTTCCTGCAACGGCTGCGGGCCGAACCCAGATTCGCGGAGGTTGTCGGAGACGCCGACGCGGCCGCGTTCATCGCCGCCGCCCTCGTGCACGACATTGGCCACTGGCCCTACTGCCACCCCATCGAGGACATGGGACTGCCCGAGATTCCGCGGCACGAGTCGCTCGTCGGGGGCATCCTGGCGCACGGGGGCATCGCCGAGGTGCTTGAGTCGGAGTGGGGTGTTGCGCCCGCGCGGATCGCTGAACTGATCACCGGTTCCGCCCGTGACCAGGCCGGCTGCATCCTCCACTCCCTGCTTTCTGGCCCCATCGACGTCGATAAGATGGATTATCTCGCCCGCGACAGCCTGCACGCGGGCGTGCCCTACGGCCGCAACTTCGACCAACCCCGCCTGCTCGCGAATCTTTGCCTCGACGAGCGGGGCGAGGGGCTTGCGATCGCCGACAAGGGGCGAACCGCCGCCGAACTGATGGTGTTTGCGCGATACGTCATGTTCAGCGAGGTCTACTGGCATCACGCGGTCCGCGCGGCGACGGCGATGCTGCAGCGGGCGATCTGGATCGTGCGGCCTGCCCTGGTCCCCGAGACCCTGGTTCGCACAGACGATCACCAGTTCGTCTCGTGGATCACGGCCGCAGCAGCCGGCACCGCCGCGGCGCCATTGGTCGACGGCCTGTTCGGCTCACGGCGAATGCTCTACAAGCGTGTGGCCAGTTTCGACGCCCTGCATCGTCCCGAGGTGCACGCCGCCTTCGCGGGAAGGCCGTACGGTCAGGTTGTCGCCGCGTGCGAACGGCTCGCCGCATCGCTCTCTTCCCGAACCGGCCAGCGCATCGAAGCGGACGCGCTGCTCATCGACGCTCCACCGGCCGAGCGGGAGGTGGAGTTCCGACTCCAGGTCCGCGAGCGGACTGAACGCGGTGGAGAAACGCCGTTTTGCTGGCGGAGGCTCGAGGATCTCTCGCCCGTCGTTCGCAGCCTGGCGCACGAGCAGTTCGACGATCTCGTGAAGCAGGTGCGGGTGTTCGTCGCAGCCGATGTTGCGGAAGCCATCCGCGGCTGTGGCAGCCTCGAGGATCTGCTCCTCGAGGCTGCCCAGTCGGCGTAACATAGGAGGATGGAGGCGGGGACGCCGGCTTCACCTGCAGTGGCTCACTTCGCCGCGCCGCCTGGCAACTTGCCTTCCTCGATCAGTTTGCCGAAGGTCGGCGCGTCTGGCTTCGATGGGTCGCTCGAGAGGGCCGCGACCTCCTCGAGCGCCTTTTTGATCTTCTCGACGTTTTTGGCATCTTCCTTCTTGTCGAGTCGCTCAGCAAGCGCGTGGCCATAGACGTTGCGCTCCTTTTTGCTGGCGCCCATATGGCAGACGTTGCACTTGGCCTCCTCGACGGCGGCGGCGAGGGGCGTGCCATCCTTCACATACATAGCCTTGAACTCGTCGGCGAACTGCTTGATGGCAAAGGCTTCACGGGTGAGGCCTCCCGCCGCAACCGCCACACCGAGGACCGCCAGGCACGAATATCGAAAATCGCGAATCATCGCTGAACTCCGAAGGGATCATGACGCGGCACGCCCCGGTGGACGGCCCTCATACGTCCTCCCACTAGACAAGGATGCTCCGGTAGCGTCAAGCGGCCGGAACGGGGATGTGCCGCGGCTTCGCGCGGATCAGCGACCCCAGCCCGCCCACCCGGTCGGGTCGGGGCGGGGGCCCGGGATCGTCTGGTGAAAGAGGGGCGGCGCCACGTCTCGAATCGACTCGTCAATCTGCTCGGTCGATGCCTCGATGCGGCGAAAAGCACCACCGCCTTCGTAGCGGCTCTGGCGATCGATCCACTGGCATGCGGTCCGATAGGCATCGATGTCGGCGTTGCCATACTGCTCGATGAACGGCCGGCCGGCGTCGACGACGATCCTGCTGTCCGCTGCCCGGATGCGGAGCCGTACCGGCACGGGCTGAGCGGCCGAGTCGCCGAGCGAGATGACGCCCGCCGCGCAGGCGACGGCCACGCCGTCGAGGTCGCAGTCGATGTCGAGCGGCTCGGTCCGCGTCCCTTGGGCGGCGACGAGCCACCGCGGCGACACGAACGCCCCGTCATGCCAGCGGAGCGTCACCCGGCCCGGGCCAGCGTCCGTCGCATCAAGAAACACGGCGTCTCCCGCCGCCCGGGTGCGGTCAAGCACGATCGTGCTCGAACTCGGCCCGCCTCCTGGTGCGGCTGTCACCGTCACGAACGCAGCCGCACTCGTCGTCGAGGGCCGCGGAACCGCGGGGTCACCGGGCATGCCAAGCGTCACGTCATCGCACGTCAGCCTTCCAGAGCGGATCGCGAACAGTGCAGGACGCTGCTCGGCGTTGACCGCAAGCCGCAGGCATACCCCCCGGAGGACCAGCGTGCCGTCCCCCACGTCGCACGCGGCGCGTGGACCTTCAGGCCCGGACGATAGCGTGCTGGTAAACTCCACCACCGGACGCTTTCCGAGCGCCGGACGGAGCGTGAGATGCCGTCCTCCGATCGCGATCGGGTCCTCGCGATGCACGCCGTCGTAGGCCAGCTCGATGGTGCCACCGTCAGCGACGCGACGCACGGCTTCGGCCAGCGAGGACACCTCGCCGGGCTCAGGCGAGCCGACCACGACCGTTACGAGACTCGCTCCCTCGTCGCCGGACCGCATGGTCGGCGCCATCACCGTGGCTCGGCGATCCCACGCCGACACGGCCCACATGGCGGCAACCACGCTCATCAAGCCGGCAATCGACACGAGCCATGGCCAAGGACTGACGCGGGGCTGCTCGAACGACACGGCCGCGACGGCGACCGGCCGGGCGGCGGCGATGTGCAGGCCCTCTTCCTCGGCAAACGCCGCCAGATCGGCGACCAGCACGGCCGGCCTCTGATACCGGTCGAGAGGATTCTTCGCCATCAGGCGGGCGACGATCTCGGCAAAGCGTCTGGGCACGTCGGGTCGGATGTCATCGAGCGCCGGGGGCGTCTCCTGCTGATGCTGCAGCAGTTTCTGGACCATCGTGCCGTCCGCGAATGGGGGCCGGCCAGCGAGCATGAAGAAGATCGTGCAGCCGAGTGAGTAGAGGTCGCTGCGGACGTCGGCGGCCCGTGGGTCGCGGGCCTGCTCGGGGGAAATGTAGTCGAACGTCCCGAGGGTCATGCCGCTGACGGTCAGGTCGCGGTCGTCGGCGACCTGGGGAAGTCGCGCCAGCCCCATGTCGACGATGCGAGCGCGGCCTGTGGGCGTGATCACGATGTTCGAGGGCTTGATGTCGCGATGCACGACATCCCGCTCCGACGCATGCTCGAGGGCGTCGGCCACCTGAATGGCAACGTCGACCGTACGGGCCAGATCGAATGGCCCTTCCGCCCGAATCACGTCACGCAGGTTCGTTCCCTCGATGAACTCGAAGACGATGAAGTGCCAGCCGTGCTCGCTCCCGACCGCGTGCACCCGGCCAATATTCTCGTGGTCAAGTCGGGCAGCCGACTGGGCCTCGTTGCGGAAACGCTTGAGCATCTCCTCGTCGTTGGCCTGCCGTCCGGCGAGCACCTTCACGGCCACAGTGCGGTCGAGCGTGGTGTCGAGTGCACGGAAAACCGCGCCCATACCACCACCCCCAATGAAGTGATCGAGCCGGTAGGGGCCGAGCATCGTGCCCTCGAGCACCCGCCCGATTTCACTCGTCGTGGCCGGCCCTCCGATGATCGGACCGGTGGCCGTGCCGCTCCACGAGGCGGCCGATTCGCCTCGCGAGATCACCGTGGCATCGTCGATGATGCCGGTGGGACGCTGCGGAGGAAGCGATGCTGAGTCGGAGGATTGGTCGGTTGCCGACATGCAACCGACCCTAACACCGCCATCCGTGACGGGTCAATCCGCCGGACTGTCCAAGGTTACGGTGGTGAAGGGCCATCTCCTCCGCCAGCCGCGCATAAAAAACCCTGGCCCTCGCAGGTGCGAGGGCCAGGGCTCGTATCAGTCGCGGTCGGTCAGGCGTGGCTCAGCCGGCGATGCGGGCGAGGGCCTTCTTCTTCCGACGCTTCATCCAGTCGAGGCCCGCCAGGGCTCCGATGCCGACGCTCGCCAGGGCGATCGTCGCAGGCTCCGGCACCGCGGCAGCGACGCGGAAGCCGATCTGGGAGGT
>CAMBSN010000104.1 GCA_945870505.1 Candidatus Kuenenia stuttgartensis | reverse complement strand
GATGGCCTGGTCCGCGATGTCTGGGAGTCGATTCTCGGCGACCTGCCTTCCGCCGATGCCGATCGCGTGCGGGCCACGGTGGCGCTCGTCGCCCATGGCGGCTTCGGCCGCGGCGAAATGGCGCCCTGGTCAGACCTCGACCTGATGATTCTCCACGACGGCCGGGGCGACCCGGTCGTGGCCGACGTGGCGCGGCGGCTGCTCCAGGATCTCTTCGACGCGGGGCTCGACGTGGGGCAGAGCGTGCGGAGCGTGGTCGAGGCGGTGATCCTGGCGGGCGGCGATGCCACGATCATGAGTTCGCTCCTCGACTGCCGGCTCCTGGCCGGCGCAGAGGAGCCGCTGAGGAGGCTGCGGCAGCGACTGCGAACGATGCTCACTCGGGGCCGGCGGCGGCACGTCGAGCGGCTGGTCGCGGCCCGCCGCGAGGAGGCCGACAAGCACGGGCGGACGGTGTTCGTGCTCGAGCCCAACGTGAAGCGGTCGACCGGCGGGCTCCGTGACATCCAGCTCGTCCGCTGGCTTGGACGACTGGCCTACGGCGCCGAGACCCTCGACGACCTCGCTCATGCGGGTGGCATCTCCCGAGCCGATGCCGACGCGCTCCGCGATGCCCGCGAGTTTCTCATGCGCGTCCGCAACGACCTGCACCTCGTGGCGGGCAAGCCGGCCGACGAACTGACACGCGACCAGCAGGTGCGGATGGCTGACGCCCGTGGCCTCGAGACCCGCGACGGCCTGCTGGGTGTTGAGCAGTTCATGCGGGAATACTTTGGCCATACCCGCCGGGTCGCCCAGGCGGTTGACACGCTCCTGCGCGGGCTCCGCCGCCGCGGGCCGATGGCGTCGCTCGCCCAAGGGCTCCTCGGTCACCACGTCGACGGCACCTTTCGCGTGGGCCCGACCGAGGTGGCGGCGGCGCCGGGGCAACTGCGCCGGGTGGCGGGCAGCCTGCGGGAGATCGTGCGGTTGGCGGAGCTCTCGATGCTCTACGACACGCCGATCGCCCGCGAAACCTGGGAGGCGGTACGGGCTGGCGTGCCCGACCTGCCTCGCGAGGTGGACGGCCCGGCCAACGAGGCTTTCCTCGGCCTCTTTGCCCATCCCACGAAGGTCGCCGCGGCGCTCCGCTGGCTCCACGATGTGGGCGTGCTCGAGATCCTGATCCCGCCGTTCGCCCACGCCCGCAACCTGCTGCAGTTCAACAGTTTTCATAAGTACACGGTGGACGAGCACTGCCTGCTGGCCATCGAGCGGGTGGCGGCGCTGGCCGGCGCTGATGACTGGCTCGGCGCGGAATGGCGGGCCCTCGGGCGAAAGCGTCCGCTGCTGGTGGCACTCCTGCTGCACGACATCGGCAAGGGCTTCATCGAGGATCACAGCGTGCTCGGTGCCAGGATCGCCCGCGACGTCGGCGCGCGGCTCGGGCTCCCGGCCGACGAGATCGAGATTGTCGAGTTTCTCGTGCTCAAGCACCTGGCGATGGCGCACCTGGCGTTTCGCCGCGACATTGGCGACGACACGCTCGTCGCGAGCTTTGCGAGCGACGTGGGGTCGCCGGAGGTGCTGCGGATGCTCGCGCTGCTCACCGCGGCCGACGTGTCGGCGGTCGGTCCGGGCACCTGGACGAAGTGGAAGTCGGATCTGCTCGCAGCCCTCTTCTCCAAGGCGCTCGGGATCCTCGATGGCGAGGGGCCGAGCGTTGCAGCCGATCGGGCCCGCCGCGGGCTCGCGGCCCTGCTCGAGGACCGTGGCGACGACGACCCTGCAGTGCGACTGGCCCGTGAGCTGCCCGACTCCTACCTCGCGGCGACGGCGCCGGAGCGGATCGTCGAGGAACTCGGGCGGCTGGCCCGGCTACCGGTAACCGGGGCTTTTACGACGGCCCGCTGGCAGCCCGAGACGTCGACCGTGGCGGTGTCGGTCGGCACGAGCGAGCAGGCGGCATCGGGGATCTTCCACCGGGTCGCCGGCAGCCTCACGAGCCAACGGCTCGAGATCCTCGCCGCCGACATTCACACCTTTGCGGCAGGCCACGTGCTCGACCACTTCACCGTCGTCGATCACGATTTCGCCGGCGAGCCGCCCGCGGAGAGGCTCGCCGAGATCGCCGCGGCCGTCCGGGTCGCCATCGTTGGCGACCAGCCGCCGGAGTTTGCGCGGCGGTGGAATCCGTTCGCGCCGCAGGTGAAGGTCGCCGCGCAGCCCGTCCGCGTGACGTTCGACAACCAGAGTTCCCAGCGGGCGACGATCCTGGAGGTCTTCGCGCACGACGCGCCGGGGCTTCTCTACGGCGTATCCAAGGCGATCTACGACGCGGGGCTTTCGGTGCAGGCTGCGAAGATCGGCACCTACCTCGACCAGGTCGTGGACGCATTTCACGTCACCACCCCCGAGGGCGGCAAGGTGACCGACGTGGAGCGGCAGCAACGGCTCAGGGCTGCCATCGAACGGGCCGCGACGCCGGTCACCGGGCCGGGGTGATACGGGGCCAGCTTGATCATCGCGCGTCGTCGCCGTACCGCAACCGGCCGGGAAGACACACAGGTTGAAAACCTGTGCTACGGGGGGGGACAGCGAGGGGCTGCCCGTGCCCGGGAGCCGGCGTTGCTGGTCGAGCGAAGCCAGGATGGCGAAGCGAGAGCAGCATCGAGCGAGCGAAGGGCAGGATGCCCGTAGTGAGCGTCCGGCGCAGGGGCATGGGCAGCCCCGAGCCTCGGGAACGCCTCGGGCTACACAACGACCGGATCGACCTGAAAACCTCACGGCGTCTGCAGCAGCACCTTCACGGGCCAGCCCGGATATTCCTCGGGCACGCCGTCGTGGATCGCGGCGAATCGCGGCACGCAGTGGAAGGTCACCGTCTTGCCGGGAAAGTCCCAGACGGCGGTGCCGAAGCCGTCGGCCCGCTTCCGTTCGTCGGCGGGATTGTCGGGGTTGGCGTAGGCGACCATCGTGAGCTTGTTGCCGAGGCCATCTTCGTAGTCGCCCGTCCAGGGCAGCGGCGAGCCGGCGATCGGATTCGGCCCGGCGCGTTCGTTTTCCGGATGCCACCAGCGGCCGTAGACGGTGTTGACGATCGCGGGAGCGGTGAAGGCCCATGGTCCGTCGCGGAAGGCGTCGATGCCGTGCTGCACGACGACCGCGAGGTGCTGGTCGCCGCAGAGATGCACGGCGCCGGCCTGCCGCATCAGCCGCAACGCGGCCTTGCGTCCTGACTGCGGCCAGCCGTTGCAATCGAGATCGGCGAGCAGCCGCTCGTCGATCTTGCCGTGCATGTGCACGGCGCCGCAGAAGGCGGTCTGCGAGAGCACGGCCTTGGCCCGCACGCCCCCGGTGTCGCGCGACCAGCGGTCGAGCCAGGCAAGCTGCCGCTTCCCGAGGAGTTCGAGCCCCGGCAGGTCAACGGCCCCGCGGTCGTACGTTGGATCGGTGATGTGGTCGGGCCGGGGGCCGAGCTGCGGGATCGTGCCCCGGGGGCCGGTCTTGAACTTGCGATCTTCGAGAATGGCCAGGTCGAGGCCACCGAGCACGAGGCGTGTGAAATAGACCGTGATCCCCTGCTCCACCGGCGCCGGATCGACCGGGTCGGGCAGGTGCCAGGTCTGCTGCCGCTGGACCATGTTCACGTAGGCGGCCGGATAGAAGAAACCACCGTCCGAGCCATCCTTTTCCAGCGCCCGCTTGCCGGAGGCGCCCCAGAGGTTCGGGTGGCCCACGTCGTGATCGTCGGGGATCGTGACCGTCGGCCGGTCGCGAAGGACATCACGAAACTGCAATCCAAACTCGATCCAGCCCACGGTGTGCTGCGTGTGGCGGTAGGTCTGGTCACCTGCGAAGAAGAGGAGGTCGGGATCGAGCGCCTTGAGGTTCGCCACCAGTTCGGTGCGCGGGCCCGTGGTGCTCGACGAGTTGCACGAGAGCACGGCGACGCAGAGCCGCTCCTCGTCGGTAGGATCGCGGCGGACCGTGCCGGTGAAGGTGGCGTCGGCACCGTGACGGATGCGGTAGGGCACGGCCCGCGAGGCGTTCCAACCCTCGACGCGGAAGTGGACGTCCCAGCCAGGGTAGAGCACCGGCGCACGGGCCACCTCCTCCCAGCCGGCTCCGCGATCGACCTCCAGCCGGGCCTCCATCGGCTCGCCGGGCTTCAGCGGGAAGAGCTGCGCGGTCATCTTGAGCACGCCGGCGGTGGCCGCCGGCTCGAGGCTCACCGTGTAGACGGCAAAGGCGACGACGTCGCTCCTCGGCACGTCGAGCGGGAACGGGCGGCCTGCCTTCGCACCCCGACGGCCGTCACCACCCTCGCCCCGAGCGGCGGTCCACCACTCGCCGGTGGCCCAGCCGTCGAGCGCGGGATACTCGCTCCCGAATGGCGCTGGATCGACTGCTACGGGCACGACTGTGGCCGTGGCATCCGCCGCGCTGGCGTATGGCAGGCAGCCGACCACCGCGACGATGGCCAGCGAGAGCGATGCGGGCCACAGCCGATTCATGGCGTCAGAGGTAGGTGTTGATCACGTTCTCGAAGAGCTCCTGCCGGCCGCTGATGTTGGCCTGCGCCTCGCCCTTGGCGAGCATCTCCTTCTCCAGCGACGCGAAGCTCTCGGTGCCCGACTCGATCCGCTTGCCGAGCGGGCTCGACCACGTTGCATACCGCTCTTCGACGAGTTTCTGGATCGCACCGTCGGCCCGCATCGCCGCCGCGATCTTCAGGCCGCGGGCGAAAGCGTCCATGCCGCCGATGTGGGCGTGGAAGAGATCGACCGGCTCGAAGCTCTCGCGGCGGACCTTGGCGTCGAAGTTGACGCCGCCGGGGGCCAGGCCCCCGTACTTGAGGATCGACCACATGATCTGCGTGGTCAGGTAGATGTTGGTGGGGAACTGGTCGGTGTCCCAGCCCACGAGCGTGTCGCCGGTGTTGGCGTCGATCGAACCCAGGAAGCCCTGCAGGCCGGCATACTCGAGCTCGTGCTGCATCTCGTGGCCGGCGAGCGTGGCGTGGTTGGTCTCGATGTTCATCTTCACGTGCTTCTCCAGGCCGTAAGTCCGAAGGAAGTTGATGCACGTGGCGGAGTCGAAGTCGTATTGGTGCTTCATCGGCTCGCGGGGCTTGGGCTCGAAGTAGAACTGGCCCGTGAAGCCGATCTCCCGCGCGTATTCCACCGCCATGTGCATGAACCGGGCGAGGTGGTCGAGCTCCCGCTTCATGTCGGTGTTCCAAAGGCACTGGTAGCCCTCGCGGCCGCCCCAGAACGTGTAGCCGGCGCCGCCGAGGCGGTGCGTGACCTCCATCGCCTTCTTCACCTGGGCCGCCGCGTAGGCGAAGACCTCAGCGTTGGGGCTGGTGGCCGCCCCGTGCATGTAGCGGGGATTCGAGAATAGGTTGGCTGTGCCCCAGAGCAGCTTCTTGCCCGTCCGCTGCTGGTGCGCGAGCAGGTGGTCGGCGACGGCATCGAGATTGGTGTGGCTCTCGGCGAGCGTGGCGCCCTCGGGGGCCACGTCGCGATCGTGGAAGCAGTAGTAGTCGCAGCCGAGCTTCTCCAGAAACTCGAAGGCTACGTCCACTCGCGACACCGCCGCCTGGAGCGGATCGCCGTCCTTCTCCCACGGGCGGACCATCGTGCCGGGGCCGAACGGGTCGAGGCCCGTACCGCGGAAGGCGTGCCAGTAGGAGACGGCGAAGCGGAGGTGGTCGCGCATCGGCTTGCCTTCCACGAGCGCGTCGGCGTCGTAGTGGCGGAAGGCCAGCATGTTCTTCGACTGCGGGCCCTCGTAGCCGATCTTTGCGATGCCTGCGAACGCTTCTGCCATCGACGTGGTCTCCTGGGGGCGTGGGCCTTGAAGGCGGTAGGTATATCGGGATTCCGCGAACGTGTCGCGTGCGGCGGGCTCGTCAGCGGACGAACCGGGCCAGCAGGCGGCGGCCCGCGTTTGGGAGCCATGCGATCAGGCCCGCGAGCAGGGCCGCCTTTCGCGGCACGACGAGTTCCGCGTCACGCCGCCGGCAGGCATCGAGCACGGCCGCGGCGAGCCGCTCGGGATCCAGCTGCTTCAGGTTCGCGGAGCCGCCGGGGGCGGTGGCCGACGCCGGCAGACCCGCGCGGCGGGCGTCGTGGGCGTAGCGGTCGAGCCCGCGGCCGGTGGCCGGGTCGTCGGCCGCCCGGCGGATTGGCCCCGGTGAGACGAGAAGCACGTGCGCCCCGCGGGGCTCGAGTTCGAGGCGGACCGCGTCGGCGTACGCGGCGAGGGCAAACTTCGCGACGGCGTAAGGACCCATGAACGGTGTGACGAGTTTGCCGGCGAGGCTGCCGATGAACACCACGTGCCCCTTCGCCACGGCGACGTCGTCGGCCACGGCCCGCACGAGCTCGGTGGCGGCAAAGAGATTGGCGGAGAGATAGTCGCGGAGTTCGTCGTCGGTCGTGTCGAGAATCTTTGCCCGGCCGGAGCGGCCGACGCAGCAGAACAGGTCGTCCACCCCACCGAGCAGTCGCAACGCCTCGCCGGCGATCCGGTTGCCCTCCCCCGCCCTGCCGAGGTCGGCCGTCATTCCGTGCATGGAGTCGGTCGATTCGCCGGCCCGTTCGCAGGCCTCGAGGGCGTTGCGGATGCCCTCGGAGGAGCGTCCCACGAGAAGCACACGGGCCCCGGCCCGCGCGAGATGCCGCGCGAGCACGAGGCCGAACCCGGCCGTGCCACCCGCCACGATCACCCGTCGATCACGCCACATCTACATGGAGCCTCGTGAGCCAAGTCTACCCAGGCCTGGGCTCCGGCCTGAACACGATCCTCACGAATGGTCGCTACCCTCCCTCGAGTGTTAATGGGAGCCAGGCGTGGAGATCGCGGCATGCTCATCGACCAGCATCGCGAGCGGTTGCGGGAGCGGGTCGCCCTGTTGGCGGCGTTGGTGGAGGGGGCGTATGTCGCCACGATCGCGTCGGCCTCCGAGCGGCCGGTAACGCCCAGCGGTCGGATGGCGCTCCTCCTCGACGACATCGTGAGCCTTTCGCAGGAAGTTCAGGCCGAGGCCACGCAGTTCCTCGTGCGGTTTCGGCCGGTGGCGTCGGATCTACACTTCGCCACGGCCGCGCTTGGCTGCTGCGCCGACTTGCAGGTGGCGGCCATTGCGGCGGCCCGCGCGGATGAGATGGGAGGCGAGATAGCGTGGGCGTTGGCCAAGTCGGCGGTGCCGTCGCTCGACCGCCTCGCGTCGTGCGTCTACGTGGTCGTGTCGCTCATGGTCGATGCCGTGAACGAATGGGATCCTTCGGCCGTTGATGCGGTGGGGGAAGCCCAGAATGAGGTCGTGGTCATCCGCGAGAAGGTGCGGGCCGAGGTGGCCGACGCGGTCGTGCGGGAGGGGGTAGACGCCGATGCCGTGATGCGGATCGACGCGGTCGCCTGCCTCCTCGAGCGAATCGCCGCCGTCTCGGCGGCGTGTACCCGGCGGCTGGCAAGGATCGGACCGGCGGCCCAGATCACGGAGGCGATGCGGGCATGAGACGGCTGAGGCTTGCGGTCGGGGAGCGGCTGGAATCGCGGTGGGCCCTCGCCACCGCCCCCTTTACGGTCGCGGTGCTCCCTGACACGCAGTACTACTCGCAGTCGTACCCCGACACATTCAAGGCGCAGACGCGGTGGATCGTTGACCACAAGGCGTCGGACTCCATCGCCTTCGTCAGCCAACTCGGCGACATCGTGCAAACGGGCAGCAGCACGACGCAGTGGACCAATGCCGATGCCGCGATGGACATCCTCGACGGAAACCTCGCCACGACTCCGGACGGCCTGATTCCCTACTCCGCGACGATCGGCAACCACGATTACCGGACGATGTACACCAAGCCGAACGGGGCGGCCTTCTACGAGCAGTATTTCTCGTCGGCTCGCTACCGTGGCCGCAGTTGGTACCTGGAGGAATCGGGGCGGCTGGGCGCGCATGCCCAGGTGTTTACGGCTGGGGGCTACCGTTTCCTCCACCTGACGTTCCAGTTCGAGCCGCTCGACAGCGACCTGGCGTGGGCGCAGGGCGTGATCGGCCGGAATCCAGGGATGCCGACGATCGTCTCGACGCACTCGTACCTCAATCCGACGACGAAGGCGCGGATGGCCAGGCTCAACGGCGACGTCGGCTTTGCGGGTGACCCGAGCAACACCGGCGAGCAGGTTTTTCAGAAGCTCATCAGGCCTCATCCGCAGATCATCCTCGTGATGAACGGCCACTTCTCCGGGGAATACCACCAGACATCGCTCAATGCGGCCGGCCAACCGGTTCACGAAATGGTGGCCGACTACCAGAGTCGAAGCAACGGTGGCGACGGCTGGATGAACCTGCTGCGGTTCGATATCGACGCCGGCACGATTTCGGTGAAGACCCACAACGTGCTCTCGGGAGCCTACGAGACCGACGCCGACAGCCAGTTCTCCTTCGCCGTCGATTTTCGCGGCCGGTTTGGGCCACCGGCGGTTGCGGAGGTGGGCGCGAGCATCTTCCAGCAGGGTCGTGTAAGCGGCGGCGTCGCGTACGCGGGAGCGGTCGATACGCAGCTCCGGCAGGGCGACCCGGCAACGACATTCGCGACGGCGACATCGCTCCTCGTCGATGCCGCCGATTCAGCGCAGACCAACGCCAGTCAGGTGCTGCTGCGATTCGACTCCATCGTGGGGGCCGCGGCCGGACAGGTTCCCAGCGGGGCCCGGATCGTGTCCGCGCGGCTCGTGCTCGACTCCACCAACCCCGGCGCGGGCGGCCGCTTTCACCGCCTCCTCTCCCCATGGAATACGACCGTCACGTGGAACTCCCTCGCGGGGGGTGTTCAGGCCGACGGTCGCGAGGCCGCGTCGGTATCCGTCGCTCAGGCCGGCACGGCCTTTCGGACACCGCTCGTGCCGGCGCTGACGGGATTCACGCTCGACGTCACGGCTGACGTGCAGGCGTGGGCCGACGGCGCCGCCAACAACGGCTGGGCCGTCCTGCCGTGGAACGCCGGGACTGACGGCTGGGCCTTCTCGTCGTCCGAGGCGACGGCGATCGACAAGCGTCCGCGGCTCGAGATCGACTGGGTGCGGCCGACGGCGAACGTGGCGGTGTTCCAGCAGGGCGTGTCGGGGTATGCGGGAGCGGTCGACACCATGCTCGCGCAGTCGCGGCCGACGGGTGGGTTTGCGGCCGCGGCGGTTGCCTGGTCCGGCTCGGCCGTGGGCCAGCAGCAGGTGGCGCTGCTTCGCTTCGACGGCCTGATTGGCGCGGCGTCTGGGCAGATTCCTGCCGGAGCGACGATCGATTCGGCGCGGCTGGTGCTGACAACGCCGGCGAGTATCGCGGGGGCTGCCGGCGGGGGCGGGACGCTTCTCCGGCTCAAAAAGCCTTTTACCGCTGGGGCTACGTGGGCCTCGGCGCTGGCCGGCAACGGCGTCCAGCCCGATGGCATCGAGGCGGAGGTGGTTGCGGACCGCGTCATCGGGAGCGTTGCCGAGGGGGTCTGTTCGTTCGACGTCACGGCGTCGGTTCAGGCCTGGGCCGGTGGCGCGGCGAATCAGGGCTGGGCGATCCGCGGCGGATCGACCGATGCCTGGGGGATCGCGACCTCCGACTCGCCTGCCGTGGGGGAGCGGCCGCGGCTTGTGGTCACCTGGCGGCCCGCGGCGGTGCGGTCTGCCCCGGCCGGGGCGGCGCGTCTTCCGATCGACACAGCGGTGCTGGCCGCCGCGTTTGCCACGCTGGATAGCGAGACGAAGCCCCGGCCCCGCAGGCTCATCGTTTCCTAACCAAACGCTCATCGTTTTCTCACATACCGGTCATCAAGGCCTCATGCTCTGCGGCGACATTTTTGACATCACAAGCCGCGTGTTGACCGGCGTGATGCCCGCCATTACGAGACGCCTTAGTGGACTCGCTCGATTCGTCGCCGCTCCCGCTGTTCAGCCGCTCGCTGGCGTGTGCCGTGGTCATGGGGGGGCTGTCGGTGATGGCCCTCGGTTGTGGTGATCACCTCACCACCGTGCCCGTGACGGGGAGCGTCCGCGTGGACGGCAAGCCAGCGGCCGGCGTGCAGGTGGTGCTTCACCCGATCGACGCCGATGACGAGCGGCTTACGAAACTGCGGCCGACGGGCCGCACGGCTGCTGACGGCACGTTTGTGATCGGCACCTACGAGATGGCCGACGGCGCCCCGGTCGCCGAGTACCTGATCACCGCCGAATGGTTCGCGGGCGGCCCCGAAACCACGACAAGCGAGACGGCCGATCCTGAGGCGAACTCGGCCGCCACTCAGACCGACCGCCTCGGCGGGCGGTTCGCGAATCCCGAAACGTCCGCGTTGAAAGCCAGTGTCGGCCTCCCTTCGTCGGAGATCCCGGCGCTCGATCTTTCCACGCAGGCGTCACAGCCCCCGGGCTAGGTTCGCCACCCCCCGTCTCCCCGCCCTCCCTCCGCCCACATCACCCCGCCGGAAGGTTTCACCATGAAGACGAATCTTCGCTCGCTCGCCTGCCTTGCCGCTGCCGTGCTGACGCTGCCCGTCCCGGCATGGTCGCAGGGCGTGACGACGACGACCACGACGTTTCAGCAGGGGACTGGCGGCTATTCGGGCGCAAGCGACCGGCTGATCAACATGACCGGCGGCACGTCGTCGCGGTCGACTTCCGCGGTCGACGGTTCGAACAGCGGCGACCTCACCGAGTCGCAGTATTTCCTCACGTTCGGTTCGATGTTCGGCGCTGGCGCGGGGCAGATTCCGTCGGGGGCCACCATCCTCGACGCCTCGCTGACCGTCCGCACCGGCGCGAGCACCAACGACAACAGCGGCGGCTACTTCCTCTTCTCCGGCATGCGGGTTGCGTACACCTCCGGCACGTCGCTCCTGCAGTTCGGCTCGGGTACGGCCGCCGCTGGCCTCAACGGGCCGACCTACGCCAACGGAAACGCCACGATCGGGTTCGGCAGCTTGCGCAGCCCGGCGCTCAACACCGCGTACGCCGTGCCGCTCGGCCCCGGCCTGGTGCAGCAGTGGGCCGACGGCACGCTCGCCAACAACGGCATCGTGGCGCAGGCCCAGACGACCGACGCCTGGGTGCTCGGCGGCATCGCCAACGCGACGGTCGCGAACCGGCCGCAGCTCTCGGTGAC
>CAMBSN010000103.1 GCA_945870505.1 Candidatus Kuenenia stuttgartensis | reverse complement strand
GAGACCACGCCTGGCGGTCGGGCGCTGAAGTTTTATTCGTCCTGCCGCGTCGATGTCCGCCGGATCGGCACTCTCAAGGACGGCGAGGAAGTCGTCGGCCAGCGGGTGAAGGTGAAGGTGGTCAAGAACAAGGTGGCGCCGCCATTCCGGGTGGCCGAGTTCGACATGATGCACGCCGACGGCATCAGCGTCGAAGGAGACATCCTCGACCTCGCGATCGTCGCCAAACTCGTTGATAAGACGGGCACGTGGCTTCGGTATGGCGAGACGCACCTCGGCCAGGGCCGCGAGAAGGCACGCCAGTTCCTCAAGGACAATCCCGCCGTGGCCCAGGAGATTCGCGAGAAGATCCTCGCTAGCAAGGATGCCGTGATCGCAATGGCAAGCGACGGCGGCGCCCCCAGCGAGTGACTGCCGCCGGCGAGACGCCGGCAGATCGTTTCCCCCCAACCGCCCACGTGAGGCCGACCCAAGCGGCCGCTCGTGGGCGGTGCTGTTTTCCGCCGGCCGTCCTTTCCGCGGGTGGGCGTCGCGGCAGACTTCGGTCGGCATCGCGTCGTCGCGGCGGCCACGGGTATAGTGTCGGCCCCGCCGGGGTTTTCCGGCGGTTCCCTGGGAGCCGACTGCAGCATGAAGGCCGACGATCTCCGCGAAGCCTATCTCGCATTCTTTGAGTCCAAGGGCTGCGTCCGCCGCCCCAGCGACGTGCTTGTGCCCCGGTGGGATCCGTCGGTGCTCTTCACGCCGGCCGGCATGAACCAGTTCAAGGACCACTTCCTCGGCAAGTGCAAGCTGGACTTCACCCGGGCCACCACCTGCCAGAAGTGCCTGCGGACGGGCGACATCGACAACGTGGGGCGGACGCCGCGGCACCACACGTTTTTCGAAATGCTTGGCAACTTCTCGTTCGGCGACTACTTCAAGCGGGAGGCCATCCACTGGGCCTGGGAGTTTCTCACCGCGAAGAACTGGCTCAATATCGCCCCGGAGAAACTCTCGATCACCGTCTACCACGACGACAACGAGGCCTTCGCGATCTGGGCCGACGAGATCGGCGTGCCGGCTGCGCGGATCACGCGGATGGGCGAAGACGACAACTTCTGGCCGGCGAGTTCGCCATCGCAGGGGCCCGACGGCGTCTGCGGACCGTGCAGCGAGATCTTCTACCGAATGCCAGACGGCAGCGATGTGGAGATCTGGAATCTCGTGTTCACGCAGTTCAACCGCGTGGGACCGCCGCCCGACAACCTCCACCCGCTGCCGAGCCGAAACATCGACACGGGCATGGGCCTGGAGCGGACCTGCGCGATGCTTCAGGGGGTGGACTCCAACTTCCACATCGACATCCTCCGGCCGCTCGTTGAAGCGGTGGCAGAGGTCTGTGGCCGGAAGTACGAGCCCGCCACGGACGACGGACGGCGGATGCGGCGGATCGCCGACCACGTGCGGGCCTGCACGTTTGCGATTCACGAGAACGTGCTGCCGGGCAACAACGAAGAGAAGTATGTCGTCAAACGGCTCCTGCGCCGCGCCGTGCTCGACGGCCGGCAGATGGGGATGCGGGAGCCGTTCCTGCACCAGCTGCCGCCAGTGGTGGCGGAGATGATGCGGAAGCCTTATCCGGAACTCGGCGACACGACCGGCCGCGTGGGCAGCGTGATCGAACGGGAGGAGGCGTCGTTTTTGGCCACGATCGACGGCGGCCTCGACCGGATCGAGAAGCTCTTCAAGGCGCTGGGCTCGTCGGGCAAGGCGGTGGTGCCCGGGGGCGATGCCGCGGAACTCTACACCACCTACGGCTTCCCGCCGGAACTGCTCGAGACGCTCGCCGCCGAGCGGAACTGTGGCTTCGACTGGGACGGGTTTCGCGCGGCCATGGAGGAGCACGGCCTGAAATCAGGGGCAGGTACTCGCGCGGAGGTGTTTACCTCCGGCCCGCTCGACGCCCTCAAGAAGACGATGCACGGCTCCGAGTTCCTTGGCTACGAGTCGATCGAGGCCCAGGGAAAGGTGATCGGCATCATCGCCCAGGATTCGCTCTGCGACCGGATCCAGGAGGTGGGCCATGCTCAGCCCGTGACCGTGGTGCTCGACCGCACGCCCTTCTACGGCGAGTCGGGCGGCCAGGTGGGCGACACCGGCCGGCTCACCTGGCCCGGCGGTGAGTTTGAGGTGACCGAGACGCTGCGAGAAGGGGGCTTCATGCTCCACCTCGGCCACCTGCGGAAGGGGAGCCTCGACCTCGGGGAGACCGTGACCGCCGCGGTCGATCCCGACCGGCGAGCCGCCCTGCGGCGGGCCCATTCGGCCACGCACCTGCTCCACGCCGCCCTCCAGCATCACCTCGGCTCGCACGCCGTGCAGCAGGGTTCGAAGGTCGATGCCGACCTGCTGCGGTTTGACTTCTCGCACACGAGCTCCATCGATGCCGACACGCTTCGGGCGATCGAGGGCAGGGTGAATGCAGGCGTGTTTGCCGCGGTGCCGGTGACAGCCCAACTTCTGCCGCTGGCCGAGGCCCGGCACGCCGGGGCGATGATGCTCTTCGGCGAGAAGTACCCCGACGTGGTCCGCATGGTGACGATGGATGGCGTGAGCCGTGAGCTCTGTGGCGGCACTCACGTCACCAGCACCGGCCAGATCGGCCTGGTGCGGATTGTCGCCGAGGAAAGCGTCTCGGCCGGCACGCGACGGATCTCGGCGGTTACCGGGTCCAAGGCCCTCGACCGCTTCCGCCAGGCCGAGCAGACGCTCGCCGAGGCGGCGTCGGCCCTCAAGGTGCCGGTGAGCGAATTGCCGCACCGGCTCGCGGCGGTCGTCAAGGAACTCCGCGACCTCAAGAAGGCGAAGCCGGCGTCGGCCGGGGCCGCACTCTCGGCCGATGACCTGCTGGCCGCCGCGGCATCCGTGGCCGGCACCCGGATCGTGGTCGCCGATGCCAAGGGGAGCGATGCGGGCGCCATGCGGCAGTGCATCGACCTGTTGCGGCGGAAGGGGAGTCCGATTGCCGTCTTGCTCGGCAGCGTCGAGGGAGACAAGGTGACGCTCGTCGCGGGCATCTCCCGAGAACTCGAAGAGAAGGGCCTCTCGGCCGGCAACTGGATCAAGGACGCGGCGACGGTCGTCGGCGGCAAAGGGGGCGGTAGGCCCGACCTCGCCCAGGCTGGCGGAAAACTCGTCGATCAACTGCCGGCCGCGCTCGCCGCGGCCCGGCAGTCGATCGAACGGATGCTCGGGGCGTGACGCTCAGCCGGCGAGCTTTTCGAGCGCCGCGATGGCGGCGTTGTAGTCGGGCTCGCTCGCCACTTCCTTCACCACCTCCGCGTACTGCACGACGCCCTTGGCATCGAGCACGAACACCGCGCGGGCGAGGATCTTGAGCTCGTCGATGAGCACGCCGAAGTCGCGGCCGAAAGCCCGGTCCATGTAGTCGCTGCCGCTTCGCATCGCCTTGATGTCTTCGGCGCCGCAGAAGCGGGTCATCGCGAACGGCAGATCGAGGCTCACCGTCAGGGCATTGATCTTGTCGCCCATTGCCGCGAGCCGCGTGTTGAAGGTCTTCGTCTGCACCTGGCAGACGGGCGTGTCGAGCGACGGCACGACGCTGATGATCGTCGGCTTGCCGGCGACATCGGCGTTGGTGATGTGTTGCATCCCGTTGGGGCCGAAGCAGGTGAGGTCGAACGCCGGCGCGGCCGAGCCGACCTTGATCTCCTCGCCGGCGAGGGTGAGCGGGTTGCCCTTGAACGTGACGGCGCCGTGACGGCCCATGGACGAGTCTCCTGCGGTTGGGGGAACTGGATGATGGCAGTATTGCTGTCATGTCGCCCACGGCAAGCCCGCCCAGGTGTCCATGCGGGTAGGGCGGCCGCAAGCCGGGAGACATGGCCTCCGGGCTTGCCAAAGCCCGAATGGCCGGCCAATCATGCGGGCGTCAGGGGGACTGCCGGCGGGCTGCCGCCGACGGGGGCGACATGGACTTCGCGGTGGTGTCACTACCTACAGAGAGTTGGCTACAGAGAGTTGGTCTACGGAGGCTTGTGTCATGCATGCGTCGCAGGTTTTAGGGACTTCTCAGACTGGTCGATCGACACCTGCTTCGGGGTCGTATCAGGCCCACGACTGGGGCGTGGCGGTCGAGCGGGGACCCGACTGGCTGTTTCTGCGGCTGCAGGAAGATGGCGAGGCGGCGGACGGCGATGGCTGCCCGCTCGCCGAGCGACTCTGGGGTATGATCCGGGCGAACCGTGCGCATCGCGTGGTGCTGGAGCTTGATCGAGTGGACGCCATCGACGACACCCTTATCGGTGCGATCGCCGACGTGGGGACAAGGATGCGCGGCGACGGCGGATTCGTCCGCGTCTGCGGCCTCTCGGAGCCAAACCTCGAGCGGCTGCGGTCGTCGGGCCGAGCGGACGGGCTGCCCCACTTCGAGTCGCGGACCGCGGCTGTCGGACCACGGTGTGGAGCTGCGCCGTGAGGACTGTCGGGCGCCTCGGCCAGATGCTCGGCCTCACCGTTCCCGCCCTCGCGGTGGTGATGGAGTTGAGCGGCCGGATCACATCGGGGCCGATGCTCGGCATGCTGGTCTTTTCGGTATGCTGCTTTGCCATCGGGCGGATTCTCGAAGGCTATGCAGGCTCGTGAGGGCCCAGGTGTTGCCGCCGGCCGTCTCGAGGAGGCCGCCGTGCTCACGCCCCTGATCCTGTCCCCCATTTACCGCACCTACCTCTGGGGTGGCCGCCGCTTTGAGACCGCCCTCGGTCGGACGCTGCCGGGAGAGGGCGTCTACGCCGAGTCGTGGCAACTTGTCGATCGCGGCACCGATCAGAGCGTGGTGGCGGCTGGTCCGCTCGCCGGCGCCACGCTCGGCTCGCTCGTCTCGACGCGCGGCGACGAGTTGCTCGGTCGCCATGCCCCCAAACAGGCGTTTCCGCTGCTCTTCAAGTTTCTCGACGCCTGCCAGGACCTCTCCGTGCAGGTGCATCCCGACGATGAGCGGGCTGCCCGACTGGGCACGCCCGACCTCGGCAAGACCGAGGCCTGGTATGTGATCGACGCCGCGCTGGGCAGCCGGATCTATGCGGGGCTCAAGGAGGGCGTTACGCGGGAGGGGTTCGCTGCGGCGCTGCGGGCCGGCCGTTGCGACGAGGTGATTCATTCGTTTCCGGTGAAGGCCGGCGACTGCGTGTTCATCCCGGCGGGCACGGTGCACGCCATCGGCGCCGGGTTGCTCGTGGCCGAGATTCAGCAGTCGAGCGACGTGACCTTCCGTCTGCACGACTGGAATCGCGTCGGCCCCGATGGCAAGCCCCGCGCCCTACATGTGGAGGAAGGCCTCGAGGCGACCACGCGGCTCGGGCCGGTCGCGCCGGTGACGCCCGCGGCGACGGCCGACTCCGCGGTCCGCCGGCTCGTGGCTTCGGACTACTTCGTGTTCGACGAGGTGGTGCCGGCGGGCTCCTGGGAGGTCGGCGGCGACGATGGTTGCCACTTTGTGGCGGTGATCGGAGGCGCGGTCGCCCTCGAGGATCACTGGGGGCTGCCATCACTGGGCGTCGGTGACTGCGTGCTGCTCCCGGCCTCGATCGGTCGGCAGAGGCTGACGGGGACGGCACGCGACGGAGTGGCGGCGAAACTGCTCCACGTCTCGCTGCCCTGATGCGGCCGACTTCTCCACCTTCCGGAATCAGATGTGAGGGATGATGGTGCGTGGGGCTGCACCGAACAAAGTGCGAACCGTGAACACACACAGGTTAAAAACCTGTGCTACGAGAGGCCGCGAGGGGCTGCCCGTGCCCGGGAGCCGGCGTTGCTGACGAGCGCAGCCATGGATGGCGGAGCGAAGTCAGCATCGAGCGAGCGAAGGGCAGGATGCCCGAAGCAAGCGTCCGGCGACGGGCATGGGCAGCCCCGAGCCTCGTGAGCACGCGAGGATCAAGTGTGACCCGTGTCAGCCGTGGGCAACCTGCACCGGAAGCTCGCCGGATGATGATTCCCCGCAGGTTGCCAACCTGCGGCTACGTGGAGGCAGGGGAGGGGCGGGAAATCGGCCTTGGGGGCGTGTTCCAAGCCTCCTACACTCTCGCCCCGTATCGTCCCCGGAGGCATCTCATGCGCGTGGCCCGCCGACTGAGTCTCGCCGCCGTCATCGTCGCCGCCGCGTGGGCGCCCGGATGCATGTCGCTGGGCACGCCGAAGTGGCTCGAGCCGTTGCCGGTGAAGAGCCAGCAGCGCCGGGCCGTGCGGTTCGATCCGTTCATGGAGAACGACATCGGTCCGTCGCTCCTCCGGCAGTACACGACGCTCGACGGGACGCGGCCCCGCGACTACGCGGAGCCCGTCGCCGAGGTGAAGCGGGCGCGGTGGTGGTCGCAGCCGCTGCAGTGACCTGCCACGCTCGGCGGCCGGATGTATGATTCGGTCTTCGCGTCCGCAGGCTGCGCCTGTCGAGCCTCCCGCCATCGAACCATCGGAACCCTGCCATGCCCTCCCCCGATTCGCGTCCTCCCCGCGGCCGTCCCTCCGGCCCCGGGCGTCCCTCCCGTCCTGGCGGCGCGTCCCGTCCTGGCGGCCCCGGTCGTTCCCCTCGGCCTGCCGGCGGGCGTCCGTCGCGGCCCCCGTTCGCCTCACGCGACGCCGTCGGGCGGCGCGGCCCCGATGACGAGGGTGAGCGGCTGCAGAAGGTGCTCGCGTCGGCCGGACTCGGCAGTCGTCGCGCCTGCGAGGAACTGATCACGACGGGCCGCGTCGAGGTTGACCGGCAAGTGGTGACCACGCTCGGCTCCCGCGTCGATCCGAGCGCCCAGGAGATTCGTGTCGACGGCGAGCGACTGCCCAACCCGAAGCGGGTCGTCTACATGCTCCACAAGCCGGTCGGCGTGGTGACCACCAACGCCGATCCGACGGGGCGACCCCGTGTCGTCGACCTCGTGCCCGGCGAGCAGCGGCTGTTCGCGATCGGCCGGCTCGACCGCATGAGCGAGGGGCTGATCCTCCTCACCAACGACGGTGGGCTCGCAAACCTCCTCGCCCATCCGCGATACGGCGTCGAGAAGAAGTACCTCGTGCAGGTCGCCGGCGTGCCCAGTGAGGAACTACTCGACCGACTCCGACGTGGCATCCGCCTCGCTGAAGCCGAGGTGCATGCCAAGCGGGTGTCGATCCGCTCGCAGCACAAGCAGAGCGCCGTGCTCGAGATGGTGCTCGACGAGGGTAAGAACCGCGAGATCCGGCGCATGCTGGCCACGCTCGGCCACAAGGTCCACCAACTCAAGCGGGTCGCCGTCGGAGGCCTGTCGCTCGGCAACCTGCTGCCAGGTCAGTGGCGGCAGCTGGCGTGGAGCGAGATCGAGTCGCTCCGAAAGGATGCGATCGCCGCGGTCGGAGCCGACGCTGAGCGGGAGCCGCCGCGGCCGCGAGGTCCGGTCCGGGGCCAACGGCCCGGTGGCCCGCCGCGACGCCCTGGGATGCGCGGACGCCCCGATGGACGACCGGCAGGACGACCGGCAGGACGACCGGCAGGACGACCGGCAGGACGACCGGTAGGACGACCGGCAGGACTGCCAGATGGGAGGCCAGCCGGCCGGCCTGAGGGCAGGCCTGAGGGCAGGCCTGAGGGCAGGCCGGGAGGACGGCCCGTGGGCCCGGGTAAGGCTGGCGGCGGTGCGGCTGGCCCACGAAAGCGGAAGCGGGCCGGCAAGGCCTCCCAGTGGCGGTCTCGGCCTGCAGGCGGGGAGGGCTGATCGATGTCAGCCCCCGCTGTCTGTCATGCCGATGAGGCTGCCGTCCTGCGTGCCCGCGTCGTGTCGCACGACCAGGTGGCGGAGGCGTCGTGGCGGATTCGCCTCGATTGCCAGCCGATTGCCGGTCGGGCGGTGCCCGGGCAGTTCGCCATGCTCAGGCTCCCCGACCGCTACGATCCGCTGCTGGCTCGGCCGTTTGCGGTCTACGACGTGTTTTCCGACGGCATCGAGCCTCGCTACGCCGACTTTATCTACCTCGTCCACGGGCGGTTCACGCGCGCCCTCACCGAGGTGCGGCCGGGTGACGAGATCCTCGCCTGGGGGCCTCTCGGCAACGGGTTTTCAGCCTCAGGAACCGAGCATCTGGTGCTTGTCGCAGGCGGCATCGGGCAGACGGCGTTGCTGACGCTCGCCCGCGAGCGGCTCGGGCTGGCCCGGTACGGTCTCCCGTCTCGCGAGCCGCCACGGGCAGGACGCGTGACTCTCTGCTGGGGCGCTCGTTCCGCCGGGATGTTCGCCTGCACCGACGACTTCCGGAAGGCCGGCTGCGACGTGCACCTTGCCACGCTCGATGGTTCGACGGGCACGAAAGGCACCGTGGTCGATCTCCTGGAGCAGAGGTTCGCGGCCGGCATCGATCCCACGGCCACGCACATCGCCTGCTGCGGGCCGGAGCCGATGATGGAGGCCGTTGCGGGCTGGGCGGCCGCCCGCCGCATTCACTGCGAGGTCTCGATGGAGACGCCGATGGCCTGTGGCATCGGCATCTGCTTCACGTGTGTCGCCCGGATCCGCGACCAAGACGGCGGCTGGGATTACCGCCGGACGTGCATCGAGGGGCCCGTGTTCGACGCAACCCGCGTTGTCTGGTGACCGTCAGCTCTTCGCCTTTGCGGTCACCTTGCGGCCCTTCGCGGCCGGCTTCACGGCAACGGTACCCTTTTCGGCGTTCTTCACCCGGGCCGAGATCCGCGACTTGATCCGCGCCGCGCGATTGCGGTGGATCGTGCCCGAGGCCGCAGCGCGATCGGTCGACTTCGCCATGCCCCGGAACTGCTCTTTGGCCGTCGGGACGTCACCCGCGGTGATCGCTTCGAGAACCTTGCGGATCTTCGACTTGATATCCGACTTGACCACGCGATTGCGCTCGCGGTTGCGGAGATTTTGACGGTGACGCTTCTTGGCGCTGGCCGAATGGGGCATTCGATAATCCTCGATCGTAGGGGGCGTGCGGGTGAGCCGGGAACGGTCCCGGCCGGCGGGAGCAACGACCTTGAGGCCGGCTCAGCCGTCCTCACCTTTATCCTTTGCCGACCCCAACTTGTCCAGACGTTGGGCCACATCCCGGTATCCGAAGTCGAGTCCGGCCAGCATGGACAGGTATTTTCGGGCGGAGTCCACGTCGTCCAGGCCGGAAGCCAGCACGCCCGCCCGGTAGAGGGCCCGCTTGCGGAGTTCCAGTTCTCGGTCGGTGAGGGTCTCGACCGCGGTCTGGTAGTTCTGAATCGCAAGCTGGTACTGCTTGATCTTCTGGAAGCACTCGCCGAGTTCCAGCGAGACCATTCCCCTGCGGCGGGTTTCTTTCATCGACTCCTGAAACTGGCGAATCGCCTCGGCGTAGTTGCCGGCGGCCTTGAGCCGCATCGCCAGTTCGTACTTCCAGGTGAGGTTTTCGGGGTAGCGGCTGCAGCGGGCGGCGTAGACGTCGATCTCCTGCTTGATCTGCACCGCCCTGAGCCGCTCAACGGTCGCCCGGTTCTCGGGCGTGTCTTCCCCGGCCAGCCGCTTGTCCGCGAGCAACAGCCGCTGCTTGCCCCAGCGGAGTTGCCTGTCTTCGAGATGCTCTTGGACTTTCAGGTTGTTGCCGGATGCTTCGAGCGCCTTGCGAAGAACCTTCTCGGCCTCCTCGATGGTCGCGTCGCGCTCGAGGAGGTCGGCGAGTTCGATGGAGGCGTCGATGTCGGCGGGATTCGTCGCGATCGTCTGCCGCAGTTCCGCCACGCGGCCGCCCGGCTGCGCGGGCTGGCTGGGTTTGCCCGTCGGGCGGCCGGCCGTCTGTCCACCGCGGCCGATCATTCCCTGGCCTGCGGAGATCGTCTTGTCGACCGACAGTTCGGCGATGGCCTTCTCGGCCTCCTCGGCGAGGCCCTTTGTCCGGCCGATCCGCCGCCAGCACTCGATCGCCTGGTCGAAGTTGCCCTGGCCAGCGGCGAACTTGGCGCACTGTTTGTTCACCTCCGGGTCAGTCGGCGAGGCATCGAGAGCGGCCCGGAGGTAGAAGGCCTGCGTGTCGAAGAACATCAGGTTTCCGCAGGCGTCGGCCATCGCCAGCAGCGCGACGTGGTCGGAGAGGTTGCCCTTGATGATCTCCACGCCCTGCTTGATGATGTCGCGCCATTGGGCCGACGAAGCCAGTTTCTTGAGCCCGGCCCGCGACCCGGCGGCGAAGAACGACGTCAGGCTGCCCGCTTTCTTGCCACCGAACTTCCGCTTCAGGGACTCGAGCAACTTCTGCAGGAAAATGGCGTTTCCCGGATCGCCGATGACGCACTGGGCGAACATGTCGACGGCGTAGTCGACGTTGCCCTGCATGGCCTGAACCCCCGTGACATAGCATTTCATCAGCCGCGACCGTTCGGCCGGCGAGAGGGCCGCGGTCGAGGGGGCCGCCGCGGGATCGACCGGGCCGGGAGCGGCCGCAGTGGACTCATTCGCCATGGTCGAGGACGATTGGGGGGATTGGAAGTTCTCTCCGAGTGTAGTGAGGTCCGCGGGAACACCAAACGCCGGCCCTGCAGCCCCCGGAACTCGATCATCGACATGCCATCCCCCTCCGCATCACCGCCGGGCCGCGTCGCCTTCGTGGGAGCAGGCCCCGGCGCGGCCGATCTGCTCACACTCCGGGCCGTGGACCGCCTCCGGGCCGCTGACGTCATCGTTCACGATTCGCTCGTGCCCCTCCTGGTGCTTGATGAGGTCAACCCCACGGCGGAGCGCATCCAGATCGACCGGGATCAGGACCAGCGTCCGAGTCCGGGGATAGCGACGGGCCGATTGCTCGCCCGCCTGGTACTCGAGGGACGCACGGTCGTGCGGCTCAAGGGCGGAGACCCGACCGTGTTCGCCAGGCTGACGGAGGAGCTCGAGCCCTTGCGGCAGGCGGGGGTCGCGGTGGAGTTCGTGCCCGGGATCACCGCCGCGCTCGCCGCGGCCGCGGCGGCGGCGGTGCCACTCACGAGTCGCGACTCCGCGTCGAGCGTCACGCTCGTCACCGGCCGCGAGGCCGATGGCAAGGCTGACGGCATCGACTTCCGCTCGCTGGCGGGCCTCCCGGGCACGCTCGCCGTCTACATGGGTGTCGAGCAGGTCGCCCGCTGGTCCCGGGAGCTGCTCGCGGCCGGGCTGCCTGCCGACACGCCGGTCACGATCGTCAGCCGGTGCTCGTGGCCCGACCAACGGATCGGCGGGAGCACGCTCGGCGACTGCGTTCGCGACTTCGCAGCGCAGGGCTGGCGATCGCCAGCCGTGGTGGTGGTGGGCGCCAGGGTGCCGCCCGGCTCCGGTCCGCTCCAGGGCCAGCTCGTGCTCGCAACGCGGCCGGCCGGTCAGGAGGGTGATCTTGCCGCCGCCATTCGTGCGGCGGGGGGCGAGTGCATCAACGTGCCGCTCGTCCGCATCGCCG
>CAMBSN010000102.1 GCA_945870505.1 Candidatus Kuenenia stuttgartensis | reverse complement strand
GGCTTGCCCTCTCCAGGCTTGCCCTCTCCAGGCTTGCCCTCTCCAGGCTTGCCCTCTCCAGGCTTGCCCTCTCCAGGCTTGCCCTCTCCAGGCTTGCCCTCTCCAGGCTTGCCCTCTCCAGGTTTGCCCTCTCCTTCCGTCAGCGACTTCTGCTCCGCCGACTCCCCCGCACCTTCGGATGACTCTGGATTCTGCCGGGAATCAGGCCCAGGAGGCTGGCCGCTCCTCGGATCCCGTGGCTCGTTTGCCGGGGGGCCGTTTTTTGGCAGGCTGCTGGTCTCCTGGCCTTCCGCCGCTTCGCGACCTTCACGCTCTCCACCGGTCTCTGCCGACTCGCCCTTCTGCGTCTGGCGACGGTGCTCCAGGATCCGCTCCATCGCCTCGCCATCGTCAGTGCCGTCCGACGCGACAGTCTCCTTCGTGCCAGGCTTGCCCTGCCCCTTGCCCTCTCCGTCGCCCCGCTCCGAGGGACGGTCGCCCTTGCTCCCTGGCTTCCCGTCGTTCTCGGCACCACCCGACTGCTCACCAGACTGCGGGCCCGTCGTGCTGCTGTCTCCACCGGGCTTGGTGCTACCCGGCTTGCCTTCCCCCTGGGCACCGCCGCCCGAGGGACGCTGCTGTGCGCCGGGGCCGCCATCAGGCCTGCTGCCAGCCTGGCCGCCCTGCTGCTGTGAGCCCCCCTGCCCTTCGGGTTCGCTACCGGCGCCATCCTGGCTGCCCTTTTGCTCCTGCTGGCCCGGCTGCTTTCCCGCTTTGCCCTCGTTGGCATCGTTTTGCTTACCGCCTTCAGCACTCCCCTGCTGCTCGCCCTCCTGCGGTTCGCCCTGCTTCTCAGCCTGTTTCGGATCAGACTGTCGCTGGGAAGGCGACTGCTCGCCGTCCTTGTTGCCACCGTCGCCCTTTGGGCCGTCCTTTTTTCCGTCCTGTGATTCCGAAGCGCCTCCGCCATCATCCTTCTTGGCCGATGCATCTCCGCCGGCCTCCCCCTGCTTGCCCGTGGCGGAGTTCTTCCCCTTGCCCGAATCGCTCCCCTGATCGCCTTCGGTGTCCGACGCGCCGCCGCCGCTCTCGCCCTGTTGATCCGGGGGCGCATCGCCGGCCTGCGGTTCGCCATCGCTGCCGTTGTTTTCATTCGACTCGGTGTCGTCCCGCGGTGCCGGTGGCGGCTGACGTGCCGGAGCGCTCGGGTCGATCTTGAGCGCATACCATTCGGTGATCGCGACGTTGGGGGCCTCAGGCCGCGTGTCCTTCGCGACCCCGCGATACTCGAGCACCTGGCCGGGCCCCGCTCCGAGCGCGGCAGGAATCAGCGTGGCCGCGCCACGGAACGTCTTCCGAGCACCAACGAGCAGTTCCTGACCGGGTCGCTCCGCACCCGCAGCGAGCCGCGTCTCCACCATGACACTCGCGAGGCCAAAGTCCGGATCGACCGCCCGCAGCCGCACCGTCACCGGCGCGTCGGGCGGCACCCGAACCACCTTCTCGGCGGGCTCCTCGATCGCAATCTCGGGCGCCAGGTCCGGCAGCACCTCGATGCGGTACTGCATCTTGTCGACCATCGCCGGCTCCCGCTGCGAAAGCGACGCCGCCTTTGGCTGGAATAACAGCCGGTAGCTCGAGTGCTCGGCCGCGGATCGGTCGGGCGAGAGTCTGAGTGTGAACGTGCCTCGTCCCCGCGCCAGATCCTTCGGGTCGATCGACAGCGGCGCATCTCGCTTGCCGTCAGGGCCGAGGTCAATCCACGCCGCTTCCAGCGGATGGTTGCATTCGGCCACCACCGTCACCTGCGTGCCCTCGACGCCGCGGACATCGCCCTGCCAGGGAATCGTCTCGTCTGCCTGGCCCGTGTACGGCGGATACCGATAGTGCAGTTCGCGAACGAGCATCGCCGGCTCGTCGACCACGGCGACACGGAATCGCTCGCTCCGCGCGTCGCCGGCGGCGATCACGATGTCGACTGACTGGTCGAGCCCCCGGTTCGCGTCGGGCAGCACCGCGGTGAACCTTCCTCCCGACACGGGCAGCATCGCCGCCCGCCAGCCGCCTGACGACGCCGCTGAGGCGTCATCGGCAACGGGCGTGACGACGAGTTCCGGTTTCTCATCTCCCGCGAGGCCGGTGATGTCGCTCGACACCACCACCTGCCGCCCACGAACCAGCGTGGCGACCCCCTCAACCACGGCGAGCGTCCGCCCACGATCCGCGACCTCCGGACCACCCGGCACCGTCCACGACAACATCGGCGGAGCGATCCGCACCCGCGACGGTGCGGCGACGCCGAGCCACGGCGCCACCAGCCGGGTCGCCGACACCACGAGGCTTTTGGGGGCGAGGAGTTCGTACACGCAGGCCGCTGCGATCAACGCGGCGAGGGCATACGCGAGTTTCAGGGCCGGGCCGCGATCGACCGCACCGTCACCCGACACGCCTGCGAGTTGCCTGGCGGCGCGGCGGCGGAGCGACTTGACCACCAGCGGAGTTGTCTCGTCGGCATGGGCCTGCGCAAGCACGGCGTTGACGACGTCGTTGTGGAGTTCGGGATGCTCCTGCTCGAGCATCCGCGCCGCGTAGACCAGGTTCACCCTGTATCGCAGCAAAGGCACCACCCAACGGACGACGGCCGCTGCGAGTACGACGAGCCCCGCGGCAAGCCAGGCCCAGCGAACCCACGCCGGCAGGCCGCCGGGCATCAGCCAGTGTTCCACGATCACGCCGCAAGCGAGCCAGAGCATCGCTCCGACGCCCGCCGCGAGCAGAAACGTGGTCAGCGCCACGCCCTTGAAGTCGGCACCGGCCGCCGCCAGTCGCTTCGCGAGATACCGCTCCGATTTCGACTCGACGTCGCCGTCGGCCACCCAGGCTGGGACGGCCAGCGGATCACTCGCAGTGCGGGACGCCGTCGCCATGGGATACTCCACCACGCGGCGGACGCCACGCTGGACCGGGCGGACCACACGGACCGCTCCACGGAGATTATATCGGTCCCGGCGGCTGTTCCCGTCGGAAAAACGTGGCGGACTTGGCACGCCGCTCGGGCCTTCGCGACGATGGTTCCTGCCAGACGCGGGGCAACCTCGCCGTCGGTGCCAGACAGGAAAACCCCGATGGGGATGCTGCCCGACGCGGAAACCTTCAAGCGGCTCGTCGACGGCTCCACGCCGGGAGTCGGGGCTGAGGCGGCGCGGCTGGCGCTGGCGGCGGTCGCCCTGCCCTACGGCCTGGCGGTGGCCGCGCGCAACGCCGCCTACGACCGCGGCCTCCTCCACGTGTCTCGCGTGCCCACACCCGTGATCTCGGTCGGCAACCTCACCCTCGGCGGCACCGGCAAGACGCCACTGGTGGCCTGGGTGGCGCGGCGACTGGCAGCCGCTGGTAGGCGGCCGGCGATCATCAGCCGCGGTTACGGGGCGCGGCCGGGCGAACGGAGCGACGAGGCGGCAGAGCTCGGCCTCGTGGTGCCGGAGGCAATGCACGTCGCCAACCGTGACCGCACGGCCGGATGCCGAACGGCCATCGCGGCCGGATGCGACGCGGCGGTGCTCGACGACGGGTTTCAGCACCGGCGTCTCCACCGCGACCTCGACATCGTAGCGATCGATGCGACCGACCCGTTCGGCTGCGGCCGGCTGTTTCCTCGCGGCCTGCTGAGGGAATCACTCGCGGGACTGGCCCGGGCCGACGCGGTGGTGCTGACGAGGGCATCGGCGATCGATGGCGAGCAGCGGAAGGCCATCCGCTCGGCGCTGACTGCCGGCGACGGCCAGCGGCTCCAGGAAGCCTGGATGGAGGCGGAGCACCGCCCCGTCACCGTGCGCCTCACCGACGGCGGCACGCGGCCGCTCGACTCGCTTCGCGGCTTGCCCGTCATGGCCTTCGCCGGCATCGGCAACCCCGCCGCGTTTCGCGCAACACTCGCCCGTCTGGCTGCGGAGGTGATCGAGTTTGTGCCGTTTCCCGATCACCACGCCTACACGGCTGCCGACTTCGAACGACTCACCGCGCGGGCTGCCCGCCACGGCGCGGCAATGCTCGTCACCACGCTCAAGGATCTCGTCAAGGTTCCCGCTGGCCGTTCCCGCGACCTGCCGGTGGGCGCCGTTGAGATCGCGATCGAGCCACTCTCGGGAGGCGAACACGTTGCCGCCCTGATCGACGCGGTGGCCAGTCGCGCTGGCGCCTCGACTGCAGGACGACGACCATGAGCGGCGGACCGGTCGATGTGTCGGTGCTCGTGACCACGTACCGTCGGCCCCGACACTTGGCCCTCGCACTCGAGTCGCTGGCGCTGCAGCGGTGCGCCGGAACGACTATGGAGGTGGTCGTGTCCGACGACGGTTCGGGCGACGAGACGCCGCAGGTCGTCCACTCGTTCGCCGCCAACGCCCCATTTCCCGTGCGGTTTACGACGCAGCCGCACGACGGCTTCCGTCTCGCGCGGGTTCGCAACGAGGCCGCCCGGCTCGCGACCGGCCGGTACCTGCTGTTCCTCGACGGCGACTGCATCGTGCCCCGCCACCACGTCGCCGCCCATGCCGAACGCCGCCGCCATGGCACCGCCCTGCTCGGCTACTGTGCCCGGCTCCCGGCCGAGGCCAGCCGACTGCTCGTGCCGGGGAATCTGGCGATCACGAACCTGGCAGCGCTCGTGCCGGCGTCCGAGCGCCGAGCCCTCGCCCGCCGGCAGCGCAAGACCTGGTGGCACGCGGTCTTGCGGCATCCCACCAAGCCGCGGCTCGCCGGCGGCGACTTCGGCGTCTGGCGCGACGACTTTCAGCGTGTGAACGGGTTCGACGAGCGATTCGTCGGCTGGGGCCAGGAGGACGACGACCTCGGGCTACGACTGCGGGCCACCGGCGTGCGGCTCGAGACCATCCTCGGGCAGACGCGCTCGCTCCACGTCTGGCACGAGACCGATGCGACCGCGACATCCCGCTGGCGCGACGGAGTGAACGTGCGGTACTTCGAACGCCGCGGCCGGCTGACGGCGTGCCGCCTCGGACTGGTCGCGCGACCGGCGGCGGCGATCACCTGGGGCCTGCCCGCAGACCTGATGACGACGCCGCTGGGCCGCTCGATCGCCAGGCACCTCGCCGGCGCGACCGTCGCCGCCGAGGGCAAGCCGTGTGAGATCGAACTCGTTATCCGGCCGGGAACGGCCCGGTTCACACGCCAGTCAGAATGCCGGCTGGCGCTCGTGGCTGCACATCAGTCTGCGGAGGGCAATCTCGCCCGCGAAGCCGACACGATCGTCACGGTCGCTGGCGATGAGGCGATCGTCGCTGCTCTGGCCGCCATCGGCTGAAGGCGGCCCGTGGCTACGTACCGAGGGCTACTTCCGCTTCTCGCTACTTCCGCTTCTCATTATGGAGCGTGTGCTTGCGGAGCCGCGGCGAGTACTTCTTGACCTTGAGCTTCTCGCCCCCCGTCTTGCGGCGGAGCGTGTAGTTCATGTCACCCGTCTCCTCGCAGACGAGGTGGATCACTTCGAGTTTTCTCTTGCCCTTCGCCATATCTCTGTCTCTCTGTCGCCTGCGGGGCTCGCAGTCCTTCTTGCGTGTCGCCGTCGGGTGCCACTGCGATTGGTGGCAGGCACCCAGGAAGCGAAAACCTTACCCGCCCGGAGGGCGAAAGGCCAGCGGTCGCTTTGGCCCCGCCGCGACACGTCGTTCGAGTCTCCCTGCGGCAGTAACCGCTCTATAATCAAAATGCCTCCGTTCCACGGGCGGACCTGCCGCCAGGGGACGCCTTGGGGACATCCTTATGTCGAGCCAAATTGATCCCGAACCCGTGACGACGCCGCCTCCGGCTGTCCCGCCGCGGCCAACGCCGCCCCCGGCCAACCAAGCCCCGTCCAAGCAACCTCCCCCCCGACCAGTGGCCGCTGAGCAGAGCACCGCGCGGCCCGCCGACAGTCGCGACGACGACCACGCGCCCGCCCTGGCCACCACGGCGGTGAAGCAGGTTCCGGCGTGGGCGATCAGCATGCTCGTGCACGTCGTTGCCTTACTCAGCATGGCGCTCGTGGTGAACGAGCCGCCCAAGAAGGAGGTGGCGAGGATCATCACGTCGAGCGGCCCTCAGCTCGAAGACGAGTTCGCCGAGTTCGAAGACGAACTTCCCGAGCAGCCCCTGCTCGACGTGGCGGCCCCGGCCACCGACGTTGCCGTCTCCACGGAGGTCGCCGTGGCCCCGGTGGAGGTCATGGCGAGTGCCGATGAGCTCGATGCGGCACCGCTGGCGGTCGAGTTCACCGACTTCGGCACCGAGACGGCTCCCGCGTCGGACATGATGGCGTCGGTGGGCGCCGTCGGCGGCATGGCGGGCGGGCTCGGCGGCCGTACCCAGGCGGGCAAGCTCGCGGCTGCCGGTGGCGGTGGCGGCGACACCGAGCAGGCCGTCGATCGCTCGCTCAAGTGGATCGCCATCCACCAACTGCCCGACGGTGGCTGGTCGTTCGACATGACGGACTGCCCGAGTTGCGGCGGAAAGTGCTCTGGATCGGGCCACAGCCGCGCCAAGGACCGCACCGGCGCCACCGCGATGGCGCTGCTGCCCTTCCTCGGTCGCGGCTACACGCACCGCGAGGGACCATACAAGCCGACGATCGAAAAGGGCATCGCCTTCCTCGCCCAGCGGGCGGTGGCAGGTAAGGGCAAGGCCTACGACGGCAACGGCTGCCTCTATTCGCAAGGCCTCGCCGGCATCGCGCTCTCGGAATGCTATGCGATGTCGCAAGACAATCGGCTGGCGGCCCCCACGCAACTCGCTCTCAACTTCATCATGGCGGCTCAAGATCCCGTGGGGGGCGGGTGGCGATACTCGCCGCGGCAACCCGGCGACACGTCGGCGGTGGGCTGGCAGATCATGGCGCTCAAGAGCGGCAACATGGCCTACCTGCAGGTGAATCCGCTGACGGTGAAAAAGGCGATCGACTTCCTCAACTCCGTCGAGTCACAGAGCGGCGCCCGGTACGGCTACGTCGACAACTCGAACCCCACGCCGGGGCGAACCGCAGTGGGCCTGCTCTGCCGCATGTATCTCGGCTGGAAGAAAGACAACCCCGCGCTTCTGGATGGCGTGGCCTACCTGATGAAGACGGGGCCGACGGCCGATCTCTACTACGACTACTACGCGACCCAAATCATGCATCACATGGAAGGCGAGGTCTGGATCTCGTGGAACAAGCGGATGAAGGAGATGCTCCTCAAGGCCCAGTCCACCAAGGATCACGAGGCCGGCAGCTGGCACGAGGGCTTTGAGAAGGGCCATGCTGCCGAGGCCGCCGGCAGGCTCTACTCCACGTCGCTGGCGACGATGATCCTGGAGGTCTACTACCGCCATCTCCCGATCTACCGCACGCAGGTGGTGGACGAGGAGTTCAAAGAATAGCGCGAAAAAGCCCTCCGGGCCTTTTTCGCTTGAGGCAGTCGAAGGCACAGCCAAGGTGTGCCTTGACTGCCGGCCCGCCGTCCGGGCGGGCCTGTTCGTGCAGCCTGCTCAGCCCGTCGCGGGGCAAGCCAAGGTTGCCCCGGACGGGCAACGCCGCCGTCGTGGCGGCGACCGCGCCGTAGCACAGGTTTTCAACCTGTGTGCCCCCGCATCCCCGCCCTGCGGTTGCCCGGCCGCTGATGCCGATGAACATCGTGGGATCGCGGTGCGCACCGGCCCGGGGCACCCAATCAGCCCCGGCCACCCAGGCGGCACACTCCACCAGACCGCACCCGGAACGCCGATGAACGAGGGTCACGAGACACCGAGCCGAATTGAGCGGTTGGTCCACAGCCCCGCCGTACGGTCGACGTACGCCAGCCTCGTCGCCCACGTTGTCATCCTGATCGGCCTGGCACTGCTCTTGATCCCAGCCCCGCAGGAAATGCGGCCGCGGCCGATCGTGATCGCCATGGCCGACGCGGAGTCCTTCGACGTCGTTCCCGGCGATGCCGCCGGCGGCGGTGAGGTGGGCAGTGACGAAGTCGTGGTGCCGCTGGCGGCCGAACCGACCCTGCCGATCGACGAAGCCATACCGGTCGATCCACCGATCGTGCCGCTCATCGAGACGGTGGCGATCGCACCCGAGGCTCCGGCGATCGCACCGTCCGCACTCCATCCCGCTCCCGCCGAGTCGGTCCGCGCGATCGCCGCCTCCCTCGCGCCGCAACCACGCCGTGGATCGACTGTGCCGGGCCAGTCACCCTTCGAGGGCCGCCGCGGCCCGGCCCGCGGCCACGGCGCGCTCGAGCGGGGCGGCTCGACGGCGAGCGAGGATGCCGTGGAGTGCGGCCTCGCCTGGCTCGCGCGGCATCAGGCGACCGATGGCTCGTGGCGGTTCGATCTCTCCGGCTGCCGCTGCGATGGCGGCTGCCGGGATCCTGGAACCGTGTCGAGCACGACGGCCTCCACCGGCATCGCGCTCCTGCCGTTCCTCGGGGCTGGCCACACGCACGTGGATGGCGCCTACCGCGAGACCGTGACCCGCGGGATTTACTACCTGATGAGCCGCATGCAACCCACGCCCCGTGGCGGCGATCTCAGTGAGGGAACGATGTATGGCCATGGTGTGGCCACGCTCGCGCTCGCGGAGGCGCTCGGCATGACGAACGACCAGGCACTCGTGAAATACGTTCGCGACGCCGTCCGCTTCATCGAAACCGCCCAGGATCTCCACGGCGGCGGCTGGCGCTACCTGCCCGGCCAGCCCGGCGACACCACCGTCACCGCCTGGCAGCTCGCAGCCCTCAAGAGCGCCGGCCTTGCCGGCCTGGCGATCCCGTCGCCGACGATGGACGGTGTCGTCCGCTTCCTCGACCGCGTGCAGGTGCGTCGTGGCGAGGCCTACGGCTATCAGGCTCCGCAGGCCCGTCCCGGCACGTCGGCAATCGGCCTCCTCTGCCGCCTCTACACCGCGTGGCCGAACGAGGCGGTGATCGACCGTGGCCTGACGGCACTTGCCAAGGGTGGCCCCGACCCGGATGCGATCTATCTCAACTTCTACCTCTCGCAGGCGCTCCTCCAACGCGACCATCCCCTCTGGCAACGCTGGAACGACCGCAACCGTGACCAGCTCGTGGCCCGGCAGGCCGCCCGGGGCCATGAGGCCGGCAGTTGGTTCCTCGCCGACCACGACACGGCACCCGGCGGCCGACTCGCCCACACGGCCCTCGCGGTGCTCACGCTGGAGGTCTACTACCGGATGCTCCCGATCTACGGGCCCGACGCGATCGCCGGCGGTTGGTAGGCCGCGGCCGGGACGGGCCTATACTGGCAGACGGTGGACCCTTAAACGGCGTGGATCGCGGGCATGCAACCGGTCACCTACTCCTGGCTCGTGGTGGTGGTGGCCATCGCCTGCGCCGCGATCGGCTGGCTGGGAATCGCCGGCTGGATCGCCGTGGCGGTCGTGATCGCCAGCGTGGGAATGCATGTGGCCGGCAATGCCCTGGGCACGACGCTGCGCGAGGCCGCCGACCGCGACCTCTCGCGACTCCGTCACCGCACCGCCGCGCCGGCTGAGGTGCCGCGGCCGAAGCCGACGCGGCTCGAACGGCGGCAGAGCCTCGGCCGACTCATTCCGGTGTCGGCCGGCATCGGCGCCATAGTCGGTGGCGCCACCGGTGCGGCAGCCCTCGCCATGCTCACCTCGGCCAGCATCGCCGGGGCGGCCCTGGGGGGCGTGTCATCCGCGGTGATCGGCGGGCTCTTCGGGTTCCTTGCCGCGAGTTTCGTCGAGATCATTCGCACGAGCCTCCGCGACGCTATCGCGGCGGAACGCTCGTCCGTCACCGTCGACCGCTGACGTCGGCCTGCGGTGGAACCGCCGGGCGGCCCGTGGTACAACCTTCACACGATCCAACCTTGCCTCGAGACCGTTTTCCCGGAGATTTCCCATGGCCAAACCCCATCGCCGCCTCAAGAAGGCGAATCACGGCGCCCGGCCGGCCAACAGCAAGGCCCGCAAGGCCAAGCGCAAGCACATCCGCACCTGATCCAGCGGTCAGCACCGCACCGCCCGAGGACATCCCGTGGCCCCGCGCGATTACATCATCCATCCGAGCGAATACGACCTCGACACGGCCATCGCTGACATCCATGAGATCCGCCGCTGGAACCGGCAGCGGTTCGAGATGGAGCAGTTGACGGCGATCGTGCACGAGGATCAGTCCCGTGGTCTCTGCGTGGGCTACAAGGACGTCACGCCGGACGAGTTCTGGGTCCGCGGGCACTTCCCCGGCGTGCCACTGATGCCGGGCGTGCTGATGTGCGAGGCGGCTGCCCAGCTCTCCAGCTACTACACGCAGCGGCGTAACCTGCTCGACGCCGAGGTGGTCGGCTTCGGCGGCCTCGAGGAGGTGCGGTTCCGCGAGCCCGTCCGGCCCGGTGACCGGCTCGTGATCGCGGTCGAGCGTGTCCGAGTGAGGCCCAAGGCGATGATCGTCTGTCGCTTCCAGGGGCTCGTCCGCGAGAGCATCGTGGTCGACGGCGTCATCAAGGGCGTGCCGCTGCCCATCGAGCTCCTCGCCCAGGTCGACAAGGCCACCACCTGACCGCGGCCCCGCCCGGATCCGCCGCGACGATCCGGTGTCTCTCTCCCCGATCGCCCTGCCATGCCCCGCCGCCCGCCGCGCAAGCCCGATCCGTCGGTCGACCTCTCGAAGCATCTGATCCCGCTGGCCTCGCTGCCGGTGCCGTGTGATCCACGCACGCTCTTCTCCCGCGATGCACCTCTCGAACTCGAAGTAGGAAGCGGCAAGGGACTGTTCCTGGCCACCGCCTCGGCCAGATCCCCCGAACGAAACTTTCTCGGCGTGGAACTCGCCGCTGGATACGCCCGGCTGTGCGCGAGCAAGCTGGCGGCCGCGGCGTCGTCGAATGCCCGCATCGTTCAGGGTGACGGGACGTTCCTCGTCCGCAGCCTCCTCCCCGACGCCTGCCTTTCCGGCATGCACGTCTACTTCCCCGACCCTTGGTGGAAGGCTCGCCACCGCAAGCGACGCGTGCTCTCGGAGAACTTCCTGCAGCACGCGGGCCGCGTGCTGCCAGTCGGCGCCACGCTCCACGTCTGGACCGACGTAGAGGAATACTTCACCGAGTCGATGGCCTTCGCGGCGGCGACCGGCCTCTTTGCGCCGCCGCGGGAGGAGTCGTCCTCCGACGCCATGCACGACCTCGACTACCGCACGCACTTCGAACGACGGACGCGGCTCGCGGGCCAGCCCGTCTGGCGGGCCGCCCTCGACCGCAACGAGGCTCCCGCAGGCTGCGAGCGAGAGATCCCGTCGGCTCCGCCAAGCCTGCCGACCGATGACCGCGTGTGATCCATCCTGAGGTGTTCGCAAGGCTCGGGGCCTCTCGTAGCACAGGTTGTCAACCTGTGTATTCCCGGTTCGCCTGAGGCTCGGGGCTGCCCATGCCCGTCGCCGGACGCTCGCTGCGCCCATCCTGGGCTTCGCTCGCTCGATGCTGACCTCGCTTCGCCATCCATGGCTGCGCTTGTCAGCAACGCCGGCTCTCGGGCACGGGCAGCCCCTCGCGGCCTCTCGTAGCACAGGTTGTCAACCTGTGTGGCTTCCAGGTTCGCATTGAACTCTGTTGTGAT
>CAMBSN010000101.1 GCA_945870505.1 Candidatus Kuenenia stuttgartensis | reverse complement strand
CGCGCAGTCGCGGCGTTACAAGCGGGCGCTCGTGGTCGTCAATGCGTTACGGGGCGTGGCGCTTCTTGCCGATGCGACTCACGAGCCGCCGCCCCGGCACCTGCTCGACCTCGTGGAGAAGCTCACGCAAGACCCCGTGGGCGACGTGCGATCGAGCGCCACGGCGCTTCTCAAGAAGGTCGAGCGGCTCGGCAAGCCGGCCGCGGCGGGCTGATTACGCGCTGAAGAATTCATCGAGGGCGTCGCGGAGCATCTCCGTGTCGGTCTCAAGGCCCGTCAGCGAGTGGAAGTCGATCGCCGTCCGCTCGCAATGGATCTCGAGTCCGTCGATGACGCAGGCCCCCGCGCCGCGGGCGGCGGTTACCACCGGGGCAGGCTGGCTGACGAGCGCCAGGTCGGCCACCACCAGGTCCGGACGCAGGCCGGCCAGCGGCGCCACCGGCTTCTGGCCATCGGCCGGCACCGCCGTCACGACGATGCCGACTCGGTCAGGGATCGTGATCGCCGCCTCCCAGGGAAGGGCCGAAGCAGGGGCGGCGGCCATCGCGGTGAGGGCGTCGACAAGCGCCGCCGCCCGCTGCGGCGTGCGATCGCAGACGATGATCTCGGCGGCGCGGGCCAACGAGAGCTCGAGGGCCGCGGCCCGCGCCGCCGCCCCGGCACCCACGATGAGCACGGTTGCCCCCGCCGGATCGATGTGTGACCGGAGCGCCTCCAGCACGCCGCGGCCGTCGGTCATGTGGCCCGCAGGTCCGGCAGGCTGACGTTCGAACAGGCTGACCGCGCCGGCGAACGTGGCTGACGGACTGGCCGATGCGACGGTCGAGAGTGCCGCGGCCCGCAGCGGTCCGGCGAGCAGGCAGCCACGAAACCCCATCGCCGACACGCCTGCGATCGCTTCGGCAATCCGTTCGGGCTGCACGTCGAGCGTGACAAACTGCCAGTCGAGGCCCGCCGCGGCGATCATCCGCTCAAAGAGATACTGCGCGGGATTGCCCGCTGCGGGGCAGCCCAACAGGGCGACGACTTCCTGGAGGGCTGGGCTCGTCATGGTGGATTACCACGTTCAAACCGTGACGTGCGTGACTGCAACAAACCGCGGATCTTGTCGGATGGGATCAAAGTCGGGCTCGGCTCCGGTGAGATCCCGATACCGATCGTCAAGCGAGATGGCCTTTGTGAGGTGCTCGATAGCCGCCTGCACGCGGCCGGCGAGCGAGTGATAGCAGGCGAGATTGTAGAGCAGGATCGGCTCCCTGGGCGAGGCAGACAGCCCTTGTTCAAGCGACAGGATCGCGTCGTCAAGCCGCCCCAATCGCTTCAGGCACCAGCCCATTCCCAGCCATGCCTCCAGCCGCTTGGGCTCCTGCTCGGCCACCAGGCGGAGCGCCACGAGCCCGTCCTCGAAGTGGCCCAGAGCCCTCAGGGCTTCCCCCTCGAGCAGCTTCGCGTTCGCGGTGGAGCGTGTCGGCTCCGGCAGCAGCGCGAGGAGATCGAGCGCACGATGCAGCAGCCTCTGGCCGCTCGGCGGCACAGGGGTGTCCTGCTGCACGAGCAGTTCGCCGAGTTCGATGTAGCCGGACGCCTCTCGAAGGATGGCTTGGCGACGGTGTCGGGGCATGGCGGTCATGGATGCGTACGGTCTCCAGAAGCCCTATGCGAACAATCCAAAGTGTAGTCCGTTGGAACAAAACGTCTGCGCGTCCTTCTTTACGCAAATCCCGGGCGAAAGGGTCGCTGTCGGCCGGTTTCGCCGTTCCGCATATTTTTTTTGGGCTTCTGCACGAAAATACCGGTAGGTCTCCACTCTTATTGAAGGAGCCCATCCTTCCCCCCATCCGCGACGGCGGCCCGGAGCAAGACCCATGCGTCTCACACTCAGAACCCTGCTGGCCTGGCTGGACGGTGTCCTTCCCGACGGCGAACAGCAGGAGTTGGGGGCGAAGGTTTCGTCCAGCGTGGTGGCGACGCACCTCGTGGACCGCATCCGTGCGGCGGTCGGCCGGACCGCGATCGGTGCCCCGAAAACGGAAGGCCGTGGTCTCACGGAAGACCCCAACTCCGTGGCCGAATATCTGGACAACACGCTCTCTTCCGACCAACTGGAGGCCTTCGAACGGATCTGCATCGAATCGGAACTGCATCTGGCGGAGGTGGCTGCCTGTCACGGGCTGCTGGCGGAGTTGGCCCGCGATCCCACGGTGCGACACGAGTTGCACGGCGACGAGGGCCAGCGGATCCAGCAGCGGCTGCGAGGCCTGCTGGCAGGCCTGCAGGACCGGGCGGCGACGGAACAGGCGGCGATGAGGCCCGCTGGCGACGACCATCGCGAGTCGCGGGAAACGGCGCACGCCATCCGCGATGCGGTGGCAGCGACGACGGGCGTGCGAAGCGCGACCGCAGCCAGCGGGAATGGTGTGGTCGATCACCATCGGCTGCCAGCCCGGCCGGCGGCGGGACGGTCGTCGTTCGCGGCGTGGGCAGCCGCCGCGGTCGCGGTTGCCCTGCTGCTGACGTTGGCTGGGGTGCTTGTCTGGTCGCTCCTGGATGGGAATCCCATGGGGCGGGCGAGGGGGCGGTCGCAGGAAGTGGCGAGCGTGGAACAGCAGCCGGTCATGGCACCAGCGCCGCCCGCACCAGCCGTCGAAAACGTCAGCCCCGCGACTGCGGCTGCAGACGCCCCGGCAGCGACCGTGAAAGATCCGCCGACTCAACCCGCGCAGACTCAAACAGCGCCGACTCAACCGGCGCAGGATGCAAAGCCCGACCAGAAGGCTGTGAACGAGGCGGCGCCGAAGAACCCACCCGTGGCAGTGGGCAATGCGGCAGAGCCCATGAAAGAGCCGGTGCCGCCCGCGGCCGCGATGGCTGCCGTACCGGCGGCTGCGGAACCATCACCCCCGGCTGCCGCACCAGGTTCGGAGCTGGGAGCTGCTGTTGCAGAGCCCCAGGATGCCGTCGGATTCGTGGGGGGCGAGGGCGTGCTCCTCCATCTGTCGGAGCCGCCGGAGGCACCGGCGTGGACCTTCTTTCCTGTGGGTTCCCCGCTTCAGAAACGCGAAGACCTGCTCGTGCCGCCGGTGTTTCAGCCCGAGCTCCACGTCAGGGGCGTGACGATTCGTCTGCTTCCCGAAACCCGGGCGGTGCTTTCGCTCGACGCGGATGGCGTGCCGCGGATCGAGGTGGTGTTTGGCCGCGCCGTGGCGCGGGCCAGTCGGGCTGATGCCCGGCTGGGTATCACCGCGGGCGGACTGATCGGCACGGTCGATGCAGGGCTGTTGAACCCGGTGGCAATCGAGGTGGAGCTCAATCGCTCTCCCGGCGCTGATCCCAGCAGCACGCCGCCGCTGGTGCGGTCGCGGATCTACGCGGCGTCTCGTGGCCTCGCGTGGCGGCAGACTGCCACGGGCGGACTGCCGGTGGAACGTCCGCTGGAGGGGATCGATGCCCAGGGGATGATCGACGCGGGCATGTCGCTCGAATGGAGCAGCAATGGCCCCAGCCGGGTCGCCGTGGTCCGGAATCGCGTGCTGCCCGCCTGGATCGAGTCGGGAGCGAGGCCCGACAGGCTCGAGAAGTCTGCTGGCGAAGCGCTGGCCGCCAAAGTCGAGGCCACGGCCCCGCTGGCGCGTGCGTTGCGGGAGATGGCAGCCGACAAGCGTGCCGAAAACAGAATGCTGGCGGCATCGACGCTGGCGATGATCGGGGAATTCGACGACCTCGTGGAGCAGCTCTCGGCTGACTCGCCCGGACGGAAGCTGGAGCAGCGGCAGTGGTCGCAGTTCCAGAACGCCACCGTGCCGCTGGCGTTGGCGCGGGGCGGCAATGCCGCCTCGCGGCTTTACGACTCTTTCGTCAATCGGGGGCCGCACGGCAAGGCCGACGCGCTCTGGGCGATGGCCCGTGGTTTCACCGACGAGGAAGTGGCCGCGGGAGTCGATCGTGCGCTCGTCGAGGCGCTCGACGATCCCAGCCTGATCGTGCGGCGGTATGCGAGCAAGTCACTCATCGACATCACGCAGCCATCGGCCGTGGATCGGACAAGGTATCGCCCCGACGGTCAGCCAGAGATGCGGCGGGAGGGTGTGGTCTGGTGGAGGAACCAGCTCGAAAAGGGGCTGATTCGTCGCGGCGGAATGCTGGCCTCCGGCATCACCGCCCGCCCGGCCGGCGAATCGGCTGTACCCACCGAGGAATCGCCGGAGGACCCTCCCGAGGAGCCCGCTGAGGAATGAAACTGCTGTCTTTTTGCAGCCTGAGGCCGCAGCACGCGGATGGTTTGTGTCGGCGGAGCGGGGGGTGTTATGATCGAGGAATCGAGAGGTGATTCTCCGCTGGAGATGGCCCAACCCCGGGTTTTGCCCCGGCGGGCCCTGAGTGCCGAGCGTGGTTCGGCCGCGAATTCAGGGGAGTCGCCGGAGCGTTTTGTCAGAGAAGGGAAAGCCTGAGTGCAGATCAACGTTTCAGCAAGGCACGGCCAGCTCAGCGGTGCCACGCAGTCAAAAATTGCGTCGAAGGTCTCCCGACTCAAGCGGTATTTCAACCGTCTCACGGCCCTGAACGTGACCGTCGACCTGGAAAATGAGGCCTTGCCGACGGTGGAAATCGTCGCCTCGGCGGAGCATTTTCACGACATGGTCAGCCGGGAACACTCCGGCCAGCTTTGGCGGAGCGTCGACGGGGCCGTCCAAAAGCTCGAGCAACAGCTCAGAAAACACAAGGAGAAGGTTCTGGATCACAAGCACGTGCCCAACACGCGTGAATCCTGAACTCTTAGACGCATGAAGTTTTCCGATTTCGTGGCCACGGATGCGATCCGGTCGCACGTCGATGCCCACACCAAGGAGGGCGTCATCCGGGAGATGGCCCAGTCGCTCGTCGATGCCGGCAGCATCGCGGCGGGCGACCTGGAGAGCATCGTCAAGGCCATCATGAAGCGGGAGGATCTCGGCAGCACCGGCATCGGTCGGGGCGTCGCCGTTCCCCATACCAAGCATCCCAGCGTGAGCCGCCTGGTCGGCACGGTGGCGGTCAGCCATGACGGGGTCGATTTCGAGAGCCTCGATGGCGAGCCAGTTCAGCTGTTTTTCCTGCTTGTGTCCCCGCCGGACCGGCCGGGCGATCACCTGCGGGCGCTGGAAAACATCTCCCGCCAACTCCGCGACGAAACATTCTGCCGGCACCTCAAGTCTGCCAAGGGGCCGATGGATATCCAGCACCTTTTGGAGGAGGCCGACAGCCACGGGGTGGCGTCGTGACCGCCGCTGTGACGCGGAAAGGTGAGATACGGTTGGTAGAAATTCAGGACAGTATGAGTGAGCAGGTGGTCTCGCGCGAGGTCGTGGTCGGAATGCCGCAAGGCTTGCATGCCCGGCCGGCAGACCAGCTTGCGCGCGAGGCCAGAAAGTGGCAGTCACGGATCGAACTGCTCAGTGATTCGCAGCGGGTCGACGGAAAAAGCATCCTCGACGTGCTGACGCTCGCCGCCGAGGCGGGCACGCGGTTGGTCGTGGAGGCAACGGGGCCGGACGCCCGCGAGGCGCTCGAGGCCATCGGCAGCCTCTTCGACCGCAATTTCAACGAACAGGAATGGAACGAAGGCCAGTAACACCGGCCCATCAAGACATCGATGATTCAAGGCTTGTGCTGATCGGCGGCGAGGGCCAGCCGGATTTTTACGCAGTTCATACCGAGTCCAAACGCAGTCCATACAACGAAGGAGCCGCAACGAACCGCGAGGCGCGAGTGCCGCCGGGATCTTGATCGCAGCCGCCATGCATGGCTCGAGCGCGATCTCCCAGGCCGTCACGACGCAGCCCGCGGGCGAAATGCGCCCCCCATGCTGAAACTCCAGGGAATCGCCGTTTCGCCCGGCGTCACGATCGGCGAAGCGCTTGTCCTCGACAGCGAGGGATTCCGGATTCCGCGCCGCTTCGTCGAACGGAGCGCGGTCGACACGGAGCTTGCCAGGCTGCAGCACGCCGTCGCCGAGACCGCCCGCGAGATCGAGCGGAACAGGGACGCGATCCGGGCCGAACTCGGCGAGCAGTATGCCGCCATCTTCGATGCCCATCTGGCGATGCTGCACGATGCCAAGCTTCAGGAGGAGTTGGCCACGGCCGTGCGCGACCGCAACTGGTGGCCAGAATATGCCGTCAGCCGCACGCTGCGCCGCTATGCGAAGGTGTTTCAAAACCTCGACAATCACATCTCGCAGCGGGCGCACGACATCTACGACATCGAGAAGAGCCTGCTCCGCAACCTGCTGGGGCAGCGGCGTGAGACGCTCGCCGCGATCTCGCAGCCCGTGATCGTGTTGGCACACAACCTCACGCCGAGCGAAACAGCCAACCTCGACCGGCGGTTCGTGCAGGGCTTCGCCACGGAACTAGGCGGACCGGGCAGTCACACGGCGATCGTGGCGGAGGGGCTCGAGATTCCAGCGGTGGTGGGCATCGGCCCGTTCCTGGCAGACGTGTCGGGCGGCGAGCCGGTGATCCTCGACGGCAACCAGGGGATCGTGATCCTCCAGCCCGACGAAGAGACGATCGCCCGCTATCGGCTCGAGGTGGAGACGGCCCGCACCGTCGCAAAGAAGCTCGACCGACTGCGGGATCTGCCAGCGGTGACCACCGATGGCGTGCGGATTCAGATTACCGGCAATATCGAGTTTCCCAGCGAGGCCGAGCAGTGTCTGACCCGGGGGTGCGATGGCATTGGTCTGTACCGCACCGAATTTCTCTACCTGACGAGCCGGCGCGAGCCGACCGAAGAGGATCACTTCGCCGCCTACCGGGACGTGGTTCAGGCGATGCCCGGCATGCCGGTCGTCATCCGCACGCTCGACCTTGGCTCCGACAAAATGCTCACGGAGACAAAGTCGGAAGAGGAGCGGAATCCCTGCCTCGGTCTCCGCAGCATCCGGCTCTCGTTGCGGCAGCTGCCGATGTTTCGCACGCAGCTGCGGGCGATCCTGCGGGCCAGCGCCCTGGGCGACGTGCGGGTGCTCTTTCCGCTCGTCTCCACGATCGTCGAATTGCGTCAGGCCCGCATGGTCCTGGCGGACGTGATGGAAGATCTGGCCGAGCACGGCATCGCGTTCAACGCGAAGATGCCGGTCGGCATGATGGTCGAGACGCCGGCCGCCGTGATGATGCTCGACGCATTCATCAAGGAAGTCGACTTCGTCTCGATCGGTACCAACGACCTGATCCAGTACACGCTGGCGGTCGATCGAGGCAACAAGGAGGTCGCCGAACTCTACAACGCTTGTGATCCGGCGGTGCTGCGGCTATTGCGCCGCTCGTTGGACGTGGCGACCGAGGCCGGTGTGCCGGCGACGGTATGTGGTCAGATGAGCGGCAGCGTGATGTACACGCAGCTGCTTCTGGGATTGGGCCTACGGCAGCTCAGCGTGCCGGCGAGCGCCATCCCCGAAGTGAAGCAGGTGGTCCGAAGTGTTTCGGCCGCTGAATGCCGCGCGATTGCGGAAAAAGCGCTGACGATGGACGCCGCCCGGGAGGTGAAAGCCTACCTGCGCGACCAACTGCGTCGGCTGCTCGCAGAAACGGTCGCGTAGCGGCAGGACCGCCAACGCGACACCGCCCTGAGGGGCGGCAAAGTCATCGAAAGGAAAACGGACATGAAACAGGAAATGCTCATCAACGTGTCGCAGCCGGAAGAGTGCCGGATCGCGATCATGGAAGACGGCGTGCTGGAGGAGCTCTACGTGGAGCGGACCAGCCAGGACAATCTCGTCGGCAACATCTATAAGGGCCGCATCGTCAACATCGAGCCGAGCATCCAGGCGGCGTTTGTCGACTTCGGCGTGGGCCGCAACGGCTTCCTCCACATCAGCGACGTGGAGCCGCAGTATTACCGGCAGGGCGGGCTCGATCCCGACAAGGCATTCGAGGCGGGAGAGGCTGGTGGTCGCGGTGCCGACATCGAGGAGACCGATGCAGACGGGCGACCCAAGACAGCCACGCGGCGGAAGCCCCGGTTGGGCGATCGGCCGCGGGTGAAGCCGCCCATCCAGGACGTGCTGCGGCGGGGCGACGAGGTGCTCGTTCAGGTGATCAAGGAGGGCTTCGGCACCAAGGGGCCCACGCTCTCCACCTATATCTCGATCCCGGGCCGCTACCTCGTGCTGATGCCACCGCTTGGCCGGGTGGGCGTGTCGAAGAAGATCGACGACGAACACGAGCGGCGGGTGCTCCGCGACATCATGCTCGAACTGCGGCCGCCGAAGGGGGTCGGGTTCGTCGTTCGCACGGCAGGCACAGAACGGACGAAGTCGGAGATGGCCCGCGACATGGCCTATCTCCTGCGGCTCTGGAAGTCGATCGTGCGGCGGATGCGGAAGTATTCCGCGCCGATCGACATCTACCAGGAATCGGACATGATCATCCGCACGATCCGTGACATGTTCACGGAGGATGTGGGCCGGATCCTGATCGACGAACCGGCCGCCTACGAGCGGGCACGGGAGTTTCTCGAACTCGTGATGCCGAAGTATGTGTCACGGCTGCAGCTCTACGAAGGCAAGGAGCCGCTCTTCCACCGCTACGGCCTGGAGGAGGAGATCAGCCGCATCCACCAGCGGAAGGTGCCACTCAAGGGCGGCGGTTCGATCGTGATCGACACCACCGAGGCGCTCGTGGCGATCGACGTCAACTCGGGCAGCTTTCGCACCGAGAAGTCGGCGGAGGAGAACGCCTACCAGATGAACCTGATCGCCGCGAAAGAGATCGCCCGGCAGTTGCGGCTCCGCGACCTGGGCGGCGTGATCGTCAACGACTTCATCGACATGCGGCGGGAGAAATACCGGCGCGGCGTCGAGAAGGCTCTGCACGACGCCATGAAGCGGGACCGCGCCCGGACGAAGATCCTGCGAACGAGCCCCTTCGGCCTGATCGAGATGACTCGGCAGCGGATTCGGCCGTCGTTGCGGAAGAGCATCTTCCGCGACTGTCCCACCTGCTCGGGCACCGGCATCGTGAAGACTGCCGAGAGCATGGCGATCGAGGTGATGCGCACGCTCCAACTCTCCGCGACGCGGGACGACATCGCCCGGCTCAACGTGACCGTGCACGACGAGGTGGCGACCTGGATCAACAACCGGAAGCGTCGCGAGATCGCCCAGTTTGAGGATGCCACGCACGTGCAGCTGCATGTGACCGGCAAAGAGAGCGCCTCGCCCGAGCACCTGCTCATCGAGGCCTGGGATTCGACCGGTCGCACCGTGCGGTTCCCGTAAAAACCCATATTTTCGGTCCCCACTCGACCCAGCGACCATCCATTGTTAGGCTGAGAGGCTCGAAAAACAGCCCGTTTCGGGCTGCGTTGACTGTTGCCCTCCCGTCCCTTTCTCAACGTCCTTTCACAGCGGTGACCACCATGGCCAAGTCTGCATCGACCAGCGATTCCTCGACGTCCGCATCCACCATGGCGGGCGCCGGCCACCACTACGCCATCGTCGCTGACGGCGGTCGGCAGTATCGCGTCAGCGAGGGCGAGGTGCTCGACATCGACTTCCGCCACCTGCCGGCCGGCAGCGAGGTGGTCTTCGACGAGGTGCTTGCGGTGAGCAAGTCCGGCGTGCTGACGCTCGGTGCCCCGATTGTGAAGGGGGCAAAGGTGAAGGCCGAGGTGGTGGGCGTCGTGCAGGGCGAGAAGATCTACGTGCAGAAGTTCGCCCGCCGCAAGAACTACCGCCGTCGCACCGGCCACCGCTCGATCTCGACGAAGGTCCGCATCGCATCGATCGGCTGAGTTCGCACCCCTTGCTCGCGCTGCGGGCTTGGATAGGGAGTGCTGGGATGATGCCTGCGGTCATGCAAGCCCGACGCGCAGATGAGGGACGTTCCCATGCAAGCCCGACTTGCAAGCGAGGGATGTTCACGCCCGGCCGAGGATATCGGCCAGCGGGCCGCCGCGGCGGCAGAGTTCGTCGATGCGGGCCGACACGGCCGGCTCCTCTTCGACGGGCGGCGCGTGATGAGGCTTGAGCCGGGCGTCGATGACGAGCGGTCCACGGCAGCCCCAGTGTTTCTGATGCACCGCCGCATCGACGCCGTGCACATCGGCGGCGGGGTTTGATCGGGTGAACGTCAGCCAGAGGAAGTTTTCCAGGCTCCCAGCGGCAAAGTCGCTGTCGTCGACGACCACGATCAGCGGCCAGGCCCGCAGCGGATGCTCTGGAGCGATCGTCGCCGTCAGCCGTTCAATGTCTGCCGACCACGGCGCAGCCGTGGCCGTCGCCCAGATGCTCTCATCGCTTGGTGCATCAAGCCGCGGCCGTGGCTCGATCCGTGGACCCTCGACCGCGACGATGCCGGGCAGGCAGACCCTTGGACTGCGGAAGCCATCGGGCAGCGAGATGCCGGCTGAGAGTTCGCGCGGCAGTGTGCGGACGGCCGGGCCACGGGCCGCGACCACGAGCTTCGACCCGGCGTTGAAGCCGCTGCCTGAGTAATCGAGAGTGTCGATCGTGGTTTCGGTGTGGAAGTGACAGTCGCGGCGCCAGTCGACTCGCTCGAGCAGGCGGGCGAGGAAGGGAGCCACGTCGTGGGCATCGAGCCCAGGGGCGTCACCGCCGTTCACGATGAAGAGATACTTCGCCAGCGACAGTTGCCCCTGGCCAAGGATCGCGGAGGCCTGCGTGAGTAGTTCGGCGGGCCGGCCCGACCGCTTCCAGGGCATGTAGCGCTCGCTGCCCACGGCAAGGAGCAGGGGGTGGACTCCCGACGCGTCGACCGCATGCACGCTCGACACGCCGGGGAGGACCGTGGGAATCACCGGGCCGGTGAGTTCGTGCACGAGCCAGCCGAAGAGCGTATCTTCCTGAGGCGGCCGGCCGACGACGGTCATCGGCCAGATCGCCCCGTCACGATGCCAGACATGCTCGACCCGCATCACGGGAAAGTCGTGCCGCCGTGCGTAGTAGCCCAGATGGTCGCCGAACGGCCCCTCCGGCTTGCTGGCTCCGGGCGACATCGTGCCCTCGATGACGAAGTCGGCGTCGGCGTAGATCGCCGGACTGTGGCCGCGGGTGATCATCGGCAGCCGATGACCGGCCAGCACGCCTGCGAAGGTCAGTTCGGAGAGTCCCTCCGGCAAGGGCATCACGGCCGAGACGGCCAGCGCCGGCGAGCCGCCCACGAAGATCGCCACCCTGAGCGATTCGTTTCGCTCGAGCGCCGCCGCATGATGCAGGCCGATGCCGCGGTGCAACTGGTAGTGGAGGCCGACCTCACGGTCGGTTTCATAGTCGTTGCCCGCGAGCTGCACGCGATACATGCCGAGGTTCGACTTCACGAGCGCCCGCCTCGTGCCGGCGTGGCGCGGGTCCTCGGTGTAGACGGCCGGCAGCGTGATGAATGGCCCGCCGTCTCCAGGCCAGCTTGTCACCTGCGGGAGGCTCGAGAGCGGAATCTCGTGGGCGAGCACAGGCCCCGACCGCACCCGCCTGGGCAGCATCGAGAGGGCGTCGATCGGGCTTCGCCAATACCGCCATGGTCGGGCCAGGGCCTGGGTGGGATCGATCTTGAGTTCCACCAGCCGCTTCACGCGGTCGAGCGAGTCGGCGAAGATCCGCTCGATCCGACGCTTCGTGCCGTAGAGATTGATGAGGATCGGGAATGCCGATCCCCGCGGGTTCGTGAACAGGACGGCCGGGCCTCCGGCGCGGAACAGCCGCCGCTGGATCTCGGCGATCTCCAGATGCGGATCAACCGGGTGCGCAATTTCGACGAGTTCCCGCTCGCGGCGGAGGGCGGCGGCACAGGCCTGGAGTGAGCGGAATCCCATG
>CAMBSN010000100.1 GCA_945870505.1 Candidatus Kuenenia stuttgartensis | reverse complement strand
GCCCGGTCGCCCGGCACCCGGACCACGTGGGAAGACCCGCCGACCGAAACGTGGGCCAGCGTCTCGTGGGCCTCTCTGAACCTCAGCGGCGGTCGGTTCCGGGTCGGATCGCAGACGCGATCAGCCAGCAGCCGCCACCAGCCCAGAGGATCATCAGCCACAGGGCGATCGATTCTGACATGGCTGGCTGCTCCCTCGGGAAAGAGTCCGATGGGGCAACCATAGGTCAGAGATTCGGTCGGTGCGGGATGCAAGCGGATGGGGGCCGGATGGGCTGGTCGTGACGGCGGCGACAGTCAGCTGCCGCCGCCGCCCACGCGGAAGGTGTCGACGTAGACGAGGTCGGCGACCGAACCCTGGTCGGTCCAGAATCGGGCTCGAATCGCATACAGCCTGTTCCTTTCGACCACGCAGGCAAAGGGTTCCCGGGATCGGACGCCGGGGTTGAGCTGATACCGGCGGTGGCGATAGTCCTCGTTCGACGCGAGCAGGTTCCGCTTCAGCAACAGCGGCCGCGGCTGGCCGTCGCCGCTGGTCCAGTCGAACCATGGCACGGTCGGATCCTGCCCTGCCTCCGCAGGGGGCTCGGCCGGGAGCCGCGTCTGAGGCTCTGGCTGGATCCCCGGCTCGATCTCCACGATCGAAATCTCCAGCCCGACATCCCGATCGTTTTCCCCGCCTGAGAACCGGGGCATGATCGCCACCTTCCCCGCGTTCCGCAGGAACACGTCAACGTTGAGCAAGATGCGGCTGCCGTCGAGGGGATGCACCGAGGGCTCGACGCTCACCTCCATCGTCGGATCGTGGGTTCGCTCCACGGTGAAGTTGGTGTAGGTCCACCAGCCGGCGACCACGAGGGCCACCACGCCGAGCACCTTGCTGACGAGATCGGCCCAGAGGTGGGCATCGCGAAGCCGTTCGGCTCGGTAGGCATTCATGCGGGAAACGCTCCTGGCGAGAACCCGATTGTGCGCGGCGACCCGCGTCGCATACCAGCCCAAGACGGGATAGACTCCGGCCTTCGCCGCTCCAGGAGCCCACCATGTCGAATGCCGCCGGTTTCGTGCTCGCCGTGGTCGCCGCCGTGCTCTGGGGGCTCACCTACTGCCTCGACGAGCGGGTGCTCGCGGGGATGTCGGTGTTCAAGCTGTATTTCCTCCACTCGCTCGTCGGGGCCGCCGTCGCCGCCACCGTGCTGCTCGCGACGGGGCATGCGCCGGCGTCGCTGATCCGAGTCGATCCGAGCGAGTCCAGCCTGCCGCTGCTCGCCATCACGCTCGTGACCGCGACCGCGGCTGCGTTTGCGATCCTCTCGTCGATCCAAATGCTCGGGGCCTCGAAGTCGTCGGTGCTGGAAATCTCCTACCCGCTCTTCGTGGCGATCTTCTCCACCTTGTTCTTCGGCGGCCACCTGCAGCCGTCGGTCATTCTCGGAGGCGGCTTCATTTTCGTGGGGGCGGCGATCATCGCCATGGCGAAATAGCCCCAGGGGGCGAGGAGCCGCTGCTCAGGCGGTGGGGTTTGCCGCGGGCGAATCATGCTGGACGCGGCGTCTGTTGGTGGCTCACCCCACGCCTTACGGCGTTGGGCTTTTCCATACGGCCGCGCAAGGCTCATGGAGGACCCGGATCACCTCGACGGCGCTCGGCCTCCGCTCGCGAGCGTCTTGCATCCGGCGACTGCGGTTTGAGCGTGATCGCCCGGTCGAACGCCGCGATCGCCTCGTCCCACTTGTTCTGCCGCATCAGCAGCCTGCCGAGCGCCGCGTGGGCGTCACTGCACTGCGGCTCGAGGTTGATGGCCGTGCGGATCGACTGCCCTGCCGCGTCCCACTGCCCGTTGCGAAAGCACGTTTCCGCAACGGCGAGATGCAGTGCGGGAGAGTCTGGATCCAGTTCGAGCCCACGTTCGTAGATCGGCGCGGCCTCGGCCTCACGACCGGCCTGGCGGTAAGTGTTGCCAATAGTGAGCAGAATCATGGCCTCGATGCCTGCCCGGTCAATCATCCGCACGCGGCGGTGCAGCACGTGGCGGCTGGTGAGGTTCGCAAGCGTCCACACCGTGCCGTCGCGGCGATAGACCTCGCCGAACCGAAAGGGCTCGCTTCTGATGCCGTAGCGTGTGTCGAGCATTCGCACGCGTCCATCGGCAAGTTTGACCAGCGTGGCGAGGTGCGTTTCGTGCTCGCCGAGCTCTCCGTCAGGTGGCAGCGAAACCTCGACCGCCCCGACGTCGAGGCCGACCGAGTTGCCGAGCACATACCAGAGCTGGCAGTTCCCCAGGCACTGTGCCTGTCGGTCGGCAAGGACGGCGGGGAGGTTCCAGTATCCGGATCTACCGTCCGCCTGATGGATCACTGCGTCGAGCCGCCGACGGATGTCGTCGATCACCCGCGCCTCCGCCTCGGCCATGGCCGACATGTCTCCGCGACGCGGCGCTGCGGCGAGGGTCGCCCTCCAACGCCTGACGGGAAAGCCGTCGCCAAACGACGCGAAGCGGTCACCAACCTCCGGCCCATAGCCCAGTGCGGCCACGAGTTGCCGCATGCTCGCGATGGCCGAGCCACCCGCTTCGCCAGCGTCGTCGGACGGCTCAGCGCCGTGGACAGACGCGATGGCGACAGCGAGCGACACCACCAGTGCCGTACCGCCTCGTGCCTGTCGCATGGTTGCTCCTTCAGGATCGTCACCCCTGTTTGTATCACCCTCCATGAGAGCGGTGCGCGACGTGGGCGGATGGCCTGGTGAAAACGGCTCCTCCCGCCCACACTGGTGGAGTCTTGCGAACCGCCGGAGGCTGACCATGCGACTCGGTTTTGTGACCGCCATTTTGCCCGAGCTCTCGCTTGACGAGGTGCTGGCGTTCGCCGCCGCGGAGGGGTTTGCCTGCGTGGAGGCGATGTGCTGGCCCGTGGGCCGCGCCGAGCGGAAGTATGCCGGCGTCACGCATGTGGATGTCACCGACTTCACGCCGGCCAAGGCCGACGCAGTCCTCGCGGCCTGCGACCGGCACGGCGTCGGCCTGAGCGGACTCGGCTATTACCCCAACGCGCTTGATCCAGACCCGGCGGTGGCCGACGTGGCGGTATCCCATCTTCGGCGGCTGATCGCTGCGGCGCCGCTGCTTGGGCTGAAGACGGTGAACGGTTTTGTCGGCCGCGACTGGCTGAAGACCGTGGACGACAACTGGCCGACGTTTCTCGCGACCTGGCGGCCGCTGGTGAAGTTTGCGGAAGACCATGGCGTGCGGATTGGCATCGAGAACTGTCCGATGCTGTTCACAAGGGACGAATGGCCGGGTGGCAAAAACCTGATGACCACGCCAGCGATCTGGCGGCGGGCCTTCGCCGACATCGACTCGCCGGCATTTGGGCTCAACTACGATCCGTCGCACCTCGTGCTCCAGGGCATCAGTCCGCTCGCGCCGCTCGAGGATTTTCGAGAAAAGCTCTTCCACGTTCACGCCAAAGACGTCCGGATCGATCAGCGGACGGTCGCGGAGGTGGGGAGATTCGACTTTCCCAACCGCTGGCACCAGCCCCGCATTCCCGGTTTTGGCGACATCGACTGGGCCCGCTTCGTCGCCGAACTCATGCGGGTGGGCTATGACGGTCCGGTCTGCATCGAGATCGAAGACGACACCTTCGGCAAGACGCTCGACGGGCGAAAGCGGGCTCTGCGAGCCGCGCGCGACGTGCTCCGGCCGTACTTCCCCGCCGGGTAGGTCACGGTTACGGTCACGCAAGCCGCGACAGGCCCGCCGCGCCGCGAGCCGCGTTGACCGCCGTCCACACGGCCGCCGACCGGCGAAAGAGCCCGATGAGTTGCGACGTCGTCACGCCCAGAGCGGCCGCCGCGTCGGCGGTGCGATACCCAGTCGCCTGCAGGTGGTCGAGCGACTCGGCCACGAGCGTCGGGTAGTCGCGGTGTCCGACGGCGATCGCGAGGCGGCCGTTTCGCACCCGCAACATCCAGAGCGTCGAGGGCCCGTCGGCTGCCGGTTGGCGATGGTCGAGGGCGAGTCTGAGCCTGAGTCGCGCGAGAGCCACCGTACGGTTTTGGGCCTGCGACCGCCGCTCGGAGGCCTCCGCCCCGATCCCCGTGGGCCGGTGGACCAGGATCACGGCCGTCTCGACCTTGTTGCGGTGCTGCCCGCCTGGCCCGCTGCGGCGGGTTCGCGTCTCGTCGCAGTCGCGAAGCAGAGCGTCGTCATCGAAGGCGGCGGGGTGCATGGCGGACCTGGAGCGAGCCGGCGTGGGCATGAACGGCGGCCGTTGAGTCTAATCGCGGAAGCGGAGCCGACAGCCGATACGGTGACGCGGTGCGGATGGTTGCTGCATGCCCTACGAACTGATCCCGACGTCTGACGCAACGGCGGTCCTCCCGACCGGCGGGTCTACTAAGCCGGTCACGGTGATCGGCACGCCCGCGATCCGAGCAGGATTCGATGAAACCTGCCTCCAGCAGGCGATCAACTCGCGACTGGCCCCCGGCGTGACCGACCTGGTGCTCAATCCCGATGGTCACTGCGGATACGGAGCTCCGGTCGGCTGCGTGCTCGTCTCACCCTCGCACGTGTATCCAGGGCCGGTCGGGGTCGATATCAAGTGCTCCATGAGCCTGCTGCAACTCGACCTGCCGGCCGACGCAGTGGCCGACCGGGTCGTGCGAAGGGCGCTGATCAACGCGATCTGTGAGCGGACTCCCACGGGCCCGGGCCGCGGTCAGCGGCATGCAAAAAAGTCGCGGTCGGTGGGGGCGGAGGTCGGTCGGCAGGTGCTCATCGAGGGTGCGTCGGCCGAGGTCTGCGACGCGATCGGCATCCCGCGGGACTGGGCCGACCACTGCGAGGATGCCTGCCACTTCGGACACGATGATACGACCGACGCACTCGCTGCTCGGCTGGCCCGGCACGAGCAGCAGGGCGCGCTGCGAAACCTCGACGACAAGCTCGCCCAACTAGGCTCGTACGGCGGCGGCAATCATTTCGGCGAGTGCGAGGTCGTCCGCGTTGGTTCCGATGACCGCGCCCGGCGGGTGGCCGACGCGTTTGGGCTCCGTGACGGCCACGTGGCATTTCTCTCGCACTGCGGATCCCGTGGTATCGGCCACGCGCTCGCGTCAGGGCAGTTCGCGTCGCTGCAGCGGAAGTTCGCCGACTGGGGCACTCCACTGCCGGGTGGCGATCGCGAACTGGTTTATGCCCCGCTCGGCACCCCGGAGGCCGACTCCTACCTCGACGACATGGCCCTCGGGGCGAACTTCGCCACCGTCAACCACCTGCTCATCAACGCGCTGGTGCTCGAAGCCTGCCAGGAAGTGATCCCGCGAGTGTCGGGCCGGCTGGTCTACTTTATCAGCCACAACATCGCCCGCCGCGAGCTTGTGAGGGGCAAACCCGCCTGGGTGCACCGCAAAGGAGCAACACGAGCCTTCCCTGCCGGCCACCCGGGGCTCACGGGGACGCGGTATGAGACCACCGGCCATCCAATCCTACTGCCCGGAAACCCGCAGGCCGGTTCGTGCGTGATGGTCGCCGATCCGGGTGCGGAGATCTCCTGCTACAGCGTGAATCATGGGGCGGGCCGGGCGCTGGGCCGCAGGCGGGCAATTCGAGAGCTCGACCAGCGGGCCGTCGACGACTCGTTCGCCGCCGCCGACATCCTCACCAACTGCCGCAGCTATCCTCGCGACGAAGCGCCGGCCGCCTACAAAGACTTCGATGAGGTCCTGCGGAGCGTGAAACTCGCCGGGTTGGCCAGCGAGGTTGCCCGGCTGCAGGCCCGATTTGTCATCAAGGATGGCGACCAGGCCGACGACTGACCGGCAGGCGGCGTGGCCGGCTTCGTGGGTCAGGCGACTTCAGGATCGTCTTCCGAAGGCCCCATCTCCTCGAACTCTTCGTCGTCTTCCCAAGGCCAGAAAAACATCTGCACCTGCCGGAGGATGACGAGATCTTCTTCCTCATTGATATCGATCTGAAAGAGCAGGCCTTCGAACTCGCTCAGATCTTTCGGGTCTACCGATGTGATGATGACCGTCGTGTCGTCGCCAGGGCTCTTCTCCGCTGTGACAAATGAGTGGCGGGCGATCTCACCCCGCACGTCGATTTCCTCAGCGGCGTCGAAGATCTCTGCTTCGCCCTCGATCTGAAACTGTGGCATCTGGTTGGGTTCCTTGACTTGGAAATACGGCGACTGCTGAACCACCACGAGCATAATCGGCATGAGGGTCTCCTGCATCTCGTGCTGGTCACACCTGATCCTCGCGCGTTGGAGGGCCACCGCAGCCGGCCGGCGACATGCTCGGCGCCGGCGGGACGTGTGAGATGCGTTCTTCGTGAGCCTTGCGCGGCCGCTGGTCCAAGCGCAACGCCGTGAGGCGTGGGGTGAACCAACACCAGACGCCGCGTCCAGCGTGGTTTGCCCGCGGCCTTACGGCCGGTCGGCTTTCACGACGCTGAGCCCCATGCGAACTGGGAAGACACACAGGTTGAAAACCTGTGCTACGAGAAGAGGCAGCCCCGAGCCTGATACACGCGCGAGCATCACGTGTGAGCCGTATCAGTCGGCCGGTGTCTCGGGCGGCAGCACGTTGATCACCACCGGTACCGACGCCTGGCCGCCGTCGGCCGTGGCGTGAAGATGAAACAGCCGCCGGCAGGGCTTCGCGATCGGCGCCGCCGTGATGAAGAAATCCCGCTCGTCCTGCCCCTCGACGATCAGGAGGCCGTTCAGGCCGATGTTGTCCACGAACACGCCATAGGGCAGGTTGCGGCCGGATTCGGCACCGCCCAGTTCGATCCGTCCGGCGAAGTCGTGCCGCTGCGCCTTGACCCGCGCGGTGATCGTCTGGCCCGGCCGGATCGAAAACTCGAGCGGCTCGCGCTCGCGCTGCGTTGCCGACGCGGGGCTGGCTCCCGGCAGGATCGCCACCGTCACCTTCGGCGTCTCGGCGATCTGAATGTCGCCGAGCGTGCCGAGTTCCTGCACCACCTCCCGCCCGGCGATCGTGGCCGTGGCCTTCATCACCACGGCCTTGTCAGCCTGCTCATCGGGCGTGGCGGCGTCGGCTGTAGCCGCGAGTACGCCGATCGCCTGCTGCTGCCCCGCCTCGATCTCGACGGGACCGGAAAAGGCGAAGCCCGCAGGCAGGTTTTCCATGGCGACGCGGATCGAACCGTCGAAGCCCTCCGTGCGCGTGGCAGTAAACGTCAGTTCGCGGCCGCTGCCCGGGCTCACCTTTGGATCCTTGCCGCCCACCGCGATGGTGAACGCCGGCTGCGGCGGCCGGATCGTGAGCGAGTAGTGATAGTCATCGGGCTTCGACTCCGCCCCGGCACCGCGGACGTCCGTCAGCCGAACCACGTAGTCGCCGTCGGCGGGCGGGGTGAAGAGCAGCTGCGAATCCGCGCCGAACCGCTGCTCCGGTTCGTCGTCGTTCTCATAGAAGATTCTGAACACCGGCAGACCGTTGGGCACCGGCGTGCTCCCCTGCGGTAATGGCTCCACGATCCATGCAGGCTCGCCGAGCGCGTGTGTCACGGCCGACGTGCTGAAGAACGTGCGTCGCTTGCCACTGCCGGGATAGACCGTGAAGCCCGAGTCGGGCCCCAGTGGATACCGCCACAGCCGCACCACCTCGCCGTTGGCGTAGAGATACTCGTCGAGTTCCATCTCCATCCAGTTTTGGAGCCGGAAGTCGCCCGACTGCGTGGAATCCTTGCCAAGAAACGTGAACCACGAGTCACGCGTGGCCTGCAGGACGACCTGCTCCACGGGGCGGCCGGCGGCATCGAGCACCTCGATCCGCGAATCGAGGAGGGACTTGGACCGGGCTGCATTCACTTCCAAGAAGAGCGGCTGGCCGCGCTGGGCCGCGAACCGGAAGCAATCGGCATCGCCGGGCTGGCCGACCGTGCCCTTGATCTCCACCGGAACCAAGATCGTCTCAGCTTGCTGAGGAAGATCGTTGGGCTCGTGCTCCGTCGCCGCGACGGAACCGCCGGCCGGCGCCGGCACAGTCACGGCGGCGGTGTCGGCCGCGGTCGGGAGCGCGGACATGGACTGCGGGGCAGGATCGACGACCACCGCGATGGTCTCGAGCGACCCGTCCATCCGGCCCACCGTGAACCCACCGTCGGCACGAGTAACGACCGCCGAGATCAGATCGGGCTGGCGTGCATGGTCGTGCTCGATCACAAGGTCGGGCACGCTCCAGATCTTGAGCGAACGGTCCTCGGCCGACGTGAGCAGGTGTTTTCCATCGGCCGAGAGACCGATAGCGACGATCGGACTCTCGTGGGCGAACCGCGAGTGCAGCGGCGGGTTGATCGCGGGAGCCTGCAATGAAACGACCGACCAGAGATGAATCCGCTTGTCACGACCCGCGGCGACCACGTGCCTGCCGTCGGGCGTGAATGCCACGGCAAACACCTCCGCCAGCGGCTCCTTGAGCGTGTCGAGGCGGACGCCGTCACTCGTCCGCCAGAGTTTCACCGTCTCGTCGGCACTCGCCGAGGCGAGGAGTTGCCCGGTTGGATGCCAGGCGAGGTCGAAGATCGCCCCGTTGTGGACGTCGATCGAGCGGAGCAGCGCGCCGTCGGCGACGTTCCAGAGCTTGATCGAGCGGTCATAGCCCGCCGTGGCCAGCGTCTGTTCGTCGGGGGAGAGTTCGGCGTCGTAGAGGAGGTCACGATGGCCCCCGAACGACCGGACGAGCTGCCCGGTCGCCGCGTCGCGGATCTCGGCGACTCCCGTCAGGCCTGCGATCCCACCCGCGATCACGAGCCGCTGCCCGTCGCGGCTGAAATGCACCGCCGTCGCCGTGCCGGGAAGATCTTCGATCGTGCGGAGCCGGGTACCGGCGGCATCGACGATATCAATCGTGCGGCCCCGGGCCACGGCCAGCCGCGAGCCGTCGGAGGTTTGCGCAGCGGCCGTCACCGGCTTGGTCCCGGCGTGGGGTGAGAGTGCCGGAACGACGAGTGCCCTCAGGATCGAGGCATCGACGGCGGGACCGGTCGCGCCGCCCGCGATCCAGGCCTCGAGCACGGCCTGGTCGGCCGGCGGCAGCTGCGGCTCGTCGTCGGGCGGCATATGGTCGCCGGAGGTGCTCCTGATCCGCTTGATCATCGCGGAGGCCGCCGCGTCGCCGGGCACGACCGGATCGCCCGCCTCGGCACCGCCCCGGCGCAGCGACGCGAACGTCTCGATGGAGAACTCGCCTTCCTTGTCGCGTTCGTTGTGGCAGCCGGAGCAGTAGACCCGCAGGATGGGCGTGACGTCGCGATCGTACGACGGAGCTGCCGCCGCGCACGGCAGCGCGGCCAACAAGCACACGATGACGACGAGTTGCTTCATGACTCTAGTGTCGGAAGAGGAATTCGCGGCTCGTGAGCAGCGACCAATACATGTCTTCAACGAGCTCCCGCTTCTCCTCGGGCTTCGCGGCGGTGAGCATCTCGTCGAAAGGCTTTTTCTCGGCGTCGGTCGGCATGCGGCTCAGGCACCGCAGCCAGGCGTCGTCGATGACGGCTTGCATCGTAGGATCGGTGGCCAAGATCTGCGTCACGCGGCCCGCCTTCGCCGACAACTTGTCGTTGATCGTGGGGCCGTTCGAGAGATGGAGCACCTGCACAAGGCTGGGCTGATTCGAGCGCTCGCACTCGCACGTGATGTCGCGGGCGTTACGGCCGAACGCCTTAAGGAAGTAGTTCTTCACCGCCGAGTCGTGGAGCTGGATCGCCCGCGTGTCCTCGCCGTAGCCGGCGAGTTTCTCGGTCGAGCCGTCGTTCATGGCGAGCTCCGTGTACTGGTCGCGAACGCCGGTCACGTCGGAAATGGCATCGCTGAGCACCTCGGCCATCAGCCGCCGGGGATAGGCCCGCGCAAACCACTTGCGGTCGTCGCCGTTTTCGGGCAACGGATCGCTCGACCGGCGGTAGGTCTCCGAGAGGAGAATCAGCCGCATCAGGGCCTTGAGGTCGTACCCGTGCTCGGCGGTGTATCCGCTGAGGGCGGCGAGCAGCTTCTCGTTGCTGGTGGGATTCGTGGCTCGCAGGTCATCCACCGGCTCCACCAGACCCACGCTGAAGAAGTTGGCCCACACCCGGTTGACGATCGACCTGGTGAAGTACGGATTCTCCGGCGACGTCAGCCAGCGGGCGAGCGGTTCGCGACGGTCGCCTGGATCGGCGACCGGGAGCGGTGTGCCGTCGAGCGGAGCCGGCGGCTGCGGCCTGCCGGTGCGCGGTTGCAGGAGGTCGCCCCGGGTTTCCACGAACAGCGTCCGCTGGCCGTTGCCGCTGCGGGAATCGCCCCCCCAGCCTTTCGCACGGACCCGCGCGAACATGTTGGCAAGCGCGTAATACTGGTCATTGGTCCACTTCTCGAGCGGATGGTTGTGGCATTTCGCGCAGCCGATCGAGAGCGACATGAACGCCTGGCTCACGTTCTCTGCCATGGCCTCCGGATCCTGATGCACCGCGAAGAAGTTGGTCGCGCCGTTCTCCAGGCTCGCACCCTGGGCCGTCACCACCTCCCACACGAGCCGGTCCCACGGGGTGTTCTCCGCGACGCGGTCGCGGATCCACTTGTAGTAGGCGTTCACCGCGTCGGGCCGCAGCTTCGATCCGCTCACGAGCAGGATGTCCGACCACTTATAGGTCCAGTAGTCAACGAACTCGGGCCGCGCTAGGAGCAGGTCGACCAGACGTTCCCGTTTGCCAGGCGAGGCGTCGGCCAAGTGACCGCGGACCTCCTCGGGCGTCGGCAGGCGGCCGATCGTGTCGAGGAAGGCGCGGCGGATAAAGGTGGCGTCATCGCATGGCGGGGAGGGCTTGAGGTGCAGCCTCTGGAGCTGCTCGAGCACGAGGTCGTCGATGAGGTTCTCCCGGGCTGCACCGGCGAACACGTCGGGCGGAATCACATGGGGAAAGGGCACCAGCACACGTGCCAAGGCGTTCTGCGAAGAGAACCATGCGTTGACGGCCCCCTCGCCGTGCCCGACCACAGTCACCAGCCCGGCCGGATCGACCGTGGCGACCGTCTCGTCGGCCGACGTGAAGCGGGCCCAGCGGGTAACGTCGCGGGTGCTGCCATCGCTGTAGGTCGCGGTGACGCTGAGCTGCTGCGTCCGGCCCGGCGTCAGTTCGGCCTCCCCCGGCGATAGCGTGACCGACACGAGCTTCTTTTCCTGGGCGTTGGGACCAAGGCAGCCCGACGAGATCCAGGCTGCCAGGAGCTTGTAGTCGTGCCCCTCGACCTCCAGCCGCCGGCCTCCCTTATGAGCCACCGCCATCGTGGGCTTCGTCAGAAGCAGGCTCGTGCCTGGATCGGCGAGATCGACCCGCCGACCACGGGCGTCGCGGGTGATGGCGAGATGGTCGGCAGCGGGATCGTAGCCAAACAGCGACAGCCGGAAGCCACCCTTGCCGGCCAGCGCCCCATGGCAGCCGCCGCTGTTGCAGCCGGCCTTGGAGAGGATCGGCATCACGTCGAGCTCGAAGCTGGCCGGGCCCGGAGCGGCGGTGTCGGTGGCCGACGCCGCACACGACAGGGCGAGCCGGAGCATAAAAACACCGACCAAGCAGGTGACAGCGCTGGCGCAGCGGCACGGCATGCAACACCTCATGCGAAGAGCTCGCGGATCGGCTCGGTGCCAAAATCGGTGAGCGCGAACGGGCGGCCCGCCGGCCCCGCAAGGTGGCTGGTGTGGTCGAGGCCGAGGCTCTGGAAGATCGTGGCCACGATGTCACCGGGGCTGACCGGGCGTTCAGCCGGGAACCCGCCGATCGTGTCACTCGCACCCACGACCCGCCCCCCCTTTACGCCGCCACCGGCGAACGAGCAGGTGAAGCACTGCGGCCAGTGGTCGCGGCCTCCGGCGGGATTCACCTTCGGCGTGCGGCCGAACTCGGCGAGCCCCGCGACGAGCGTGTCGTCGAGCATTCCGCGCTGGGCGAGGTCCTCGAT
>CAMBSN010000099.1 GCA_945870505.1 Candidatus Kuenenia stuttgartensis | reverse complement strand
AGGCCACCCCGTAGAACAGGTTTCCAACCTGTTCATGACTTGCTACGGGTTCGGCACAGGTTGACAACCTGTGCTACGAGAGGCGAGCGAGGGGCTGCCCGTGTCCCGCGAGCCGGCGTTGCTTCCGACGCGCAGCCAGGATGGCGAAGCGGAGGAAGCATCGAGCGAGCGGAGGCCAGGATGGCCGAGGCAAGCGTCCGGCGACGGGCATGGGCAGCCCCGAGCGGCGCGTAGCACAGGTTGAAAACCTGTGCTACGACGCGACGCTACAACCCGCGCGACCGCTGCCCGTCGCGCCACCGCCAACCCCGCCAAGGCACGCGGCCTCAGAAACCGATACTCTGCAAGGTGCCCTTTCCCTTTCGGATGCCTGCCGTGCGTCGTCGCTCGCTGATCATCGTCCTCGTGGCCGTCGCCGCAGTTGCGATCGTGTCGCCCGCCAACGCCGCGGGCCGGCGGTGGTTCAACGGTCCCCGCTCGCCGATGTCGCTGGGCACGCCGCAGAACCAGGCCCCCTATGCCCCGGGTGCCTCGCCCTACGTGACCGGCCACGGTACGCGACCCAAGTACTTCGTGCCGCCGACGAACCCGCGGACGCCCACCTCGCAGATGTACGGTACGCCGCCGGGCGTGGTCGCGGGCGACTGGCCCACCTACGCGCCGCTCGGGTTCGGTGGCTACCGCTTCCCCGCCGTCGGCAGTCAGGCGTATCGGTAAGCAGCCCTAGCCCTCTCGGGTGACGGCGATACGACCACCTTGGGCCGAGAGTGGTACGGGCATAACCTCGGCATCGTCGCTGGCGAGTCCTGCGCTGGGTTGACTATCCTTGCTGCATTGTCGCCACCCCCGGAGTCGGATCTCCCCAGCGGAATCCACTATGCCCTGCCATGGAACATCGCCTCGTCACCATCGTCTTCATCGACATGCAGGGCTACACGAAGCGGTCTGCGGGCCAGTCGGTCGAGGAGATGAAGCGGTTTCACGATGAGTTTCACTCCTTCGTGAAAAACCTCGTCGAGGAGCACGGCGGTGTTCTCGTTAAAAGCCTCGGTGACGGATTCCTCGTGCGTTTCGACTCGCCCACGAAGGCGGTGCAGTGCTCGTACGAAATGCAGCAGCAGCTCATGTCTCGAAACGAGGACATCCTCAACCCGGACAAGATCGTCAGGTTTCGCATCGGCATCAACACGGGCGACGTCGGCATCGATGAATCTGGCGACCTGTTCGGCGACCCGGTGAATATCGCGGCCCGCATCCAGAGTTTCGCCGAGCCGAACGAGGTGTTCATCTCTGAGGCCACCCTGCTCGCGATGAACCGCAACGAGTTTGGTGCCAAAGACCTCGGACCCCAGCAGTTCAAAAATGCCACCCGCGAGATCAAGGTATTCAAGGTGCTGCCGAAGGGAATGGCCTCAGTGGAGGCTGAACCAGAAGCCCGCTCGGCAGTGGGAGTGTCGGCGCCGCGTCGCCCGGCTCCCTGGCAACTGGCGCTGGCCGGGGGATCCGCCCTCGCAATCCTCGCGGTGGCGGCCTACGGAGTGAGTCGCCCGGGGAGGCCGCCCGCGGTCCCTGAGCGGCAGCCGGATCCACCGGTAGCCCGGGAGGGTGTCGCCAGCGACAGGCCGGCGCCCCCGCGAGACGCACCGCCTCGTCCGCGACGGCCAAGTCCCGATGCCCCGCAGCAGCAGCAGCAGCGGCAGCGGCCCATCAATGATTTCGATCGGGATAGAGACGGGCAGATCTCAAAAGCCGAGGCGCCGCCGATGATGCAGCGCAACTTCTCCCGTCACGACACCAACGGCGACGGTTTCATCGACGCCGACGAACAGGCGACGCTGCCCGGCCGCTGACAGGCCCGACCGCTCGCCCACGCGCGGAGGGCATGCACCGACTCGATGCATGCCCTGCTCAGTTTCGTGCCGCCCGTGCCTCGGAGTACGATCGCCAGTGACGGGTGAGGCCTGCGGCAGGCTTCCATGCCCACCGCCTTCCACGTTCGGCCGAGGCCGGATGGGCCGAACTCGAAGGGCCTCGAGCGGGTTTGTCGTGCGAGATCTGCTGGAAGTCAACGAGTCGGGCCTCTACTGCGAGCGGGGCGACTTCTACGTCGATCCCTGGCGGCGGGTGTCGCGGGCGGTCATCACCCATGCCCATGCCGACCACGCCCGCGCCGGCTGCGACCGCTATCTCTGCGCCGCCGAGGGCAAGCTCGTGCTCCGCTCGCGAATCGGCGGCGGCTCACCGATCGACACGCTCCGCCGCGGCGAGAGCGTGTCGATCAACGGCGTGAAGGTGTCGCTCCACCCCGCGGGTCACCTCCTCGGCTCCGCCCAGGTGCGGATCGAGCACGGCGGCACCACCTGGGTCGTGACCGGCGACTACAAGCTCCACCACGACCCGACCTGCGCGTCGTTCGAGCATGTGCCGTGCGACGTGTTCGTGACGGAATCGACGTTCGGCCTGCCGGTCTACCGCTGGCAGAGCCCGGAGGAGATCGCGGCGGAGATCAACGCCTGGTGGCGGGCCAACCGCGATGCCGGTCGGACGAGCGTGATTCTCGCCTATGCGCTCGGCAAGGCGCAGCGGCTGGCCGCGATGGTCGATCCCTCGATCGGCCCGATCGTGGGTCACGGCGCGGTGATGAAGCTCGTCGAGGCCTACCGGGCCAGCGGCGTGCGGTTACCGCCGATCGACCGCGTGCCGCCGCGGGCCCGCCGCGTGGGCAACGGCCGGGCGCTCGTGATCGCGCCGCCAAGCGTGCTTGGCAGTTCGTGGCTGAACCTCTTCGGCGAGTCGAGCGTGGCGATGGCCTCCGGCTGGATGACCCTCCGCGGCGTCCGGCGGCGACGCGGCTTCGACAAGGGGTTTGCCGTCTCCGACCATGCCGACTTTCCAGGACTGATCACGGCCATCGAGGCAACCGGCGCCCAGCGAGTCCTCGCCACCCACGGATTCAGCGACGCCCTCGCCCGCTACCTCCGCGAAACAAAAGGGCTCGACGCCTCAGTGCTGCCTACCCGATTCACGGGCGAGGCGACACCGGATATGGCCGTGGCTGCCGACGACGACAACGCGCTGGAGGCCGATGCATGAAGGCCTTCACCGACCTCTACTGGCAACTCGATGCCACCACGAGCACCTCCGAGAAGGTTGCGGCTCTCCGCGACTACTTCGCATCGGCGCCTGCAGCCGACGCGGCCGCCGCCCTCGCCGTGCTCGCGGGCGGACGACATCTACGGAGCGTTTCCACGAGCCAGCTCCGCGAATGGGCAGCCGATGTGACGGGCTACCCGGCATGGCTCGTCGAGGAGTGCTACGCCCACGTCGGCGACCTCGCCGAGACGCTCGCGCTCGTGCTGCCCACTCCAGAAGCCGCCGCCGACGCAGCGACCGATCCTGGGCTCGCTGAGCTCATGCGAACGACGATCCACGATCTCCGCGGTGCCGACGAGGCCCGCACGCGAGAGATGGTGATGGAGGTGTGGCGGCGGCTCGCCCCCCGCGAGCGGATCGTCTGGCACAAACTGCTCACCGGCGGCCTGCGCGTGGGCGTGTCTCGCACGCTCGTGGCCCGGGCCCTCGCCGAGGTCGCGGGCATCGATCAAGCCGAAATGGCCCATCGCCTGATGGGCGACCTTCCGGCCGACGCCGCCGCCTTCGCGGACCTGCTGGTGCCAGAAGCGACCGCGGCCGACAGCCGGCGGCCGTATCCGTTCTTCCTCGCCTCGGCCCTCGACCGCACCGCCGTCGAGCAGGTGACCGAAGACCTCGGCGATGCGGCTGCGTGGCAGGCCGAGTGGAAGTGGGACGGCATGCGGGCCCAGATCGTTCGCCGCGGCACCGACACCACGGTCTGGAGCCGGGGCGAGGAACTGGTGAACAACGCCTTTCCCGAGATCGTGGCCGCAGGCAGCACGCTCCCGCCGGGCACCGTGCTCGATGGCGAACTGCTCGCCGTCTGTGATCGCCACCTGCTGCCGTTCGCGATGCTCTCGAAGCGGGCAAGCCGTAAACACGTCACCAAAAAAATCCTCGCCGAGGTGCCGTGCGTGTTCGTGGCCTACGACCTCCTCGAGGAAGGCAGCGTGGACCTGCGGGCGATGCCGCTCGCGGAGCGGCGGCGGCGGCTCGAGCAGCTTGTGCCGACGCCGTTCACCGACCTGCTGGCAGGCACCGCCGCGGCCGACGCAGGCTGCCTCTTTCTTTCCCCGCTCGTGGCGGGCGGCTCGTGGACTGATCTTGCAGCGAACCGCGCGGAGTCGCGAGCCCGCGGTGTTGAGGGCCTGATGCTCAAGCGGCTCGCGAGTGGGTATTCCGTGGGCCGCACGCGGGGCGACTGGTGGAAGTGGAAGGTCGAGCCACTGGAGATCGACGCGGTTCTCCTCTACGCCCAGGCGGGCCACGGCCGCCGGGCGGGTCTCCATAGCGACTACACGCTCGGCCTCTGGGATGACGGCAAGCTCGTGACCGTGGCCAAGGCCTATTCCGGGCTCACCGACGCCGAGATCGTGGAACTCGACCGGATCGTGCGGGCGACGACGCTCGAGAAACACGGCCCGGTGCGGATCTGCCGGCCCACGGTCGTGCTGCAACTCGCCTTTGAGGGCGTCTCGCTTTCGACCCGGCACAAGTCAGGACTGGCGGTGCGGTTCCCGAGGATCGTCCGCTGGCGGAAAGACAAGGCTCCCGCCGACGCCGGCACGCTCGCCGACCTCAGGCGGATGATTGCCGCAGACGGCTGAACCCGCTCGTCGCGTCGTACTTCGCCAAGCCCCGTCTACATCTCCTGCCGCTTCCGCCACCGCATCAGGCCGGCGAGCCCCGCAGTGGCGATCGCCGAGATGGCATACGTGGAGGGCTCCGGGACGGCGATGCCGAGGATGCCGTTGGACTGAGTGAACGTCAGCACCTGACCGTTCCCGGCAGGCCCGCTCGTCCACACGCCGTTATCGTTGGTGAACAAGAGGCCGTTGTAATCGCCGCCGAGGCCCGTTCCGGTCGTGACAATCGACGAGAAACTACCGAGCGGTGTCAGCGAAGCAAAGTCGAACAGCTTGAAGTCGGCCGGCGAGTACGTCTTGCTGAAGTTCAGCTGCAACACACCACCATACGTCAGGGCCGTCGAGACAACCGTCGAGCTGTATCCGAAGCCGATGGTGTCGCCGGTGAATGCTATGGCGGTCGTGCCCGACGTCATCGTCAGCGTGCTGGCGGTGAGCAGACCCGGCGTCTGGATTCCGCCCACGTTCAGCACGCCGCCGTTGACCACCGTCGTGCCGCCGACCGTGCCGGAGAGCGACACGTTGCCAGCGATCGTCTGCGTGCCGGCGTAGCTCGCCGCGTTCGACACTGCAGCACCGTTGTTGGTGATGCCGTTGGCAACCGCTAGCGATCCCAGGTCGAGCGTGCCGCCGTTGGCCGTGATGCCGCCCGTGCCGAACGCGTTGACATGGCCTGCGGCAAGCGTGCCCGCGTTCAGCGTCGTGCCGCCGGAGTAGCTGCTTGAACCGGAGAGCGTCTGCGTGTTCACGCCCGACTTCACGAACGCGATCACGCCGCCGGCCGTACCGTCCCTGATCACCCCGGCGAAGGCGTTATCCGGGGCCGTCGATCCGCTCACCGTCAGCGTCGAGGTGCCGCTGCCGTGGTTCGTAATCGTGAGGTACTTTGTGACGCCGTCGGCAAGCTGGCCACGAGCGATGTACGCCACCTGCTGGTTCTTGCCGTTCATGTCGAGCACGGCTGCACCGATGCCAGACTTTGTGCCCACGATCACCCCCGTCGTGGTCGGCAGGGCGTTATCGACGCCAAGCTTGATGTTGGCCGTGCCGGCCACGCTGACGGTGCCGGTGTTGATGGTCGTGTTCCCGGTGTAGGTGCTGGCGCCGCTCAGGACCGTGACACCGCCGCCTCCGCCACTCGACGAACTCGACGAGATATCGACATCGGAGTTTCCGCTGATCACGCCCACGGTGAGCGAGTTGGCCGAACTCACGCCCGTGCCATTGGCGCCGATCGTCGCGACAAAGCTCGCGGCGGTGTAGGTCCCACTGCTCCACACCCCCGGCGTGAAGGCCGCGCTGCCGGAGTTGAGTGCGATCTCTGACGAGATCGTGCCGCCAGTGTCGCCGAAGGTGGTCGAGATGAGGGCACCACTCGTCGGCAGCTGCAGCTTGCCGGGGCCGGAGAGCGTGGCACCGCCGTTGATGTCAAGCCGCTGGGTGCTGCTGACGATCAGGTTGCCCGTCAGTGTGCCGCTGGCAAACACCTTATAGACGCCGGTGCTCGTGCTGCTTGCCCCGAGCTGGAGCGAGCCTGCCTCCACGTTGTAGCCCGCACCCGCATTGCTCGTGATGGCGCCGGCGAGAACAAGCTTGCCGTTACCGCTCTTCGTGAGCACACCACTCATGCCGGCAGCGCCATTGATCCTGAGGTCCTGGCTGCCGCTGTTGACGGTGCCGCCCGCACTGCCGACCGAAACAGCGTTCGCCATGGAGAGCGGGCTACCGGCAGTGCTCTCGAGCGAGCCGCCGTTGAGCGCGATCGCTCCCGAGCCGAGCTGGCCATCAGCACTCACCTGCACGATGCCGCCGGTGATCGTCGTGCCACCGGAGAAGTCATTGGCACTGGCGAAGGCGGCCGTGCCGGCTCCGCTCTTGGCGAACCCCGTTGAGCCGCTGATCTTGTCGGTGGCGCTGCCAGCAAATGTGTATGTCCCCGATGCGGCGCTCACTGTCACGAGCACGGGCGTCAGTGTGCCCGAGAGTGTGATCGTGCCGCCGGCGGTATTGTCGAACGTCGCGGAATCAACGCCGTTGGAGTAGGTCACGGCCGAGCCGGTGCCGCCGACGAGCCAGTTCGGCGTGGTCGTGTTCCATGTGCCGCTGCCAGCGACATCCCAAACGAGGCTGCGGGTAAAAATCTGCGAGAGGCTGAAGTCGTCGACGCCCGCCATTGCATCGCTGCCGGAATCGTCGGTGTCCGACCACCGAATATAGAGGTAGCTGTTGTTGGCCCAGTTGACATTCAGGAGGTTGCCGGCGGGGTTCGAGATTGTGAAAAACGGATTGATCGCGGCTTGCGAGCCCGGGGCACCCGTCCCGCTGGAGGGCGTCGTAAAGCCCAGCGCGGTGGAGTTCCACGAACCGGCACTATTCGCAAACGTTCCCGCGGTGGAGCCAGAGCCGGCGAGAACACCCGTGCTACTGACGAGATACGACAGCGGATACTGATTCACCGTCGTGCTTGGATTGCGATTCATCACCGCCGAGTAGTTGATCGCCACGTTGTCGATCGTCGATCCCGACACGTTTTGAAACACGGCGCCGAAGTAGTGATTGACACTGCTCCCGGCCAAGGACCCCAAGGCTCGCTGCGTGATGTTCGCCGTCGTCGCACTGTTGACGAGCTGATAAAACGAACCTGTGTTCGACGAACCGTTGCTGACGCCGCCTTTCATGGTCGTGGCGTAGATGTACCAGCCGGCGACACTGCTCTGTGTGCCGGACATCGCCAGCGTCGAAATATCGAGCATCGTCGAGGTGGTTCCGGTGTACGTGACGACGGCACTCGTGCCGCCCGTCATCGAGTCGAAATTCTGCGAGTAGGTGCCGCTCGAAAACGTAATCGGCGCAGCGACGACAGAACCTGCGGTCGCCAGGATCCCCAAGCAAACGGCGACTGCCGTGGCGGTCCGCGATTGGGTAGGGACCATGCTCTGTCGAGTCGTCATCTGTCGTGCTCCTGAAAAAACCTGCAAGGAAGGGCTCATGGAGCGAACACGGGCGAGCGTCATGCACGCAGTGAGTTCGCGACCGCGTTATAGCCAAGTCCAAGCCGCGCGAATTGTGAGGTTTTGAAAAAGGGACGAATCGGGCATAGGCAGGGACGAATCGGGATCGCTGGGACGAATCGGGCATACACAGGGACGAATCGGGCGCGCTCGCGACGTGCCGACTCACCGGGCCGAAGGCACGATGGAGTGAATCCGGCTCACCTGGCGCGGCTCACGCCACCGGGAACGGCGACGCCGAGGTCGGCGAGCGCGGCGTGCACCTTGTCGCGAATCAGGTCGCGAATGCCGCGAAACTCTTCGGGCGGCATGTGCTTCGGATCGGGGATCGTCCAGTCGAGCCGCTGCTTCGTCCGCACGTGCGGGCAGGAGTCGCCGCAGCCCATCGTGGCCACGAGGTCGAACTCCTCGTCGGGCAAATCGGCGAGCGACTTCGACCCGTGGGCCGCGAGTTCGTAGCCGAGTTCGGCCATCGCCGAGATCGCCTTGGGGTTCACGACGCCCGAAGGCCGCGATCCCGCACTGAAGGCCTCGACGGCATCGCCGCCAAGAATCCGCGCAAAGGCCTCCGCCATCTGGCTCCGGTTGGCATTCTCGACACAGACGAAGAGCACTCGCTTGGGCACGTTCATGCAGGGGACTCCGGGGAACAGCGGCCGTCGCAGCACCCCGCCGGCCGCGAACATCGACAGGCGACAACCGCCACTGCGGCGCCCACCAACGGCGCCGTGAGATAAATCCAGAGGTGGTCGAGGCGGCCCGAGACTACCGCGGGGGCGAGCGAGCGGACCGGATTCATCGATGCCCCGCTGACGGGACCACCGAGCAGCGCCCCGAGGGTCACCATGCCGCCGATCGCGAGCCCCGCCGTGATCCCCTTCTCGCGACTCCCCGAGGAGACGGCGAGGATCAGGTACATCAGGATCGCGGTCAGCACCACCTCCAGAGCCCATGCCTGGCCCACTGTTCCTGACGGCCGCGTCGCCCCGAGCGTCGCATCGAGCGGAAACAGCAGGTGGACGACGCCGCTCGCCAGGCACCCACCGACGATCTGGGAAGCCACATAGCCCGCAATCCGAGTCGCCGGAAACCGGCCCGCCAGCCAGAAGCCAAACGTGACCGCGGGATTGATGTGGGCCCCCGAGACGTCGCCGACCGCCGCGATCATCGCGAACACCACCAACCCAAAGACCATCGACACGCCCACGTGCGTCACACCGCCACCGGCGGCGTCCACCACGATCGCGGCCGTGCCGGCGAACACAAGGCAGAAGGTGCCGATCGCTTCAGCCACGCAGCGTCGCAGCGAATCGTCCATCCTTCAGGCTCCAAGCGTCACAGGGAAGAGTCTCGCGTTCGTCGCCCGCCTACACTAGCGGAAGACCCGTCGTTTCGAGAATCGGGGAGCTACCGGAATGGCCCGCACCGTGGGCACGCGAACACGAGCATGCCGACCGAGCGCGGCCTGCGCCGCCGGCCACGACCAGGCCGTGGCTGCGTCCTCCGACTGGTTCGCCGGCCGCGGCTGGAAGCCGTTTCCGTTTCAGGAAGAGGTCTGGCGAGCCGTCGCCGCCGGCACGAGTGGCGTGCTCCACGCGCCGACCGGCACCGGCAAGACGCTGGCGGCGTGGCTCGGCGCCGTCGCCCGCTCGACGGCGATCACGTCCGAGAGTGACGCCACCGCCCTCGGCCTCCGCGTCGTCTGGATCACACCGCTTCGGGCGCTTGCCGCCGACACCATCCGCGCCCTGGAAGAACCGCTCGCGAAGCCACACTGCGTCGCCCCCGGCTGGTCGGTCGGCCTTCGCACCGGTGACTCGTCGGCTGCCGACCGTCGCCGGCTCCGCGCCAAGTGGCCGACGGCGCTGGTCACCACGCCCGAGTCGCTCTCGAACCTGCTCTCCCTCGACGATGCCCACGAGATTTTTTCCGCGCTCGATACCGTGATCGTGGATGAGTGGCACGAACTCCTCTCGACGAAGCGGGGCGTGCAGACGGAACTCGCACTCGAGCGCTTGCGGTCGCTGCGGCCCGGTCTCGTGACGTGGGGGCTGTCGGCCACGCTCGCCAACCTCGACGACGCCGTCGCCGCACTCGTCGGCCCATCCCGCGCGGCCGAGGCCCGCCTCCTGTCGGCGGCGATTCCCCGTAAGCTCGAGATCGAGACGCTGATCCCGGAGCCCATGGAGCGGTTTCCGTGGGCCGGCCACATGGGCATGCGACTGCTGCCCCAGGTGGTGGCGGCGATCGACCGGGCCGCGACCACGCTCGTGTTCACCAACACCCGCTCGCAGGCCGAGCGGTGGTTCGACGCGATCGCCGCAGCCCGCCCCGACTGGAAGAAGGCGATCGCCCTGCATCACGGCTCGGTCGATCGCGAACTCCGCACCGAGGCAGAAGCCGGCCTGCGGAAAGGCACGATGAAGTGCGTGGTGGCCACGTCGAGCCTCGACCTTGGCGTCGATTTCGGGCCTGTCGAGCAGGTGCTGCAGGTCGGCAGCCCCAAGGGGATCGCCCGGCTCCTGCAGCGGGCGGGCCGCAGCGGCCACGCGCCAGGAGCGACCGGCCGGCTCGTCTGCGTGCCCACGCATGCCCTGGAACTGATCGAGTGCGCCGCCGCGCGAGGGGCGGTGGCCCAAGGCACGGTCGAGGCCCGCCGCCCTCTCACCTCCGCCCTCGACTGCCTCGCCCAACACATCGTGACCGTGGCCTGCAGCGGCGGCTTCCGCGAGGCCGAGTTGCTCGCCGAGGTCCGCCGCACGCGGGCGTTTGCCGACCTCGACGACGCCTCGTGGAAGTGGGCGATCGACTTCGCGGCTCACGGTGGCCCGGCCCTCACCGCCTATCCCGACTACGCGAAGATCCTCGAGCGATTCGGCCGCTGGTACATCGCCAGCAAGGCGATCGCCCGCCGCCACCGCATGAACATTGGCACGATCGCAGGCGACGCCACGGTCGACGTGAAATGGCTTCGCGGCGGCAGGCTCGGCACGGTCGAGGAGTCGTTCATCTCGCGACTGAGCGAAGGCGACCGGTTTCTGTTTGCTGGCCGGCCCCTCGTGCTCTTCCGGTTCGATGGCCTCACTGCCTGGGTGAAGCGGAGCCGCGCCACGGCGTTGCTGCAGGTGCCGCGGTGGAACGGCGGGCGGATGCCCCTCTCCACCCTGCTCTCCTCCGCCGTGCTCGACCTCATCCGCAACGCGTCACAGCCCGGCGGCGGACGCGCGGCGCCGCGAGAGGTGGCCGCGGTGCTGCCGCTGCTCCAGATTCAATCGCGGTGGAGCCGGCTCCCGGACCACGACACGCTGCTCATCGAACGCTGGACAGGCCGCGACGGCCACCACGCCTTCGTCTTTCCATTCGAGGGCCGACTCGTGCACGAGGGACTCGCGGCACTCGTCGCCTGGCGGATCGCCCGGGCCAAGCCCGCCACGCTCGCGTTCGCCTGCACCGACTGGGGCTTTGAGCTGACCGGCCGCGACGCCGACATCACCGACGAGCGAACATGGCGGCGGCTGCTCTCACCAGCCAACCTGCTCGAGGATCTCATCGCCTGCCTTAACACTACCGAAATGGCACGCCGCCACTTCCGCGAGATCGCCCGCGTGGCGGGGCTGGTGTCGGGCGGCCGAAAGAGCGACCGGCAGACGCAGGCTTCGGCCGGACTCATCTTCGACGTGCTCGCCGAGCACGACGCCGGCAACATGCTCCTCGCGCAGGCCCGCCGGGAGGTGCTGGAACAGCAGCTTGAGTTTCGCCGGCTCGCGGGAGCGCTCGACGCGATCGCCACCAAGGACATCCGCATCGTAGAGACGCAGCGGATCAGCCCGCTGGCCTTCCCGATCTGGGCCGAGTTCGTCCAGTCGCGACTGACGACGAAGGACTGGCTCTCGCGGATCGCCGACATGGCGAGGGAGCTCGAGCAGGAAGCCGGCGGGCAGTGATGCGTCCTCCTGCGGCGGCTCGGGGCTCCCTCCGTAGCACAGGTTTTCAACCTGTGGCTGTCCATCGCGGCGGCTCGGGGCTGCCCGTGCCACTTCGCCGGACGTTCGCGTCGGGCATCCTGCCCGACGCTCTCTGCATGTCCGCTGCGCTTCGCCATCCTGGCTGCGCTTGCTCCCATAGCCCGGCTCCATGGCACTGGCAGCCCCGAGCCTGCAAAATGCACGCAGGGTCGCCGGATTTCGGCTCGTGCTGTAAAAACCCGCCGGAGAACCTTCGTGCAGATCGACATCGCCGCATCGCTGCCCCCGACCGACACCTCCGCCGAC
>CAMBSN010000098.1 GCA_945870505.1 Candidatus Kuenenia stuttgartensis | reverse complement strand
GCCGCGAGATTCCGCCTGAGGCGTGATGGCTCGCTGCTCGGGGCTGCATCGTCTTCCCGGAGCACAGGTTTCCAACCTGTGGCGCCGCGAGGGGCTGCCCATGCCCCGTCGCCGGACGTTCGCGTCGGGCCTCCTGCCCGACGCTCACTGCATGTCCGCTGCGCTTCGCCATCGTGGCTTCGCTTGCTCCCATAGCCCGGCTCTGGGGCACGGGCAGCCCCTCGCTGGATCAACTCGTAGCCGCAGGGTTTCGACCTGCGGAGTGAATAGGCACAGGTTGGCAACCTGTGCTACGTGAGGCGGTGGGTTCGTGCCGGCCCCGTAGCCGCAGGTTGGCAACCTGCGGTGGGGCACAGGCTGGAAACCTGTGCTACGCGTGGAGCCGACGCAGGGTCGCGAGGTTGCGGCGATCGACCTTGGGGCAGGGCTTGCCGTCGGGGCCTTCCTTCGGCGTCTCGAGGATGAACGGAATGCCCGCGAGCTTCGGGTGATTCACCAGCAGCCGAAATGCCTCGCGACCGATCTTGCCCTTGCCGATGGCCTCGTGGCGATCCACCCGCGACCCAAACTCCCGCTTTGAGTCGTTGGCGTGGATCACCTTCAACCGCTTGAGACCGATGTGGCGGTCGAAGGCCCGCAGGGTCTCGTCGAGCGCCGCCGCCGGCGCGAGCGGGTAGCCTGCCGCAAACACGTGGCAGGTGTCGAGGCACACGCCCACCCGCTTCTTGAGTCCGGGCTTGGCGTCGATCGTGTCGAGCATCGCTCCGATCTCCTCGAACGAGGCACCGAGGCATGAGCCCTGGCCCGCCGTGGTCTCGATGAGAATTCCACCGGCGAGGCCCGCGGTCTTCGTCAGGGCCTCCGCGATGCCCGCTGCCGCCCGTGCCACCGCCATATCAACCGGTTGCTCGCCTGCGGCGCCGGGATGGGCCACGACCCACGGGATTCCGAGGCGATCGGCTCGCCGCACCTCCTCGGCAAGAGCGGCGATCGACTTCTTGCGGAGTGTGGCGTCGGCAGAGGCGGGATTGATCAGGTACGAGTCGTGGGCCACGACGAGTTTCAGCCCCGCGGCATCGACGGCCTTCCGGAAGGCATCAGCCTCCGCCTCGTCGAGCGGCGAGATGGCCCACTGGTTGATGTTGCGGGTGAACACCTGCAGGCAGTCGCAGCCTGTCTCGACGGCCCGCTCGACGGCCCGGCAGAAACCCCCGGCGATCGAGTGGTGGGCGCCGAGGGGTGGGAGGTGTCTGGCGGCGGCAGGGCGGGGCATCGGGATTCTCCGGGGTCGCCCCGGAAGTCTACGGGGAGATATCGATTTGGCCTGTCCGGGCCGGCCTCCTACACTAGTTCTCGCTGGCCGAGGGCCGCAACCGGAGGCTCTGCGATGGACTACATGCTCGTACACATAGCGATCACGGCCTGCATCGCCGCCGTGGCCGGAGCCGCTGCGATGATCGCGATGCGACCGTTGCGGGCCGCCCGCCAGGCCGACCGGCTCGCCCGGGCCCAGCGGGATTTCCATCGGCAACGAGAGCCGCTGGAGGCCAAGTTCATCGAACTGGCCGCGGCCACTGGCAAGCCCCGAGGGCTGCGGTGGGCTGACGTCGATTTCGACGACGACGTGCTCTATGCCCGCGACCGCAAAAGCCGCTTATTGAAGGCGCTCGTCGCCATTGAGGTGAGTTTCGAGGCGGTGGAGGGGGGCGGCATGGAGGAGGTGGAGGCTGTCTCGCGGGTGCGCGCGGCCACCGCCGAGTTCATTCACGACGGCGACCGGTGGGCGACCAAGGGCCGCGTCTACTTCAACCTCGCCCCCTCAGCGGCGGTGAAGTATCTCGCCAGCGACCTCGAACTGGTCGCCGAAGAGCACGCGGCGGAGCGGCCCTGACGCGTTGATTACGGCGTGGCGGTAGGGATCTGCAGTCTGATCGCCTCTCCACCCTCACTGACGGTGGCCATCAGGCCCCCGGCCATCGTTCCGAAGCGGGAGTCGAGTCGCGGCGGTTTGACGGCTCTTGAGCCCTGTGCCGGCCGCTCTTCGAGCGTGTCGGCGAGTAGCACATTGTGCATTCCCTCGACCGCCCCTGGCTTCCCGTCGTAGGTGGAGAGCCGGAAGGTGCCGTCTGCACCGGTCGTCGCAAACGATGTCGGCCGCTTCTCACCGTCGGATGCTTGCGGCAGGAACTGCACGACAATGCCCTCTGCCGCCTTCCCACCGATTTCAACGACCCCCTCGACGGGCACGAGTTTCACGGGCTTTGCACAGCCTGACGAAACGGCCACAAGCATCAGGGCGGGAAGGGCTGGCCTCAGCCGACGGTGCACGAACGACACATTCATGGCGTAGACACCGGCTGCGCGTCGGCACGAGTGCAGTAGAGCGACAGGAGCGACTGCTCCGTCGAGTCGAGCAAAAACCTCACGCTCCCATCAACGAGGCTGATGGATGCGCCGGCAGGGTGCTCGCTTCCGATCGCACTGAGCCTCAGATCCTGGAACAGGTACCACTCGTTTTGGGATCCGGGGGCTCCCGGCCCGCCATGGACGAATGGAGTCTTGGAGTTGACGGGGGAGAATCCGCCGCAGAGCAGGTTGCCCAGGCCGTTGTCACCGCCGGCGGGATACCAGCGGGACCAGGTGCTGATGGTACTTCCACTGTTCCAGCCAGCGGTGGTGAAGGTGTTGAAGTTTGGGTCGACGTGCGATGAGTCGGCGAAGAGAATCGTCTTGCTCGTGCCGTCGGGGATGTCCTTGATCCGCACGTTGATGCCCTTGGGCGCCGATGCGGCCTTGCGAGCGGCCGAGCCAGTGGCCATGAACATTCCGTCGTTCGTGGAGGAGGTCGCGAAGAACGGTCGGCTACCGGCGTTCCCACGGTAGGACGTCACCCCATAGGCCTCGGTGGCGTTGTAACGATGCGGGTTCCCTTCCGGGAACTGATCGCTCGGACAGATGAACGTCGCCACCGCGGCCGCCGCCTTCGAGCCCGCCGTGGCCGTGATGTTGTTGCGAGGCACTTTCGGATCCATGCTGTCGAACAACTGCCTCTGCTCCATGAACGGAAGCACGAAGTAGAACAGCGAGTGCCCTTGGAATGCCCCGTTGATGGATTCCTGGGTGTAGCCAGACGGAAACTTCTTCTTGGCATCGTGGTAGCCGAGCGCACCGATCGACATCTGCCGGAGGTTGTTTTGGCAACTCGACCGGCGGGCGGCCTCGCGGGCCGACTGGACGGCAGGGAGGAGGAGCCCGATGAGCGTGGCGATGATCGCGATCACCACGAGCAACTCAACGAGGGTGAAACCTCGGATCGACTGTGTTCGGGTGGGGTTCATGGATTCCGGACGCTCTTTGAGGGAACCTCGATCACGAGATCCTCTCCGCCGGCCGTGACGGTCGCGGACAGCGGTGTCGTTAACAGGTTTGCGTATTCCGGGCCAAACCTCACGGGAACGCCGATGCCTGTCTCTGACGCCGCGAGAGCCATGTCTCGGAGGACGACCTTGTGGGTGCCGACGGCCGCTCCGCGGCCACGCGTGGATTGCGTGGCGTAGGCAAGTTCGAAACGCCCCTCGGCGTCGGTTTCACCGCTCGACGACGGGCCGCGCGTGCCGCCCGCGGCATCGGGGTGAAACTCCAACCGTACGTCTTTGGCCGGTACGCCCTTGACGAGCACTTCGCCGCGAACTGGGGCGAACCGGATCGATCCGCCGCATCCGATGACGGCGGCGATCATCAACGCGATCGCGCCGAGCCCGGGAAGGTTCCTCAGTGGAGAAGGCATCGGCGAACCCCTAGAGGTGGGTCTAAGAGGCATGTGGGTCAGTCGGGTGAAGCGGTCGTCTCGCCGCCGTTTCTCGTCGAGATCGCGGCCAGCGTCTGCATCTCGATGGTGTCGAGCAGGAATCGTGTCGAGCCATCGGCGAACACAAAACTGGCGCCGCCTGGATGGCCGCTGCCCCACGCGTTCATCCGGCTGTCCTGAATCGTGATGTTCGGAGTCGACGCGCTCGAAGGCGACAGCGTGCGGACCGTGCTGTTGATCGGCACCGCCGACGAGGCGAACAGCATGGCGGAGCCCTTGCGGCCACCCGCCCATGCCCATACGGAGAACTGGTGCATCTTGAGGCCGCTGTTGGCGGAAGTCCATGCGTCAAAGTCAGGATCGCGGTGGTACTTCTCTCCCATCAGCAGCGTCTTGCTCGAACCATCGCTGATCTGGGAGGGCTTGACGGCAGCCAGGTTTTGGTGATCCGCGGACGTGGCGTGAAGCGACCCACCCGAGGAAGCTGTCTTGAGTTCCTTGCCGGGTCCGGTCATGAAGAAGATTCCGTTGGGGATCACCGGGAACACCGAAAAGCTCGTGTAGTACGCCCCCACGCCATAGTTGCCGGCGTAACTGCTCCCCGAATACTTGCCCGCGTACGGATTCCCAGACGCGGTTTGCGCCGGGCTGAAGGAAGCGCCGGTGACGGGGAGGTCGAACGGATTCTCCGTAAACTGATCCGAGGGGCAGACGAGCCCCTTGATCATCGAAGCCGCCCGCGACGCCCCGGCGGAAGCATTGGCATTCTTCGAGGAGTCAACGAGATCCCACGTCTGAGAGAGCGAGGTCTCTTCCATGTAGGGCAGCAGGCGGATGAAAAACGTCGCCTTCGCCGATGTCGATCCGTCCCGGAGTTCCAGGCCGAGAGGGAACGCCTTCCGCGCGCTCGCATGGCTGTGCGCCGCGATTCCCAGTTGCTTGAGATTGTTTTGGCAGGAGACCCGACGGGCGGCTTCCCGCGCGGATTGAACCGCCGGCAGGAGCAGGCCGATGAGCGTGGCGATGATCGCGATCACCACCAAGAGTTCGACAAGGGTGAACCCCGGAGACCGGCGGTTTCTCAGCTTCCACATGGGTTTTTCCGCCGCGGCGGGGGACTGGACCGGCCACTCAAGCAATTTGTTGCGGAGTTTACACAAGCTGGATGAACTTGTCGCCCGGCTTCCCGACCACTCTCACACGAGCCACATGATTGCAACGAGTTTGCGGGTTGTGCCGTAAAAACGGCTGGTTGCTGCGGGCTTTGGACGATAACGATCCTCGGTCAAGCCGGCGGGAGGGACGCCATGCTGAGGAGGGGTTTGTGGGCCGCAGTCGCCGGGGCGGCCATGGCGATTGGCCTTCATGCGGCCGCCGGTCCCATGCCGCCCGGTGCCGCGCCACCGGCGGATCCGGCACAGGAAGCCAAGCAGGCGGCCCAGCGGCACCTACGGCTTGCCCGCGAGCATCTCACCGCGTCGTGCGAGATGCTAAAAAAATGCGATCGCCACGCCGTGGATGGCTATTACCTGGCCTGCCAGGAGGCGTGGAACGCGGCCTGGTCCGATCCCGAAGATCGTGATCTGCTGATCGACGCGGCCGACGCATACGCCGACGCGCTTGCCGGACTTCTCGAGGCCGCAAGACGGCACGACCGCCTCGGGAATGGCGGGTTGTGGGTGGGGCCACGAGGCCGGCCGGTGCTCGTTCCCTTTCGACCGCAGGCGCTCGCCGTCGATCCGGCGTGCATCGCGTCGATCGAGCCGCAGGGGCAGGCGGACGACAAGCGGCTCAGCCGCCGCCACCTCCGCGACGGCTTCGGGCTGCCGGTGGTGGTCCGCGTGGCGAACGGTTCCACTCCGGAGGAGCCGCGGGGCTTCGCGGCCCCGAGGCAGTCGCTCGCCGCCACCGCCGTGCTCCGCTTCGCCGTGCCGGGCAATGAAAACGTCTTGCAGAAGTTCGCCGGCCCGGTGGCCCGCGACCACGCGCCCGCAGTGCTCGACCTCGCAAACCCCGTCGAGATCGCCGCCGTTCGCATTGGTTCCACCAAGCCCCACCTTGCCGCCGACCTCTCGGCACCGCTGCTGGATGTGCTCGATGGCACGCCGAAGTCGAGTATCGCGGGCTTCCTCCAGCCCTTCGGCGACGGCAGCACACGGCCGCATCTCGAAATGCTCGAGCCGCACCAGCCGGGCAGAATTCCGGTGGTGTTCATCCACGGCCTCGCCAGCGATGAAGGCACGTGGTTCGACATGATCAACGAACTCCGCGCTTGGCCGGAGTTTCACCGGCGGTATGAGCCGTGGGTGTTCCACTATCCCACCGGCGCCGCCTTTCTTCAGTCGTCGGCCGAACTGCGGGAGCAGCTCACCGCGGCCGTCCGCCAGTGCGATCCCCAGGGGCGGGATCCCGCGATGCGCAACCTCGTGCTCGTCGGGCACAGCATGGGGGGGCTGCACGCGAAGCTGCAGGTCGTCGATCCGGGCGAATGTATCTGGCAGGCGGTGGCCAAGGTGCCGTTCGAACAGATTCGACTGCGGAAAGAACTACGGCGGCAGGTGTCCCGCGCCTACTTCTTCGAACCACTCCCATTCGTCAACCGCATCGTCTGCATCGCCACGCCGCATAAGGGATCGGTGCTCGCCTCGCTCGGGCTCGGGCGGCTCGCCTCGCTCTCCGTCCGCACACCCCCCGAATCAAAGATGATCCATGACGAGGCCGTGCGGCTCAATCCGGGAAAGTTTCAACCCGAGTACGAGCGGGCAACGCCGACGAGCGTCGATCTGCTGCAGCCCGACTCGCTGATGCTGAAGTCGATCGCTCGGCTCCGCCCGCCCTGCTGGGTGACGGTGCACAGCGTCGTTGGCGACGGGCATTCGTGGTTCGTCGGCGTCCGCGACGACTGCGTGGTGTCGGTCGAGAGCGCCCACACCGAGGGGGCGGTAAGCGAGGTCTACGTGCCTGCGACGCACACCAAGGTGCACCATCACCCGCGGACGATCGCGGAGGTGCGGCGGATCCTCCTGCAACACCTGGCCGAGACGAGCCAGGTAACGGCCACGAGGCCCGCGGACAGCCCCGGCTCGGGCACCGCCGCGACTGGATTCGGGCGCACCTCCACGCCGTAAGACATGGCGCTCTGCCCGGCAGGCGGGTTATAGCTCCCGGCGTCGTAGAGGCCCGTACCGAAGAACTCCGAGGCGTCGAGGACGTCCACCACGCCGTCGTAGTTGAAGTCACCCTCGAGCCAGGTCGCTGGAAGCCCGGTGTCGTACTTGCCGAACGTGAGGAAGTTACCAGCGTCGAGGACATCGACCTGCCAGTCGAGGTTGGTGTCGCCGGGCGCCGCAAACGCCGCCGTCATCGAGCCGTCGCCGTTGTCGAGCCAGCCCACAGCCCGGGGAATGCTGGCTGCCACATCGGCTGCCGCCGCGCTCGACGTGATCCCACTCGTGCCGTTCCAGGAGCCGTCGGCCCGCCCCTGGATGAGCCTGGCGACGAGTGCGGCCGAGGAGACGCCGGAGGCGATGGTGATCCCACCCGACGTCACGTCCACAAGGCCGGTCGCAGCAAGCGAAAGGCCGTTCACGCTGACCTGCGTCGCAGGGGCCATCGCGAGCGTCGCGCCGTCGGCCACGGTGACAGTGCTTGACGCCAAGACCCTGGGGGCGGCGATCCGCAGCGTGCCTTCAGCAACGCGAGTGGGCCCTAAGAAGGTGCCGCTACAGGCGAGCGTGAGCGTCTGGTCGCCGGCCTTCGTAAAGCCCGCGCCGGTTGGGGCGACGAGCGAACCCGCCAGGATCAACTCCCCAGTGCCGCCGGCCGTGTTCGTGACGGCGAAGGTGGCGTCTCCTTCAAGCGTCACCGTGCCGGTGGAGGTCGTGGTTCCCTGGTAGCGAATCGGCGGCAATGAGGGGCTTGCGAACGCGCCGCGATAGTCGAGCGTGAACGTGCTGGAAGCGGCGATCGTGATTGGGCAGTCGAATCCGGTGGTGACGTGGTTGCCGGGCGATCCTGTCCGGCGGATCGCCAGCGTGCCGTTACCCTCGACCACGATCGCAGCCCCGGTGAGCCGCGTGCCGGCGCCGGTGGTTGCCGAGAGTTCGAGCGTGCCGCCGGCGATCTCGACCACGTTTCCCGCGCCCAGCATGCCCGTGATCGGACTGCCAGACCTGTTGAGGGTGACGATCCCGGCCTCGGCGCGGAGGGTGAAGGAGGGCCCGATGGAACCGGACTGCGAGAGGACCAGACGGCCGTCGCCCCGCTGCGTGAGCGTGCCTTCGCCAGACACGGTGCCCTGGAAGGAGACATCATCGCTGCGGTCGAACACCAGCGACGTGCCAACTCCGAGATCAAGGGGGCCGCTCGGCGAGATCGATCCAGCAGTGCCTCCATCGCCGACGACCAGCGTGCCGGCGAACAGCGTGGTGCCAGCCGTGTAGGAGTTTGCACCGGTCAGGGTGACGGTGTTGCCCCCTTCCTTGAAAAGCCCGCCGCTGCCCGAGAGCACGTTCGCCACCGTCAGGTCATTGGAGCGATCGATCACCACCGCGGCGTCGGCCGCGACAACGGTGATGGGGCCGGCGACGGAACCGCTATCGCCGCCAGCACCGAGGCGAGCCCAGCCGCCAGCCACGGTGGTGGTGCCCGAGAAGGTGTTGTTGCCTGCGAGCACGAGGTCGCCCGATCCCGACTTGAGGATGCCGCCCGCGCCAGCGATCGTGCCCGAGATCAGGATCGACGCAGCCTGTCCGGCATGGAACGTGGTCGTGCCCCCGGACGTCTGGGTCAGCGCCGAGCCCACGCTCACTGAGACGCCATCGGCGGCAGTCACGCTTGCTGTGGCAGGCAGGCGGATCGTGCCTCCCGAGAGCGAGTACCCATCGACCGCGAAGGTCAAGCCTCCGGCTGCGACGGTTCCCCCGATCGTCACGACGCCCGAGGTGCCGGCGAACACCGCCGTTGCTGACGTCGCGAGCGTGCCAACGGCCGTGCCATCGACGGTCGTGGCAAAGGTGGCACTGGTCGCCGTCCACGTGCCCGAACCCCCGATGCCGCCCCCCGGGGTCGGGTCCCAGTAGGTGCCGTTGACCGAGGGCGTGCTCCCCGACACGACGAGCGAGAAGCCATCGATGCCGAGGGCCTGTCCGTTGCTGCTGCCGGCGAGGCCGGCGTAGTCCCACCGCAGATAGTACGGTGACCCCGCCGCAACGGAGAGCCCCGAGATCCGCAGCGGGCTCACCGTGCTCGAAGCGATCGCGATCGGCGTGTTGGAGGAGTCGGCCGGATACGCTCTGTCCCCACCGGAGATGCTCGTCCACGTCGATCCGTCGCTCGACCCCAAGAACTTCCAGTCGAACGCCCGCGTCCCGTTGCGATATTTCTCGTAGATCCAGCCGACGTCGAGCGATGAGATCGTGCTGCCTGTGTCGTTGGTCATCCCGAAGAGGATCGACCGCGGGCTCGTGAAGCCGCTGCTGGTGAGGAACCCGATGGCCTTGTCGGTGCCGCTCGCCGCGGTGCCGTTGACGAACAGGTAGGCACCCCCCGCGCTGTTTGTGCTCAACGTGCCGCTGCCGACCGTGCCCGCGAACTGGGTGGTCGAGGTGAGCGTGCCGCTCGTCCAGGTGGGGGCCGTGCCGGATGCAAACACCCATCCGGACGGCAGGGCCGAGGTGGCGGTGTTCGTCATGCCGTCGAACGACTGCGCGTACGATCCGCTGGTCAGCGAGAAGGGGGTCGCGGCTGTCGCCGACGGGTGCCACCACGTTGCGAACGCGGCAGCGAGAAACATCGCGAGACGGCGACGGCAGGGAACTCTCATCGCCGTGTCGTCCTATTCTCGAAAACCGGTCGTCACGCGACGCCGCGGCGGCGAGTCTTGGCGACGTTGGAGTCGGTGGTGTCGTAGGACGCTGCGAATGCAGCCCAGGCGGCATTCACGGCCGGGGTGTTCTCGCCGCTACGGATCGGAGTTGACCGGACCAGCGTGGCCGCGGCGGAGACGGACCTGGTGCCCTTGGCAAGCCACTTGGCGAACGTGTTCCACCCAGTTGCCTGGCAGAACGCCGCGGCGTCGGTCGCATAGGTCGCGAGGTAGGGATCGCTCGAGGTGGTCGGCAGGTAGATCGAGATGCCAGAACTCGACCGCTGATCGGCCGTCTTGCCGATGATCACACCGCCGATCGCCGCCGTCACCGCCGTGGCGGCCGTGCGGAGCGTCTGGGGCAGGCTCGTTGCGGCGGCCACCCTCGTCATGAAGCTGCCGAGGTCGCGAAAGGGCGTGGTGTCGTAGGTCACGCTGCCATTGGCCGTCGAGACCAGCGTCGTCCGGTTCGCGGTGGTGAGCGCGGCGGTGGCGTCAACGAACTGCTTGATTGCCGTCGCCAGAGCGGTGTAGCCCGAAGCAGCTGCGGTGGAGAATGTGTCGCACTGCCCCGAGTCGCCCTGATACTGGGTCTGGTAGCTCGCGACCATGCCGGCGGCGATCTGCGACGCCGTGACCGTCGCGGGGTCGGCAACCTTCAGGGCCGAGTAGGCGGTCGTGTAGTCCTGCCCGGTGCCGTTGATGAGTTCCTCCGAGGCCACGAACACGCCCGCTACCTTTGGGGCGATCGCCACGCCCACCTCGGCCATCGCCATCAGGCAGTTGTCGTACGACACCAGGTCGATCGTGGGCATGCCAGTGGCACCCAGTGCCGAGGCCATCTCGCCGATCGTCAGGGCGTCGTCGCCAGACTCGCTGTCGAACTGGCTGCCGTCGGTGCCGCCGCCATGGCCCCACATCTGCAGGAGATAGTGCTGGGCGGGCGCCTGCTGAACGCCCCACTTCACGAAGTCAACGAGCGTGGCTGGGTCTCCAGTGTTCTTTTCGCCGAAGGAAAGGTTGAAGGTAGATGCGATCGTCGTGGTGCTGCCATCGGCCTTGAGAACGGAGCGACCGTAAGTCCGCCAGGCCGACTGCGTGCCACCGCCGGTGGCGTACGCCGTGCCCACCGACGACTTCGGCTGATCCCAGGAGACGACGATCTTCACGCTGCCCGGCAGCGCCCCCAGCGCCTTCTCCATCTCGTTGATGTCGTCGCGGGCGTAGGTGTTGAGGTCTTCGCCGGTCATGTAGACGAGGATCGTCCACGAACCGCCAGACGGCGTCGGGGGCGTGACGGGTGGCACATCCTTGATCGTGGCGGTGGCGGTGGCCGGGGTGCCGACCGCTGCGCCGGTGGCCGACAGGATCCGCATCTGCAAGATCTCGTCCGATTCCACGACCGAGTCGGGCTGCGTAGCCACCGAGATCTGCTTGGAGGTTTCGCCCACGGCGAACGTGAAGGAGCCAGTGGCTGCGGTGTAGTCCGACACCGACGAGGCCGTCAGGTCGCTCGTGGCATACGACACCGTCACTGGAACCGTCGCCGCACCCGAGAGGCTGAACGTGAACGTGGCCGCCACGCCCTCGTTCACTCCCGTCTGCGGACCCGTCACGGTGACTCTGCGGGAGACGGTGTCGTCGTCGAGGATCGTGCCCGTGGCCGTCGCCCGGCCGAGCGTCGCGCCGGTTGCGGACGAGAGCACGACCTGAAACGTCTCGTCGCCCTCGGCGATGCGGTCCCCCCGGATGCCTACGGAAACCATCGCCGTCCGCTGGCCCGGGCGGAACGTGATCGTGCCGGATGCGACACCGTAGTCACCGTTGGCGACCGTGGCAGTTCCGTTCACGGTCTGGTAACGGACTGACGTCGTCCGCTGGGCGGCAGCCGACAGCGAAACGACGAACGACAGAGTCCGTGAGCCGAAGTTCCCTTCGTCGGCACTTGCATCGGTGATCGAGACCGTCGGCACGGCCGCGAGCATGGCACGCGATTCGAACCGCTCGAACCCTGACAATCGTCGGGACTTTCGGCGGCTCATAGAATCATCTCCGAAACGACGGGGATCACCTCAACGCGAATGCGTCAAACTCTAGATCGCTGTCGTCTGGCCAGCAAGAGTGATGCCCCGATCGCCAGAAGCCCGGCAGTTGCCAGCGAGGGCTCTGGCACGGCTGCCACCCCGGCGGAAGCAGGGGGTGTGTTGTAGTTCCCGGTGTCGTAAAGGCCCGTACCGAAGAACTCGGAGGCGTCGAGGACGTCCACCACGCCGTCGTAGTTGAAGTCGCCCTCCAGCCAGGTCGCTGGCAGGCCGGTGTCGTACTTGCCGAACGTGAGGAAGTTGCCCGCGTCGAGGACGTCCACCACCCAGTCGATGTTGGTGTCGCCGGG
>CAMBSN010000097.1 GCA_945870505.1 Candidatus Kuenenia stuttgartensis | reverse complement strand
CCCGATCCTCGCCTCGAAAAGAACTGCACGGTTGTGCGCCGCCATTTTGGACCGCCGCCACACAACTCATACGGGTCACACGTGATCCTCGCGCGTTGGAGGGCCACCGCAGCCGGCCGGCGACATGCTCGGCGCCGGCGGGACGTGTGAGTTCTCTGCTCAAACGCTTTGGAGCGACCGCCGCGGGGCACACGTCTCACCGGCTTCTGGGCGTGCCTCCGATCCGGCTGCTCCCCCCTCCGGAATCGCACATGCAAGCGACGATGCCGCGAGCCCCATGCGAACCGGGAATACACACAGGTCTCCGAGAAGAGGCAGCGAGGGGCTGCCCGTGCCCGGGAGCCGGCGTTGCTCGGGCGCAGATCCGCCGCAGGCGGATTGGTCGGCGCAGCCATGGGTGGCAGAGCGAAGTCAGCATCGAGCGAGCGGAGGGCAGGATGCTGGGAGCCGGGCCGCGCCCGGCGACCGTAAGCCGGAGCCGACGCCGGGACGGCGGCGACGGGCATGGACAGCCCCGAGCCTGACACACGCGCGAGCATCAAGCGTGAGCCGTATCAGATAGACGTCGATGCCCATGGGAATCAGCCCTTCAAGGCGACTTGGTGCTGGCCTTCACTGTCCTGCCGGGTTTTCGTGAGCAGGTTTCCCGATCTTCACCCAGGCGACTTCCATCTTAAATGGACCGGCTTTCTTGTCACTGATTATGAAGCCGATGCTCGTGATCTCATTCGGCTCGACTGGCCCCATTCCTTGGACCCGATTGCCGAACGACGTGGGGATGAAGTCCTCGAGCGGGACAGCCACTTCCGTCCACTCGTTCTTCACAGTCGGCAGGGGCGCCCGGTACGAAAAAGCCGTCCGCCGGGACTTCAGGTAGAGATTCAGGACGTACTCCCGGCCGTCTCCCTTCACCCGGACGACGAGATCATCTCCGGCATTGATGTCTAAATCAGCCGGCTTGGTCCTGACCGACGCGAAGCCGCCGTTGTTCTCCAGCGAGAGGGTGCCGAAGAACTCCAGCGTATTTTCGGGCGTAATCCTGAACCGGCCTTCGGAGACTCCGCCCATCACGCCATCGTTCACAGCCTGCCACTGTTGGGCAGCCTCGGGGCCGGCAAATTCAAAGAGGGGCCGTAGGGTTTGTTCTACGACCGCCTGCACGAGAAGCAGCGTGATGAGCAAAAACAATCTGGTCGCGGTCATGGCTCGTTCCTCGCCTTAATCCCACATGCCCGTAAACGAGAACCGCAGGCTCTTCTTGCCGCAGGCCGGGCACGCGAACCTGTCTTCGAAGAGTGGTTCCGAAGCACGGCAGTCTGGAAACGCCTCGTCTTCGTCCTTGCCGGATTCAGGATCAACGAAAGGCATGATCTCCTTGCCCTTGCAGGTGGGGCACTTGAGCGTCTTGGCCAGCACGTTCGCCGAGACCGGTTGATGGCACGTTCGGCACAGGCACGGCGACAGCCAGACGCCCGGGGTGTTACGCATGCCCACGCCCACGGTTAGGCCTTCGGCGACATACCCACAACCACACCGGCCCGACACCACAAAGCCCACAGTGTGACCCTAGATTATGCCCACCTTGACGGCCCACACGGCTGCCTGAGTCCGGTCACGCACGGACAGCTTTCGCAGTAAGTTCTGGACGTGTTCTTTCACGGTCTCGACACTGATCTGGAGCGCGCGGGCTATTTCGTCGTTGGAAAGCCCGAAGGCGACGTGCGAAAGAACCTGACCTTCCCGAGGGGTCAATCCAGAGTCGCGAGCAGCCCGACCATCCCGAGGCTCCATCGAGGCTGCGACTTTGGCGAACCGGGCCGACGCTGCCGCCGGCTTTCCATTGGCAGCGTTTTCGATAGCCGTGACGAGTTCCTTGTGGCTCACGTCTTTCAGCAGGCAGTTTGCAGCTCCGACAGCACGAGCACGGGCCATGTAGGTTGGGTTGTCGTCGGCTGAAAGCATGACGAACTTGGTCACGGGCATGGTCTTGCGTAGCGTTGCAACCAGATCGAACGCATCGCCGCCCGGAATAGCCGCATCCAGAAGCACGACGGCCGGCTTCTTCTTGGCGAGCGTACGGGTGCTAGGGGCGTCAGCGGCTTCCCCAACTATCTTGATGCCGGAGCCAGCCAGCATCGACCGGAGACCTGCCCGAATGAGTTCTTTGGGGTAGGCGATCAGAAGGGTTAATGGAGTGGTCATGGGCGACTCTTCTTTCCCGGCTGGTCACGTTGGAGATCCCCGCTGCCAAACTTTTCCGTCTGGCTGCTCGGTCCGTCTGACCTATTCGTGATGGTCCTAGAGCCGAACTTCTCGGTATGGCCAGTTCTCGGTTGATTGAGGCTGGCGTTTGGTGGCATCGGCTCCGCGGCAGGAAGCGAACTGCAAAAGAGCAGCAGCCCGAGCAAGCCGCCAAGCACCAGCGGGAATCGGGTGGAGTTCTTCACGGTAAAGTTCCTTGAGTGGCCACCACCATGCAGACCACAGCCAAAAGCCACGTGGGCCAGCATCTAGTGACGCTCAAATCATAGCGAGCAACCGGGGGGCTCATCCCGGCTCCGGTGTCCCTAAAGCGCAAGCAGTCTGGGCAGGGGGGACTTTTGTAGTTCCCTCGACATGTCGGGGCTCATAGGGACAGTGGCGACAGCCTGATCTGCAGCAGTAGCCACGCTTAAGGTGATACGCCGCCGTGTAGACCAGCAGGCCGTTCTCACAGGAGTAGTCGGGCTGCTTCGGGACTGTCTTGGGCTCGTGATCCGACACGTTCAGACCCGCCCCATGCCCTGAACCCGCCGCCATGCTGAGAGTTGCCCGAGGTGCATGTTCTCGTGGGCGGCCATCACGAAGACGAAGCAGTCGCCCAAAGTCGGCAGAAATCCCCTGACGTCTTCGATCGGCGTGGTTTCAGACCATCGAGACTCAGGGATGGCAGGAAGGGCAGCGGCGACTTCAGCGTGGGCGTCTTCGAGTGCCTTCAGGAGCGTGGCCTTCGAGGGGTATTTGCTGGCATCGCTGGACGGGCTCGAGTTCCAGTCGAAGAGAGCGGTCCATTCCGGCGGGCACACGGGCTTCACGCCGATCATGGCTCCGAGCATGTCGGCAGTGCAGACCAAGTGACCCAGAACCCACGCTGCGTGGTTCATCTCCGGGGCTGGCTGCAGGGCCATCTTGTCGTCTGGAATGTCGGCCACGAGGCGTTTCGCGTAGCCAAGGTTGAGGTTCCACGCATGAAGCAGGGGATCGGTCATGAGGAGAGTCCGGGGTACGAGGGTGTGCTGATAATGAGACAGCCATTCAACTGCAACGTCCGGGTTTCGTCGACTCGTATTTGGCTGGTTTGCGGTCGGCAAAGCACCTCGAAGGCGAATTCTTGCCTCTGGGCACAGGATTCATACGGTTCACACTTGATCCTCGCGCTCGAGTGCACGGTAAGTGAAAGCCGACCGGCCGTGAGGCCGCGGGCGAACCACGCTGGACGCTGCATCGTGTGGTGGTTCACCCCACGCCTCACGGCGTTGGGCTTGGACAGCGGCCGCGCGAGGCTCTTGGAGGACCCGTATAAGACGCTCGGCGGCTCACGTGAGCCGGCACAGCAGGACGCGGCTCAACATTGAGGACAGGTGGCCGAGGGCGGTCTGGCCGGTCCCATCGACTCATAGACACACGTCCGCGGGCCACCCATCGAGCGCATGACGTCTCCGGCTCCCATTCCCGAGACCGGTCTCCCACCAGCGCCGGCGGGGAACCCCCCGCTACGCGATCAGGTCGTGGATCACCTGGCCGCCGACGTCGGTGAGGCGGAAGTTGCGGCCGTTGTGGCGGTAGGTCAGCTGCTGGTGATCGATGCCGAGCAGGTGCAGGAGCGTGGCGTGCAGGTCGTTGACGTGCACCTTGTTCTCCACCGCCTTGTAGCCGAATGGGTCGGTCGCGCCGTAGTGGAAGCCCGGCTTCGCGCCGCCGCCGGCCATCCAGATCGTGAACCCGCCCGGGTTGTGGTCGCGGCCCGTGCCCCCCTGCGAGTCGCTCGTGCGGCCAAACTCACCCCCCCAGATCACGAGCGTGTCGTCGAGCATCCCGCGGGCCTTGAGGTCGGCGAGAAGCGCGGCCGCCGGCCGGTCGGTCGCCAGGCCGCACTCGCGGTGGTTGGTCTCGATGTTGCTGTGGGCGTCCCACGGCACGTCGTCGACGCTGCCATCACCGGCCACGCCCCGCCCCGCGAAGATCTGGATGAACCGCACACCCCGCTCCAGGAGCCGCCGCGCGGTGAGGCACTGCCTGGCGAACACCCGGCATGCGGGATCCTCGGTGCCGTAGAGCTCATGCACGAGCTTCGGCTCCTGCGCGAGGTCGATCGCCTCGGGTGCGGCCGACTGCATGCGGTAGGCCAGTTCGAAACTCGAAATGCGGGCCGCGAGATCAGCTTGCGTCGGCCGTAGCGCTGCATGCTCGGCGTTGACCGTCGAGAGGAGATCGAGCTCCGCCCGCTGCGCGTCGAGCGACTGCCCGGTGCGAAGCGTTAGGTTGTCGATGGCCACCGGCCGCCGGGCGTCGATGGCCAGCGCCTGATGACTCTTGGGGAGGAATCCAGCCGACCAGATCTGGTCGTCGCCGCGGGGCTTCCGCTCGTGCATCACCACGAAGCTCGGCAGATCGTGGTTCATGCTGCCAAGGCCGTAGTCGAGCCAGGCGCCCATGCTCGGCATGCCGGGCCGATTGAAGCCGGACATCAACTCCATCGCCGCGGGGGCGTGGTTGTTGGCCCGCAGGTGCATGGAATGGATGAAGCACATGTCGTCTACGTGCTTTGAGAGGTGGGGAAACAGGTCGCTCACCCATGTGCCCGACTGGCCGTGTTGGGCCCACTGAAACGGGCTGGCGAGGCAGGTGCCGCTCGTCTGGAAGAAGCCCACCTCGCTGTCGGCCCCGGGCAGGGGCTGGCCGTGGCGGGCCTGAAGTTCGGGCTTGTAGTCCCAGGTATCGACCTGCGACGGGGCGCCAGTCATGAACAGCCAGATCACGCGCTTGGCCTTGGGCAGATGGTGGGGGAGCGAACCAACGGCAGCCCCGCCGGCGGTGTTCGCCCACGACTCCTCCCCCAAAAGCGACGCCAGCGCCAGTCCGCCGAAACCGAGCCCCGCATCTCGCAGGAAGCTGCGGCGGGCCGGCAGGAGGAGTTCACCGATTCGGGATGGCGATTCGCTCATGGCTTTCTCCTCGTGTCAGCGGCGACCGGCGAACTTCAATCAACGTACACAAACTCGTTCAGGCAGAAGATCAGATGGCACACGTCGGCGAGGGCCGCCTGCCGGCCCGCCGCATCGCCGCCGGCCACCTGCTCGCGGGCGGCGAGCAGCTCGGCGAACCGGGCCCGCTCCGCGTCGCTCGGCTGCCGGGAGACCGCCGCCGTAAAGCAGAAGTCGATCGCCGCCACGCCCGCCGCGGCGGTGGGCTCGAGCCCGAGCGCCGTGCGAGAGCGGGCGGCGAGCGCCTCGGCCGCCACCCGCACGAAGGGCGAGTTCATCATCGTCAGCGCCTGCGTGGGCACGGTCGCCACGCCGCGGGCGCCCACCGGCTGCACCGGCTCGGGCTGGTCGAATACCTGCAGGAATCCGATCGGCTCGCTCCGCTTCACCGTCAGGTAGATGCTCCGCCGCGGCGCATTCACGTCGAGCCCGGTCCGGCCATACATCTTCGGGTCGAGCGTGCCGGCGGCCGCGAGCAGCGCGTCGCGGATCGACTCGCCCTCGAGCCGCATCGGCTTGCGGTGCCAGAGCAGCTTGTTGTCGGGATCCTGCGCTCGCCCCGCCGCGCTCCCCGCTCCCGACTGCCGGTAGGCGGCGCTCGTGACGATCAGCCGGTGGATGCTCTTCAGGCTCCAGCGGTTCTCCACGAGCCGGTTGGCGAGCCATTCGAGCAGTTCGGGATGCGTGGCCGGGTCGCCCTGCGTGCCGAGGTCGTTGGGCGTGGCCACGATGCCGCGGCCGAAGTGATGGTGCCAGAGCCGGTTCACGATCACGCGGGCGGCGAGCGGGCCGGCGCCGTGAGCCGCATCGGTGAGGAAGGCGGCCAGCCCCAGTCGGGAATCGGCGAGCGGCTGGGCGTCGGAACCGGAAAGGAGCCTCGTTTCGGCGTCGTCCGCGGAAAGCGTGGCCAGCACGAATCCAGGGATCGCCTTGCCCTTCTTGCGGCCCACCTCGCCACGGGCGAGCACGAACACGTCCTGGCTGCCGCTCTTCACGGCCTGCGCGTTGCCGGTGATCACCCAGGGGCCGTTGGTCACGGCGTAGACGGTCACGAGCTCCGGATGCGGCTCCCTGGCATCAACGGCGGCGAGCAGCGCCACTTCCCGTTCCGTTTCGGCGTCGAACCGCCCCAACCACCGCGCGGCCTCTCGTGCGACCGCCGGGTCGGACAGATCCCGGCCGGCCGACCGGGCCGAGTCGAGCACCGCCGCGATCTCGCGGGCGGCCTGCGGAGCGGCAGCCGCAACCAGTGCGTTTCCGGCCGGCTCGGCGGGCTCGGTCGTGATGGCGAGCCGCAGCCGCGCGAGCCCGTGATGCCCGTTCTCGAACCGCAGCTCCACGGTGAGCAGCGTGCCGCCATCGAAGCCGACCGGTTCTTCAAACGCGAACACGGCGGCGTGATCCTTGCCCGACGCGTCGCCCACGCTCCAGCCGGTGAGGTTGTTTGCATCGACGGCCTTGTCGAGTTCGCTTCCGGGCGCCTCGGCCGTGGCCGTCATGGCCTTCAGCTTCGGCGTGACGGCCGCGCGGCCGGGGGCCGCGATCAATGGCGCTGCCGTGACCACCGCCGTCGAGAGAAAGACGCTGCCGTCGCCGGAGGTGCCCGGGCCGCCCCCGGGGGCAGCAGCCGCCGCCGGCACCTCGAGCCGCAGCGCCTTGATTCCGCGCTGATGGGTGCGGAACGTGAGCGTGTAAATGTCGTCGGGGCCGAGCGAGCCGGATGCGACGATCGTGTCGTCCGGGTCGGCCGCGAGCGTCGCCTTGGCGGCCTTCATCGACTCGGGATCGAGCGTGAGCCACGCTGCCGCCTGCCGGGCCGGCGCCTCCGCGGCCAACCACCGCGCCACCCGCGCGGGAATCTCCGTGGCGAGGAACCGGTCGAAGGCGGCCGCCACCGGCCCCCGTTCCGCGAGCCAGGCCTCACGCCGCTGCCGGCTGACCACCGGATCGAGGTCGATCGCATGATCCGCCTGCACAGCCTTACCGACGCAGGCGATCATCGCGTAGTAGTCGCGGTGGCCGATCGGGTCGTATTTATGGTCGTGGCAACGGGCGCAGCCGATCGTCATGCCGAGCACGCTCGACCCAAGCGAGGCCACCATGTCGTCGAGCTGGTCGTAGCGGATCGGCTCGGCCGTCTTCGCCGTCACCTGCCCCGGATACGGCCCGGCCACGAGAAACCCGGTGGCCGCCGTCGCGGCGAAGTCGCCGGGCTGGATCAGGTCGCCCGCCACCTGCATCCGCAGGAACTCGTCGTAGGGCATGTCGGCATTGAGGGCCTTGATCACCCAGTCGCGGTAGTGGTGGGCGTTGGGGCGATCGCCGTCGAACTCGTAGCCACCGCTTTCCCCGAAGCGCACCGTGTCGAGCCAGTGGCGGGCCCAGCGCTCGCCGAACCGTGGGCTGGCCAGCAGCCGATCGACGAGCTTTTCGTAGGCGTCGGGCGCAGCGTCGTCGAGGAACGCCCTCAGTTCCTCGGGCGACGGCGGCAGGCCCGTGAGGTCGAAATACAACCGGCGGACGAGCGTGGCCTTGGCCGCTTCAGGGGCCGGGGCAATCCCCGCCTTCTCCTGCGCGGCGAGAATGAAACGGTCGATGTCGTTCCTCACCCAGCCGGCCGCGGCCACCTCCGGCGGCGTCACCGGCGCGAGGCGACGGTACGACCAGTGCCTGCGTCCCGCCTCGACGTCGATCGTCCGCTCGTCGACGGCGGCGAGCGGTTCGTCCCGGGGGTCGGGAGCCCCCATGTCGATCCATGTCTCGAAGTCTGCGATCACCTCGTCGGGGAGTTTTCCGGCGGGGGGCATCTCGAAGCCGTCGTACTTGAGCGCCGCAAGGAGGAGGCTGTCCTCCCTCTTGCCCGGCACCACCGCGGCACCGCTTTCCCCACCCTTGGCCATGCCAGCCCGCGAGTCCACCAACAGGCTGGCCTTGAGCGTGCCGGTCCGCAGGGCATCCGCGGAGTGGCACTGATAGCAGTGCTGGGAGAGCACGGGCCGGATTCTCGTCTCGAAGAACGCGACCTGCTCCGGCGTGGGCGACGCCACGCTAGGGGGCGATCCAAGCAGGCCGAGCACGAGGCCGGCGGTCAGCGTTGGGCGAAGGAGGCCGTTCATACCCATCCACTCTATAACGGAAATCCAGCCACCGCATCCCCAGGAGACACGGCGGTCATCGTCATGCGGAGGCGTCCTCCACCGTAACCACCACGGCCACGGCCGCCACCACGAGGCGACCAAGGTTGCCGGCGTCGTCAGCATTGGTTGTTTCCATACCCGATTCAGACCTCGGCGAGCGGTTCCGTGGCATCGCCGAACGTCTTCTGTGGCACACCCATCTTGTCGAGCATCGACAGATACAACCGGCACATCTGCCTCTGGTCGGCTTTGGAGTAGTCGAGCACGCGGCCCGTCTCCATCCGACCGCCGGCCCGGCCGAGCACCGCCACCGGCAGCTGGTTGTTGTCGTGTGTCAAACCGACCATCATGCTCGAACACATCATGATCATCGAGTTGTCGAGCGCCGTGCGGCCCCCCTCGTCGATCGCGTCGAGCCTACGAGCAATGTGGGCCATCTGCTCCATGAAGAACTGGTTCACCTTGAGCCAGTCAGCTCCGTCGGAGTGGGAGAGCAAGTGGTGGATCATGTAGTCGATGCCCTGCGCGGGATTGTCGGTCCGCGACAGGTTCGGGAACCGTAGCGCCGAGTGGTCGTTGTTGAGCTTGAGCGTGACGATCCGTGTGGTGTCGGTCTGGAACGCGAGCACGAGGATGTCGCACATCATCCGCATGTGCTCGGCGATATCCTGCGGGATGCCGTCGGCCGGCCGCGGCATGTCTGGCTTGGCAAGCGTCGGCTTCCAGCCCTGAAGGTCGCCGCGCTGCCCGGCGCTGGCGATCCGCTGCTCCACGTCGCGGACGCTGTCGAGGTATTCGTCGAGCTTCCGCCGGTCGGACGTGCTGATCCGCCGTCGGAGGTCGCCCGCCTCCGCGATCACGGCGTCGAGCACGCTCTCGTCACCCTTCTCCGCCCCCTCCTTGAAGAGCCTGTCGAAGGCGAGCGCGGGGTAGAGCTCCAAGGGAGTGGGAGTCGTTGGCGTACTCCACGAGATGTGGGAGCTGTACAGCATCGAGTAGTTTTTGTGGACCGAGGGATTCGACTTCTCACAGCCCAGCACGAGACTCGGCACCTTCGTCGCGCGGCCGTAGCTCTGGGCGAGCAGTTGGTCCACACTCGTGCCCGAGCGGATGTCGCCGCCGGAGGCCAGCGGGGCGCCGGAGAGGAGATTACCCGTCTGGGAGCTGTGGATGTTCCCCTTCCGCGCCTGCTCGTTGTACAGCCCCTTCACGAAGAGCAGCTTCTCGCGGAAGCTGGCGATCGGCTCGAGCACCTTGCCGAGCTTCATGTCGGCTCCCGCACCCTCGGCCCACCACTCCTTTGAATGGAAGCCGTTGCCGGCGAAGAGCACCGCCAGCCGCACCGGAGCCTCGCCCGCGACCGCCTTCGCATCATTTCCCCAGACGGAGAGCGACTCCATCCACGGCAGCGCCATGGAAACACCCAGGCCACGGAGCATGGTCCGCCGCGAAATGATTCGCTTGGTCATCGCTGATCCTCCCACTGTGATGGAGCCATTCTATTCCTCAGCATCGGCCGCGTCGGCACCGCGAATATCGCGAAACTGCGGGCTCGACACGATCGCCTCGATCGCCACGTGAACACGGTGGCCGTTGCCCGCCAGCATGGCCTGAATCTCGTCAAGCAGCGGCTCATCGGAGAGCTGCACCGCCCTGCCCAGAGCGTAGCCCAACAGCTTGCGGCAGAACTGCCTTTCAAACGTGTCGCGACGGGCGCTGAGCAGGTAGCTGCGGAGGCCGTCGGGGCCGTCGATCGGCGTGCCGTCCATCAGCGTCGTGGCGGCGTCGATAGGAAGACCGGCCGCATCCTGCGTGCGACGCCTGCCGATGGCGTCGTAGTGCTCGAGTGCGAATCCAAACGGATCGATTCTCATGTGGCACTTGGCGCAGGCGGCATCGCTCGAATGCTGCGCGATCAGCTGCCGCTCGGTGAGCCCCTGGGGCACCGTCTCCGCCAGGAGCGGCACGTTCTTTGGGGGCTTGGGCAGCTTCTCGCCGAGGAGCACCTCGCTCAGCCAGTTGCCCCGCAGAATCGGGCTCGTCCGTGACGCCCCGGCCTGCGTCGCGAGCGCGGATGCCAGCCCGAGGATGCCGCCGCGGCCGTGCTGCCGCACGCCGTCCACCCTTCGCCACTGCGAGCCCTCCACGCTGGGAATGGAATAATGTTTTGCCAGCTCTTCGTTCAGAAACGTGTGGTCGGCATCGAGCAGCGACAGGATCGAGCGGTCGTTCTGCAGGAAGTCGGCGAGAAATAGGATCGTCTCCTCCTCCATCGCCCCACGCAGGGCGGCAAACGTCGGAAATACCTCCGCGCTCTTCTCGTCGTGCTCGGCGAAGCCGTGGACGTGGAGCCACTGCGTGCCGAATTCCTCAGCAAGCCGCCGCGCTTTCGTGTCATGCAGCATCCGCCGCGTCTGGGCGAGCAGCACCTCTGGCTCGTGCAGCCGCCCGGCTGCGGCCGTCTGCGAGAGTTCAGCATCCGGCAGCGAGGACCAGAGGAAATAGCTCAACCGCGTGCCCAGTTCGGCGTCGCTCACCGGCTGCGGCCCGGCCCCCGGCCCCGGCGACTCTGCCTTATAGAGGAATGCGGGGGCAACGAGCACCCGGGCCAGCGTGAGGACGAAGGCCTGCTCGTGCGGCAGGTCGTCGCGGCGGAGCTCCGCATAGAGCTCGCCCAGCTCCCGCGTCTCCTCCGGACTCAGCGGCCGACGGTAAGCCCGCGCCGCGAAGTCGAGCAGCTGTGCCATGTGGAGTGGTTCGGCATCGACAAGCCGTTGCCGAAAGGCGGTGGCACGAGCCTCGAGCGGCTCCCGCATCACCGCAAACGACTTCCCAAGGTCGGAGCGGTCCTGCGAGATATAGCCCATGATCTGCTCGTAGACATCGACCAGCTCCACGGGCTCCTGGCTGATAAACAACAACTCGTCCCAGAGTCGGTCGAGTTCCTCCGCCTGGGCATCGTCGAGCATCAGTCGCTTCAGTTCGCCGTCTTCGCGGTAGAAGAGATTGAAGGTCACCACCTCGTCGACCGGCACGATCCGCGCGTAGCAGAGGGCCTTGGGGAAGAGGCTGCGGAAGTCGGCACACGCGGCCTCGAACCGTTTCCATGCGGGGGAGTCCTTGCGGGCCACGACCGGCACCTCCGGCGACAATCCTGAGGACACGATATCCAGACCGTGACCAACGTTGGCGTGAAGCTGCACGCTCGCGTCGTCTCCAGCCTGCGGATGCAGTTTTCCTGCCGTGACCAACTCGCAGCCCGCGGCACACTCCGCCGGAACCGTGATCTCAATCGAGAAGGGAGCCTGTACGCAGAGATCGTTGGCATCGACCATTGCATCGGCCGGCAGACCCTGTGCAGCAAAGCCGAAAAGCCGCGGATCGATGCCGACACCGCCAGTCTCTGAAGCGACCGCCTCGGCATCCTCACTGAGCTTGATACGAGCCAGCAGCGGTCCGTTTGCGGAGAGGAGCATGCGTCGCAGTTCCGCATCGGGCGAGTCCAGCGCCACGTCAACGCCGCCACCCGCTAACAGCTGCTCGAGTTCCGAAGCGAGGTTACTTCGTTCTTCTGCTTCTCCGGTCGCAGACATCCACCGGGCAAGCAGTGATTCGGCGGGAACCGTCCAGCCGGCGTCCGGCGCATCGGGCTCCGTCGCGAAATGCCAGACTTTCGCATTGCCGTGGCGGTCAGGATGGGGATTGGCGGC